>WLPU01000003.1 GCA_009698615.1 Actinomycetota bacterium | reverse complement strand
ACTATGTAAGTTATATTCAATTTCGAGGAATCAAAGGCAATTATGCGATCATTAACTTCCTTAAATGCGACTATTGATGTCCATACCGGATCAAGATTATCTATCGTAATTTTGTTTGCTGGACCAGTAGGTGTCGGGGATGGCGTAGGTGTTGGCGTAGGTGTTGGTGTTGGAGTTGCAGTTGGTGTTGGAGTTGCAGTTGGTGTTGGAGTTGCAGTTGGTGTTGGAGTTGGTGTTGGAGTTGGCTTCTTTACAGCAACGCCCTTGTTCCAGATCAACTTCTTACCTGACTTAACACAGGTATAAGTCTTATTCTGATAAACAACTTTTTGGTTCAAAACTTTGCAGGTACTACCAGTAGTTATTTTCTGGGCAGATACTGCTGCATCTGGGATCAGGGTAAGTGCCAGGGCAACTAACAAACCCTTGGAGAGACTCCCCCTAATTCGCATTCCAAAAGGGTAATGGGGAGATCAAGCCAAGTGGGAATATGAGCAGTCATTTCTGCTCTTACCTCCCAAAATGGCCTGGCTACCTACCAATCCCCTTGATTTGTCCCTGGCTATCCCTAATATTGGAGATGAGTCAAGCACGGATATATCCGCATAGTGGGTCAAAGGGAATGGTTTGAAGGTTTGATAACGAGTCCCTCACAACCCACTTAGTGGATTACTTGCTGAATTTTGGCAAGTGCAGGTCAAGCTGGATTGAAACAACGCGGGTCAGGATTACCACCGCTCCCCCGACAATCGCGCAGATATTGTCCCCAAAGCTAAATTGGTGAAGTGCAACAAAGGTAATTGCGCCCATGAGAGCTGATGTGCCGATTGTTTCCCGATGAAGAAGCACGGGCTCAAGTTGGCATAAAACATCGCGCAAAAGCCCACCAGTTACCGCAGTGATAACTCCAAGGAGAATCGCGGCAAACCAGGTGACATCTATTTCAAAGGAGAGTTGGGTTCCTGACATCGTTGCAACGGCTAGACCAAAGGTGTCCATGATGAGAAGCGTCTTTCCCACATGAGTCACTCTTCTAAAGACCAAGGTAATGATTACTGCTGCAAGGACGCTGGTGATAATCCATGGGTCAATAATCCAGATGGGACGAAGACCTAAGAAGATATTTCGCAGGGTTCCACCAGAGACAGATGCAATTGCTGCAATAAATGCAATGCCGCCGTAATCCAACCTCTTATCTGCTGCGACTCGTGCACCTACGAGTGCAAAGACGAATGTAGAGAGTAGGTCCAGGATGTGTAGCAGAGTCATGGGGCGAGTTTATTCCACATTACCCACATACTCGTTGCAGGCTAGAAATCGGAATATTCCAAGCCGAAATCAATCCTAAATCCGTTCAACATGTATTAAATGCCAGACCGCATCCCTAATATGGGTTGTGGATCAAGGTCAACTGAATCCATATGTGGTCTATGAAGGATATGTAGTTCGAGCCCCTCGCGACCAACTTGGGTTTGTGCATCCGAGAATTGGATCCAAATTCTAAAAGTAGTTGGCCTGTATATACCTATCTCCGAGCCGAAACTAGATAGCCTCAAGATACGCTGGAATCACGATTTCGTTGTACTGCAAGAAGCCAGGTTTAAAAGGCGGATCAAAACGACAGATTCGCGTTTCATCAGAGATCGCGATGTTGGCTTTAGAAGCGCTTGCGCGAAGTTCTTTAACTTTCTTTCGTGATAGTTCATCGGTTGCTTTTCCACGGAATGACTTGGCAACACATGTTTCGGTATCTAATTCGCGTAATTTGACTTGCGAATCGTTGGGATGTGGCAAGTGACCAAAGGTGCTACCGGATGGCATTACAAACGAGACGTACCATTCGGCGGATTCCGATCCTTGTGCCTTTTGTGCGGTGATTACTGGAGCAGTCATCGCGATTTTTTCTGACGCCTTATTTCCCTTTGAAATGTAATTAAATAATGTGGAGAAAGCGCTACTCGATGCAATTGAATACTGGGCAGAAACTTTCACCTCGGCGATGACGCAAGGCAGGTACTCGCGAAGTTCAAAATCGTCATAAGTGCGTAGAACTTTAAATTCTTGACGCTCAGTCATGAATCGAGCCTACTCTTACACGGTGCTGGTTTGCTCATAAATCTATACACCCTAAAAGATGTCAGGCTTTATCCCTAATAAGGGAGACATTCCAAAATCCATTACATCCACATTAGGGCTACGTGACTACATAGCCCCTATTGAGGTTCGAGTCTCTCACAACCTAATTAAATTTTGACCCTCTTAAAGGCTGCAAGAATGTATGGCGCGGCTCCTTTATAGAGCTCAGCTTTGCTTATTCCAAGTGAGGCTTTGATGGTGTCAGAATAATCTGAATACTTTGGCAGGTTCTCCAAAATCCTTACATAAGCATTGAATCCGTACTTAGCAATCACCCATTCATAGAGCATCGCGCCCATGGGATATGAGGATTGATGCGTGGAGTCATTGGTACGTGCTTCAGTTTGCTGAAGAACATTAATCACGTCGTCCAAAGTAGTTACAGGTTTCCAGTATCGGTCGTTCTTGAAATTGCTATAGAAATACTCATCTAAACCATCGCTATACCAACCAAGATTCTTCATCGCAATGCCAAAACCAAAAAGTGTTGCGGTGCCTTCTTGAAAAGTTGCATTTGTGCGTAGATCAAAGGACGTGATATCTGGATCGCCGATTCCCTTGCGATAATAATCCTGGATTATGTGAGTCACTTCGTGCGCCGGAACCATTACCCACGTCGAGGCTATGGCCCCGGTGCTGGCATAGCTCGGTGTTTGAAAATTCAGTAATGAATAAGTGTTGGGATCATCCGGACTTTTATGCCAGTAGTGCCCACCACCTCCCATCCAAGGGGTCTGGTTTTTATAGCCGTCAGTAGTAAAGAGAGTCAAGATATTGACGGTATCGCTGAATTTAAGCTCTTGAGTCTTTTCCCATTCTAAATCTTGCTCTGTTACTAATTGAGCCGGAACATTGACTTGCTCTTTGAAAACCCAACCCCAAAAACTTGCTGCTGCTTCCACATAATCTTTGCTATATGTGGCGATTTCGGGCGGGAAGTTGGCCTTAACATCCCAATTGAAAACAAAATTTGGATGCGGTGCGCTTGTAATTTGGGCACGAATCTCTTCGTAGGCTTTGACTCGAATGGGATCAAATGTTGAAACTTTACGAGAATCGGTAGTAAAGAACTTGCCAGAAGTGGTGGCTTGCCGTTCTAAAACTCCATTTACATAGCGATAAACAATCAGTCTGGAAATATAGACAGAGTCATCATCTGTCGATTGAGTAGGAGTATTCATAGGTGGTATGACTTTTACGCCCTTGCTCCACACTAATTTCTTGCCGGATTTAATGCATGTGTACTTAAGGCCAGCAAAGGTTGAGAATGCCCCAAACTGCTTACAAGATCCACCAGCTTTGGCGGCCGCATCTGCGCCTGGAGTCATAGAAGTGCAAACCAGAATTACGGAGACGGTTAACATAATCAAGCGCTTCATGGTCTTAATTCTACCCATCTGGAAAACTATAGCCAGACTTAGGGTGATACAAAGTTTAAGCGAACAATTTTAAATAAGGGCGTCTTTGCCTAATACATCAACTGCCCGCCAGAGACGTTCATGACGGTACCGGTCACATAACTCGATGAATCCGACGCCAAGAAAAGTACTGCTCCAACTAATTCTTCTGGATTGGCTAATCGTCCCACTGGAATCATTGAAACAAAGTTTGCGAGAGCTTCGGGAGTTTGATCTGCGACCATCATCGGGGTATCTACTCCACCGGGAGAAACTGCATTCACGCGCACTCTATCGGCAGCAAATGCTCGTGCAAGGCCTTTAGTCAGTGAAACCACTCCTCCCTTACTCGCTGCATAAACTACTGATCCCCCAAAGCCACCACTCCACCAGGCTTGGGACGCAAAATTGATAATCGATCCAGCACTTTTGTGCTTCTTAAAAGATGTGCGCGCTGCCCTATTGAGAAAAAATGTTGTTTTAAGATTGGTATCTAACTGAATATCCCAATCGGCTTCAGTAACATCATCAACGTCTGCGCGTCGTCGTGACACTGCAGCGCAATGTGCAAGGGCCGCAAGTGGTGCCATTGATTGGGCGGTTTCAAAAATTAGTGAATGTCCGGACAGGTCCGATAAATCAATCTCTAAATAGTTATGTCCAAGCCCCGGCAATCCCTGGCACATCTGTTTTAGTGACTTCCCCGGCATATCGATAAGAAGAACATGAGCGCCCGCTTGCGCAAATCCTTGAACAACGGCGCTACCAATTCCTCCCGCTGCACCAGTGACTACAACGCTCTTGCCGCTGAGCCCAGCATCATTGCGCCACATTGAAAATCCTTACATTTCACGGATAGCGAGAAAATACAGTGATTAATTTCCACGAAGGCTACCGTGTGTTCGGCGCAAATGTTAGAGTCCAAATCATGCTCAGGATCAAAAGCGAAAGGCTGAATACCCGATGAAACTCAAGAGTCTTCGGGGGCGACGAGTTGTTCTGACACTTCCTGACCCTGTGCAATTGGGTAATTATGTAATCAAAGCCCGTACTTATTGCGTTGTCACTGCAGAACTAGACGATGGGACTATCGGTACTTCTTTTTCATTAGATCGCGGAGCGCCAGTGACTGAAGCCGTGAATAATTTGATTGCAAAGCCTTATTCGGAAATCTTTTCTGGCGACCCCCTGGTTGCTTGGGATACTTTGCTGAGGCAAGCCAGCACTTCACTTTCGGCTGGCGCCGCGCTGAAAGGATTTTCACTGGTTGATCTTGCTGTGCACGACGCGGTAGCGCGAAGCCAAGAAACCACGGTTGCCCAGCGATTTAGAAAAGCCACAAAGAAAATATCTACGTGGGCAGTTATCGGCTATCCACCTTCGCGTGGGCCAGAAGAGATTGCGTGGGAGGTGCAAGCAGCAGTTGATGCGGGAGCAGAGGGAGTAAAACTTCCGGTTGGTGCAACACCAGAACTCACTCGCGAACGCATTATCGCGGCACTCGATACAAAACTTTGTCCCGTTGCCACAGATCTTGCGTGGTCGTGTAGAACTCCCGCAGATGCGATGAAAATTGTTCATGGTTTAGATCTAGCATGGGTGGAAGATCCATTTGTACAAGGTAGCCTTGCAGAACTTCGCCAGCTTCGATCTCTTTTATCGGTCCCACTTGCAAGTGGCGATGAAGAAACTCATCTCTACCATCCGCAAGCTTTTATTGATACCGAAGCAGTTGACATCATCCGTATGGATACAACGTGCCAGGGCGGGTTATCTCGCCTTCTCCATATGAATGATTACCTCACTGATTCAAAGGTGCCGATCTCCTGGCATGTTTATGATGCTTGGCACTCACAAATTGCTTCAATAATTGATGCACAAACGCACTCAATTGAATTTTCTGCCCCAGGTGCAAGTGTTGACCCCCTGGCTGAAATGATCTTCGCAAATAAACTCACCACGCAAAGTACAGATCAACACGGTTGGCAATTTACGGTGCCGCAACTAGCAGACGAATCTGTCGCTCTAAGTGGTGGACCGCGATGGATTCCGATCCCAAAGTTTTAGATGAGTAAAATCTTTTTACACCGCTGCCCAGAAAATTAAACTTTAAAAGCCTGGAATGTGTGGCAATCTGCCTTCGGTTTCGGGATCCACGAAAGAAATAAAACGCTTGATATAGAGAAGTTCGCCTGAAGGGTGGACTCCATACTTCACATATCCCGTTGATTCATAGAGTCCTTGGCCGCGTTCGTTATGTTTGGCGGTAATGAGTAGGACTCCACCTTTTCCATTTACTTCAGCCCAATTATTAGCAAACGCAACTAGTTTCTTTCCGACTCCCTGCCCTTTGCGGTCGTCACGAACAGCAACGCCTAACCACGGCAAAGTCGTGTCTATATCCCACAAGAAGACATAACCGATCATCACTCCATCTTCTTCGGCTAACCACCGAATAATAGATTTATTCTTTTCGTCAACAAATTTCACCGCGAAGTTTCGATTTATGTTGTCATAGTTGAAGAACCCAACAGTCTCCACGCCCATCTGGTCAAAGAACTCATGAATCATGGGTAGGTCGCTTGGTTCAAACTGGCGGATATTCACATGACGAAGGCTACGGCTGGGACTAAAGGAACGGTAGTCCGGAGTATGGACTCGCCCGTTTTCTCGATACAGGTAAATGTATTTTCCTGAGATCAATGCACCAATTTAAAAGCATAAAGGCGAGAAGGAGAACCAAATTCTTGGAGTATTTGATTCCGCGCCCATGGAAACGCCTTCTTCTCACCCTTACAAAGAGGATTCTTGACTAGTTAGCCCAGAACTTCTCCCTGGATTCCTAGCGGAATCCTTAGTGAATTCTCCGATGAGTTAAGCGATACCTACGACATCGACAACGAAAATGAGAGTTTCGTTGGGCCCAATTGGCCCACCACCGGCAGCGCCGTACCCCAAATCAGGCGGGATTACCAGAAGGCGACGTCCGCCAACTTTCATACCGGGAATACCTTCTTGCCAACCTTTAATTACTTGACCCAATGGAAAAGTTGCAGGTGATCCGCCATCCCATGACGAGTCAACAACCTTGCCAGTTGACCACGCCATCAGCGTGTAATGGACGGTCATTGTCGATGTTGTGACAGCAGCTGTGCCAGTTCCTTCAAATATGTCTTTAGTTATTAGCGTAGTTGGTGGCTTCCCAGATGGGGCAAAGATCGTGGGCTTCGAACCTTTTTCGCCGCTAACAGTTGGAATATTTGTTGATGAATCCGACACAGTTGAACCTCCACAGGCGCTAAGAATAAGTACTGCAACCGAAAGGGATACTGCAAGGAACGCAGAAGTTGAAACTCGACGGTGTTGAATTCTCATGACAGTCCCCTATGGCTGAGCAATGCTTGAATGTAAAGTGCGAGCGGCAAACAATAGCAAGTGCTTACTGAGCCGTCCAACCACCATCGATGGGTATAGATGCCCCTGTGATGTTGTGTGCGGAGTTGCCGCAAAGTGATAACGCCAATTCACCAATATCTAGAGGGCTCGACATTCTGCCCGATGGTTGTTTTTCACTAAGCAAGTCGGCAATGCCTGCCAGGTGATCCCCGCCAAATTTCTCAACTCGTGCCTGAACTTGCGGTTGAATGAGGGCGGTTTCAACCCAGCCAGGACAGATTGCATTGACGGTAATACCACCGGATTCGCGGCTACCGGAGGATGCATACTCAAGGGCTGCAACTTTTGTTAATCCGATAACGCCATGTTTTGCTGCAACGTAGGGAGATTTTGCAACCGATGCCACAAGTCCATGAACTGATGCGATGTTTATTACTCGACCATAACCGCGTGCTGCCATCGGCGGAAGCAACAGCCTCATAGTGTCAAAATATGATGAGAGATTTACGGCAATAATCTCATTCCACTTTTCGCGCGGCATCTGATCTACAGTCGCAGTGTGTTGAATCCCAGCGTTATTTACCAAAATGTCGATCGGGCCACCTTCAAGTATCTGCGCAATCAACTTTTCAGTTGCGAGAGAATCTTTTAAATCTGAAACAAAACTTTCAACTTTGGCTGCGCCAGCGCTTTTTACTTGGGTTTCAGCGTTTGCTACAACTGTTTCATCCCCCAAGCCGTGCAAAACAACTGATGCGCCTTCGCGTGCAAAAACAGTTGCTATGCCAAGGCCAATGCCTTGAAAGGAGCCAGTTATAAATACTCGTTTGCCATTCAAAAGGTGAGAAATTCTAAAACTCCTGTCCTCAGGGCAACGTCAAAAAGACCGCATGGTGACACTAGCAAAGCGTCTTGTTCCTGCCAAGGCATTTAACGCGTAATATCGCGATGTGAAATTATGGGAGCCATCGCCGCAAGAGATTAAGGCCAGCGCTCTTACACAGCTTATGAATGTAGTGAGAAGTCAGACTGGAACTTCGATTGATTCTTACTCTGATCTGCATAGGTGGAGCATTGAGAACCCTGGGCTTTTTTGGTCACAAGTGTGGGACGACGCTGCAATAGTTGGCGAAAAGGGAAGCCAGTACTACAAGCCTGGTAAAGATTTCATGAATGCTCAATTTTTCCTTGATGCCAGAATCAACCTGGCTGAAAACTTACTTGCAAAAGGTAAGGATGCGGATACCGCCATAGTTTCGATTCTTGAAGATGGAACTCGAAGTGAAATCACGTGGGCGCAGTTGCGTGAAAGCGTTGCCGCAGTGGCAAGTGCCCTGAGGGCAGAAGGGGTCGTGCCTGGTGATCGGGTTGTCGCATGGGTCCCCAATGTCACTGAAACTCTGATCTACGCACTTGGCGCAATCAGCATTGGCGCCGTTGTCAGTACTGCATCGCCAGATTTTGCTCCTAGCGCCGTTGTTGATCGTTTTGGGCAAATTGAACCAAAATTCTTACTTGCATCCTCCTCTTATTTTTACGCCGGAAAAGAATTTGATTGCATACCGCGATTGAAAGAAATCCAAGCCAGCCTTCCAACGTTGGTTAAAACAATTCTGATTGCGGATCAACACGATTTATTTACTACTTTTGATCAGTGGATCGCTCCCCACCGTGGGAAGCCTCTGACATTCTTACGTCTACCATTTAACCATCCAGCCTTCGTCCTCTTTTCAAGCGGAACAACTGGAAAACCAAAGTGCATCATTCATAGCGGTGCAGGGATTTTGCTCAAAGGCGCAGCAGAACACATTTATCATTTAGGAATCAAGCCGGGGGATAAAGCCTTCTATTTCACGACCTGCGGTTGGATGATGTGGAATTGGTTGACGTGCGTCTTGCAACACGGGGTCACCATCGTTCTTTACGACGGATCCCCCATGTATCCAACTTCCATGCGGGTCTTTGATCTAGCCGAGTCGGAAGAACTGACCTTTCTGGGGGTTTCAGCGAAATTTATTGATTCATCACATAAAGAGGGCATCAGTCCAATCAAGAACCATGCTTTGAGGAATTTGCGCACTATCGCCTCGACTGGTTCGGTCTTGAGTCCAGAGAGTTTTGACTACATCTACTCGGATGTGAAGAAAGATGTTCACCTTGTTTCATTCTCTGGTGGCACAGATATTTGTGGCTGTTTCCTCATCGGAATTCCAACTTTGCCGGTGTACCGAGGCGAGTTACAAGGTCCAGCACTTGGAATGGCAACTGATGTTTTTGATTCATCTGGAAAATCTGCTGACCTCGATGTTAAGGGGGAACTTGTCTGCACTGTGCCATTTCCTTCTAAACCACTGGGATTTTGGAATGACCCAGCAGATGAGCTCTATCGGAGTGCATACTACGAAGGTTTTCCCGGAGTATGGACCCACGGTGACTTTGCTTCTAAATCTGCGACTGGTGGATTTACTCTTTATGGCCGAAGCGATGCGACTCTAAATTCAAAAGGTGTACGCATTGGTACCGCTGAAATTTATAGAGTTGTTGAAACTTTCCCACAAATTCAGGAATCCTTGGCCGTCTCGCAAGATTGGGATGGAGATACGCGGGTCCTCCTTTTCATTACTCTTAAATCAGGGTCACACCTTGATGAAACCCTCACCGCAGAGATAAAGAAAGCACTTCGAACACAAGCCAGCCCTCGCCATGTACCAGAAAAAATTATTGCCGCTCCCGAATTACCCCGCACAAAAAGCAACAAACTTGTAGAGCTTGCGGTCGGCGACATAGTTAACGGCCGAGAGGTACGAAATACCGATGCCCTGGCCAATCCTCAAGCGTTGAATTGGTTTAAAGATTTGCCTCAACTACAAACTGATTAGGCGCGACGTCAACCTATTTGTATAGGGGCAACGCCTTTTCGTACTTCACGTCTACGCGCTTGCCGGTTTCCATCGCTTCGACTCCTGCTTTACATGCCGCTGCAACAAGGTAACCATCCCAAACTGAAGGACCGTGTACCTGGCCCAGTTTTGTTGAATTGACCCATTGCTGGATTTCAAAATCATAAGCATCGTTGAATCGCGTTGTATAAGACAGGTGTTCCTCGCCACCGAACTTGCCGTTTTGCCACTTTGTTGAGCCAGATGTGCGCCCGATCTCCATAATTCCATTTTCGAACAGAGCCTCGGTCTTAACTTGATATCCGAATTTTACAGAGACATTCATTTCGACATCAGCAAGAATTCCAGATTCGGTTTCTAAGAGCGCAAGAATTGGCTCGTTTAAGCGCTCGGGTGCAGTGCTATTTCGCCGAAAATGCTTTACTTCGATTGCTTTGATGACAGATCCGGTCAGGTAGCGAACGATGTCAATCTCATGAACGACTGAATCGGTGATCAACATTGAATTGGTGTAAGAATCTTGAACTGAGGGATTGCGGTGTTGGCAGCGAAGCCCTAATAGCTCTCCCATGCTTTTTGCAGCAATTAGATCATGCAGCTCCATATATTCTTTGTCGTATCGGCGCATGAATCCCACTTGAATAAATCTCTTCCCTAAGGCTTGCTCCGCCTCTACTACACGCAATGCGGATTCGGGGTCGGGAGTCAGAGGTTTTTCGCACAAAGTCGGAAGGCCAGCCTTTAAAGTAGTCATCATTCCTGCTTCATGAAACTGTCCAGGCGATGCTATGAGTACGGCATCAATGTCGCCTTTGTTTATTGCCTCATCCAACGTTGCAGCAACCTTTGCCCCTGGTGTATCAATAGCGGCAGCCTGTGCCCGTGCAAGATCTGGCTCGATAATCCAACTTACTTGCGCGCCTTTTATGCGTTGTGTAATTCGCTTTACATGATCAGCACCCATCATCCCCGCGCCGACAACAGCAACTTTGAGCTCTGACATCACATATTCCTTTTTGTAATAGGGGGTTAACGGATTCTGGCCATCTTGGTACAGCTAAAAATGTGTTCGCGCGTGCGCTTTGCGATAGGAAATGGAAAATCGATATCGCAGCCATACATATCTTGCTCGACGATTGCGAATATCTCTGAGTCAAGTTTGGCTGTTGCTTCAATGATCGGTGCAAATTCTGGGACTCCACCGGGTGGTTCAGTCATTACTCCACGAGCAACTGCCACACCAAATGGAAGATCATTTTTTAACGTATCGGCCAAGATTGTTTGATGAACTTGCTTGAGGTGTAGGTATCCAATTCGTTCTGGATAGGCGTTAATCATTTTCACGCTATCGCCTAGGTAATAGGCAAGATGACCGGTATCGAGGCAGAGATTTGTATATTTCTTATCAGTCTCATTCAAGAATCGCTCGACCTCTTGGTGGGTGCCAATATGACTATCGGCATGTGAATGGAATTGCTGTTTGATCCCAAACTCCTCAAGCAGGGCTTTGCCTAGTTTGTCGTGTCCAGCAGCCAGTTTTTTCCATTGCGAATAATCAAGAGTGCGCGACTCAAGTACTTCTGCGGTGGAATCTGAACGCCATAAATCTGGGATGACAACTAAATGCTCTGCTCCAAGTTTGGATACTAGCCCGGCAACATTGAGAGCCTGATCCCATGCGCGCTTCCACTGATCATCGCCTTTATGTAATCCAGTGAAAACAGTGCCGGCAGATAATTGAAGATCGCGCTTTGCTAGTTCGTCTTGAAGTTGATTGGAATCGGTTGGTAAGTATCCGAAGGGGCCAAGTTCGATCCAGTGGTAACCCGCGGCAACGACTTCATCCAAGAATCGATTCCAAGGAATTTGCTTCGGATCATCTGGAAACCACACCCCCCAAGAATCTGGAGCGGTTCCGATTCGGATTCCAGGATTGCTCATTGCTTATTCCTTTCGCTTGCGCCGCCACCGAGGTATGGCTTTTGAATGCTTTTCTTAATTTCATAATTGGCTCGTGCGGACTTCGTTGATTCAAGGATCGAAACTTCAGCAACAGGAACATCCCACCAGCTTTCATTCCCCGGCGCAAATGCCATCGGATCACTATTGATATGAATGAGCGTTGCGCGATTAGATGCTTTGGCCTTAGTAACTGCTTTGCTGAGATCCTCAATTGAATTCTTGGTTGGCTGGATTCTAATAACATCGATTCCTAAGCTCTCCGCATTAGCTGCCAAATCAACTGGCAATGGATCGCCCGTTTCAAAACTATTAGCCTTGGCATCCTTGAAGCGATATTTAGTCCCGTAGCGCTGCGAACCAATATCTTCACTGAGCTTTCCAATGGATGCATACCCATGATTTTGAATTAGGACGATGATAACTTTGATTCCTTCAGCAACCGCAGTAACAATTTCGGTATGCATCATCAAATATGAACCATCGCCAACCATCACAATGGCATCGCGATCCGGTGCACTTCGGCGCACGCCAATTCCGCCAGCGATCTCATATCCCATACATGAATATCCATATTCAACGTGATAACCCAGGTCGTCACGTACTCGCCAAAGTTTATGTAAATCACCGGGGAGAGAGCCAGCAGCACAAACCACTACATCCCGCTCAGAAGATGCCTTTTGAACCGCGCCAATAATCTCTGCCTGACTTGGAAGCTCACGTCCTGATGGTAAGAAAGCAGCCTCAACAACTTCATTCCATCCTTTGATCTCTTTTGTGATTTCATTTTCAAATTCTGAATCGATTCGATAGTTGCCGATTTCTGCAATCAGTTCCAACAAGGATTCACGTGCATCTGCAACTATCGGTGTTGCGCTGCCATGCTTGAAGGCATCAAAGGATGCGATATTGATATTAATAAATTTCACGGCAGGATTTTGAAAGGCGGTGCGACTTGCAGTTGTGAAATCGCTATATCGAGTGCCGATACCAATAATGAGATCAGCTTGCTTTGCTAAACGATTTGCTGCTGTAGTACCCGTTGCTCCAACTGCGCCTACTGATTGCGGATGATCCCAATGTAATGAGCCGACGCCTGCTTGAGAGGTACCGACAGGAATCTTTGTCTTTTCAACAAAACTGCGTAGTGCGGCATGTGCGTCTGAATAAATGACTCCCCCACCGGCAATAATCATGGGGCGTTTGGAAGAACGAAGCGCTCGGATTGCTTCGTGAATTGATCCCCGATCTGGACGAGGACGCCTGAATACCCATTCACGATCTGCCAGAAATTCTGCTGGAACATCTAAGACTTCTGCTTGCACATCCTCGGGCAGCGAAATTGTGACCGCGCCAGTTTCTACTGGGTCAGTGAGGACTCGCATTGCACTGAGTGCGGCGGAGAAGAGTTGCTCAGGCCGATTTACACGATCAAAGAAACGTGAAAGAGGTTTGAATGCGTCATTCACGGAAAGGGTTGCATCATGCGGCATCTCAAGTTGTTGTAATACTGGATCAGAGACACGGGTAGCAAAGGTATCTGATGGCAACAAGAGAACTGGTAGGTGATTTACGGTAGCAAGTGCAGCACCAGTTAACATATTTGAGGCACCAGGACCCACTGATGCCGTGCAAGCAAATGTTGCGCGCCGACGTTGCACACGGGAGTAAGCAACCGACTCGTGAACCATCGCTTGTTCGTTTCGAGCTTGGTGATACGGCATTAAAGATGGTTGTTCAACGGAATACTGTTTGAGGGCTTGTCCAATTCCCGCAACGTTTCCATGACCGAAGATTCCAAATGTGCCAACAATTGTGCGCTGGCGGATATCCCCATCAACGCTCCATTGATGCGAGAGGAACTCAACGAGGGCCTGGCTCACGGTCATGCGGCGCGAACTCATGGACTTACCTCTTTCTTCGGATGCATATAGGGAAGTCTGGAGTCAACGCTCTGTGTTGTCCAACTTTGTCGAACCCACGCATGCGCCGGATCATCGGTAATCAACCATGATCGCTCTGGACCTGGCCCTGCCATCACGTTGAGGTAATACATGTCATACCCCGGAGCGGCAACACATGGACCATGCCAACCAAATGGAACCAGCGCAATATCGCCAGTTCGCACCTCTGCCAAGGTTTCGATATCTCCTGCAGCGGATGTGTAGTTTCGAATATATCCAATCGGATCTGTCGCGGTCGATGTTTCGTTGCCGCGCTCTACATCGGTTTGGAAGTAATAAATCTCTTCTAATTCAGATTCTGATCCCGCTTTGTATTCATCGTGCTTGTGAGGTGGATAGCTCGACCAATTACCGGCAGGAGTGATGACTTCACAGACGATAATTCGACTTGCATTGAGATTTCCTGGAGTTCCAAAATTATGCACTTGGCGACTGGCGCTCCCGGCTCCACGCATCTCTACGGCGACACTTTCTCGCGGGATATAGGCAATAGGAAAAGATTCATCAGCAGGTGCTTCAGCAACGGCCACGCGTCCTGTTCCGGAAACAACTGCACTTGTATTGATTGGTAAATAAAGGGAATCTGTAGGGCCATCGAAAACACTCGTGCGTCCATGCAGATGTTGGCTCTTTTCAACTCCATCAGATGATTGATAAGTCACATCAAAAGACCCGGAAAGAGGAACAATAATTCGCTCGATTGCTTGTGCATTCAGTTGGGCAGATTGACCCTTGCCAAGGTGGGCGATCCGAAGTCCTGTGTATTGCCAACCCTCGATAGTTGCATCGACGACTGATTCCCAACCCGGGCTCGCAAGAGATTCGCGAGGGAAGAACCATTCGTCAATAACCATAGTACTTATCCGTTTTGCGGAAATCCGAGATTAATCCCACCATGGCTTGGATCTAGCCAGCGACTGGTAATGGCTTTTCCTTGCGTGTAGAAGTGAACGCCTTCTGCGCCATGAGCTTTTGTATCGCCCATCAAAGAATTCTTCCATCCGCCGAATGAGAAGTAAGCAACAGGCACTGGAATTGGAACGTTGATACCGATCATTCCTACTTCAATTTCGCGCTGGAAGCGGCGAGCTGCCCCACCATCATTGGTGAATATGGCTGTGCCGTTTCCGAATGCACCACTATTGATGAGTGCAACACCTGCGTCATAACTCTTCACTCGCACAATTGAAAGCACTGGACCAAAAATTTCTTCCGTGTAGACCTTTGAAGTTGTTGGAACCTTATCGATCAGAGTTGGTCCGAGCCAGAATCCATTTGCATCGCCGTCAACCTTAGTTTCACGGCCATCGACTAGCACGGTTGCGCCATCTTTAATCGCAAGGTCAATATATGAAGCAACTTTATCTCTGTGCACTTTCGTCACTAATGGCCCCATGTCGCAGGACCTACGTCCATCTCCGACCTTGAGTGCCTTCATTCGCGTAACAATTTTTTCAATTAACGCATCAGCAACTGGTTCAACTGCTACAACAACGGAAATTGCCATACAACGCTCACCGGCAGAACCAAATCCAGCATTGATTGCCGAGTCGGCAACTAATTCAAGGTCAGCATCTGGCAATACCAGCATGTGGTTTTTCGCTCCACCCAGTGCCTGTACGCGCTTGCCAGATCGTGTACCAGTTTCATAGACATACTGTGCAATTGGAGTGGAGCCCACAAAAGAAATTGCTTTGACATCGGGGTGAGATAACAAGCCATCTACTGATTCTTTGTCCCCGTTGAGGACGTTAAAAACTCCATCAGGAAGACCGGCTTCTTTGAGAAGTCCCGCCATCCAAATTGCAGCCGATGGGTCTTTCTCGCTGGGCTTCAACACAACAGTGTTGCCTGCTGCCAAAGCAATAGGGAAAAACCACATCGGAACCATTGCAGGAAAGTTAAACGGACTGATAATTCCAACAACACCTAGCGGCTGACGAGTCGAATAAACATCGACGCCAGTGGAAACATTCTCAGAATACTCACCCTTCATTAAGTGAGGGATTCCAACTGCAAATTCCACAACTTCTTGTCCACGTGTTACCTCACCAAGGGCATCAGATAAAACTTTGCCATGTTCTTCTGTAATGATCGCAGCGAGTTCGGCTTTACGGGAATTAAGAAGTTCGCGAAAATTAAAGATGATTGCTTGGCGGCGTCCGAGTGGAAGATCGCGCCAAGCAGGAAATGCGGCTTTGGCTGATGCAACTGCAGCATTGATCTCGGCAGCGTTAGCCAGTGCTACGTGCTTGCTCTCAACGCCAAGGGCTGGATCATAGACAGGCGCGGTACGCCCAGATGTACTTACGGATTTTGCGCCGTTAATCCAATGCGGGACAACAGGTAAATTTGCCATTTTGCACCATTTCTATATCCACTCAGGTCTGTAAATCTATTACATCTTGAGCAGGTAGCGAAACTGGTCGATAGGCCTAGCGCGATAGGTAGCCCGCCAGCGATCAATGAGGCCAACATTAGAAATATTAGGCCAGCTTTAGAATTTCCAGAACCTCGGCAGTGGTGGGCATAGCGGTCGAACACTCACGACGGCCAGCAGTAATAGCACCTGCGATATTAGAAAATTGAAGAATCTTTTTTAGGTCCCATCCTTGTAGTAGCGCGAAACAAAAAGCCCCACCAAAACTATCTCCAGCACCCAATCCATTGACAACGTTGATCTTATACGGGGCGACCTCGACAGTTTCGTTTCGAGTTTTTGCAAGCACACCGTTTGGTCCCATCTTCACAACTGCAATTTCAACGCCTCGATCCAATAATGCATCTGCAGCGCGATGAGGATCAGTTTCACCCACTGCAATCTCGCACTCTTCTTTGTTGCCAATTGCAATGGTTACATTTCCAAGAGCCTTTGCTACCTCTGCTTTAGCAAGAGAGGATGACTCCCAGAACATTGCTCGATAATCTAAATCCAAAATCGTATGTTCTTTGCGATTGCGCGCTTTCCAAGCCACATGGTGTGACTCCCGACTTGGCTCTTGGCATAAGCCGGTAACAGTTGACCAATAGATACGAGCGCTAGATATCGCTTGCAGGTCGAGTTCGTTGGGATAGATCTCAAGATCAGGAGCTTTTGGCTCACGATAAAAATAGATCGGAAAATTATCTGGCGGGAAGATCTCGCAAAAAACGATGGGAGTTTTCAATCCTTCAACTCCCGAAACAAATATATCGCTGACTCCAAGGCGAATGAGTTCTTCGTGAATGTACTTACCAAAAGGGTCATTACCCGTACGAGTAATTACCGCAGACTTCAATCCGTGCTTTGCAACAGCGCACGCAACATTCGTTGCGCTCCCACCAAGGAATTTTCCAAAAGTTAAAACGTTTTCTAATCCAACGCCATCTTGCAAAGGGTATAGATCTACTCCGACTCGTCCAATTGTGATGACATCAAAAGGGCTGGAGGTCATGGAGTTAGTCAGAGCCTGTTTCCATGGCTGCGCGATTGAGCGGCTCATTTAATTCACGGGCCTTGTTTGGTGCAGAAATTGCATCTGCTCCACCAATCTCCAACTTGCCAATCAGCTCAAAATGTCCATCACCTAGTTGACCCTGGGCTTTATATAGCTCAAGCTTTGCGCGAGTATCTGCAATGTCGAGATTGCGCATAGTGAGTTGCCCAATGCGATCAACTGGACCAAATGCTGAATTCTCTGTGCGCTCCATCGATAACTTATCTGGGTGATAGCTCAGTGCAGGTCCGCTTGTATTTATCACTGAGTAATCATCTCCGCGACGAAGGCGAATCGTGACATCGCCGGTTACAGCAGATGCCACCCAACGTTGTAAAGATTCGCGGAGCATCAACGCTTGAGGATCTAACCAACGTCCCTCATAGAGGAGGCGGCCGAGTCTGCGACCTTCTGCGTGATAGTTGGCAATGGTGTCTTCGTTATGAATCGCACTGACAAGTCTTTCGTATGCGATGAAAAGGAGCGCCATCCCTGGAGCTTCATAAATACCGCGGCTCTTGGCTTCGATAATTCTATTTTCAATTTGGTCTGCCATCCCTAATCCGTGGCGACCACCAATGGCATTAACTTCGCGCATGAGAGCTACAACATCGCCAAATTCTTTTCCGTTGATTGCAACCGGACGACCTTGAAGGTAGGTAATTTTTACATCTTCTGTCTTAATCGCCACTGACTCGTCCCAGAAACGCACACCCATAATCGGTTGCACGATCTCGATGGAGGTATCTAGTTGTTCTAGAGTTTTAGCTTCATGGGTGGCGCCCAAGATATTTGCGTCGGTTGAATAGGCTTTTTCAACACTATCGCGGTAGGGCAACTTCGCAGCTGCAAGCCACTCAGACATTTCTTTGCGTCCACCAAGTTCTTTCACGAAATCTGAATCAAGCCATGGTTTATAGATGCGCAAGTTTGGATTTGCTAGCAAGCCATAACGATAGAAACGTTCGATATCGTTTCCTTTATATGTTGAACCATCGCCCCAAATTTCAACTTTGTCATGCAGCATCGCGCGCACGAGCAGAGTGCCAGTCACGGCTCTACCAAGTGGTGTTGTATTAAAGTATTGCTTTCCGCCGGAGCGGATATGAAATGCCCCGCAGGCAATTGCTGCAAGACCCTCTTCGACAAGTGCCTGCTTGCAATCAACAAGGCGTGAAATTTCGGCACCATATTCTTTTGCGCGATCTGGAACTGAATCAATATTGGGTTCGTCGTATTGACCCAGGTCAGCGGTATAGGTGCAAGGAATCGCACCCTTTGCTCTCATCCAAGCAACAGCTACTGAAGTATCTAGCCCGCCCGAAAATGCGATGCCGACGCGCTCTCCAGTAGGAAGGGATGCAAGTACTTTGGACATGGGTACAGAGTAACGGACGAACTCGGCCCTACGTATTTATTTTAGAAGGCGGTCTAGCCGACTCGATAGGCGCTTTGCCAGCGCAGGCACAACATTCCACATGGCAGTCAATTCTTTATACCGAGATAGATCTGCTGCATCAGGGTTTGCTCCGGTTTTCACAGCACGAATCATCAAATTGCGAGGAGTGTGCTCTCCCCCAACAAATTCAATAGTTTCTGTGCGATAGCCAACGATCTTCAAAATTTGTGCACGAAGGGCGTCAGTAAGTAAATCTCCTAGCCGCTCTTTCATGAGCCCATGTTTTGTAATGATCGACCACGGCTCAGGGGCATCCTTGAGTTGCCTCTGTAAATCATGGTGACAGCAAGGTGCGATGAGCAAAAGTTTTGCATCGTGGTTAACCGACCAAGCAATTGCATCATCAGTTGCCGTATCGCATGCATGAAGGGCGATCGCCACATCTGCTTGAGTCAGCGATGTCTGAGCGATTTCTTCAGCGAGAAAATCTATGGTTGATGAAATCCCTAGCTTCTTTGCAATCTCAATGTTTCGAATCCGCGAGGGCTCACGGACATCTATGCCAGTAACGTGAACGCTAACCCCAACGCTTCTTAGATACTGGTGCGCTGCAAAAGTTAGATAGGCGTGCCCACATCCCAAATCAACAATGGAAAGTGGTTTCTCCTCGGTTGGCGGTGCAATGTGTCCAGCTTCAATCGCCGCGGTAAGAGTGGGAGCAAGCAGGCGCAAGAACTCTTCGACTTGTTTGTATTTGTCTTGCTTGGATGGCTTAATCCGACCTTGATCATCTGCGATACCCACTTCGCGCAAGAAGGGATCATCGGGACTGAGTAATCTGGACTTCACTCGATCATGATCGAGATTTTGCTCGCGCTGACCCTCTTCTCGGTGAACAAGAGCTTCACCTTTCTTTGTTATCTTTACTGTTAATGACCCGGTAGTTGTTTCAACTAAGATATTTGCAAACCCACTTGTGAGAAGTTCGACAACATTAAGAGCCCCTGGCTCAAGATTACGAGTTGTAGTTTGGCGCCCATCATTTTCCATGAGCTGCAAAAGCAATTTCCCCTTGATCGAAACCGGGCGAATATCAATACGGTCGTATGGGGGTGACATAGCTCGACGTTGGCCAGACAAAACAACTCGAACTAAAGAGTCAGGGTCCGAAATCATCCCAACCGCTTCTGTTATTGAAACTTGAAACTCTGACTTCACGGAATCCATAGTAATGCTTAGATAGAAGCATCCTATTTAAATCAAGCAGACTCACATTTTTCTTGATTACAGACAGTTGAAATCAGTACATAACCCATCCGCCATCGACGTTGATGACTTGACCCGTGATGAAGGAAGAATCGGCACTTGCAAGAAAGAGAAATGCGCCAGCAAGATCCATGGAAACTCCACGGCGTTTGAGAGATTGCTTTGGCAAGATATTTTCTGCCACGCGATCTTGATCTGGAGATTCTTCTAATTCCTGTTCTGTTTGTATTGCGCCAGGCATTACTGAGTTGACACGGATTCCATCAGGTCCGAGTTCTCGCGCAAGGACACGAGTCATGCCGATGATTGCCGATTTCGAGGTTGAGTAGTGGAGTTTGCCTGCTTGGCCAGTCTCGACCATCACTGAGGTAACGGTAATGATGGACCCTTGAGTCTTCTTGAGATCCTCATATGCTGCCTTTGCTAACAACCATGTTGCTCGCACATTAACATTTTGGACTAAGTCCCACTCCTCAGTCGAGATCTGATTCCACTGAGTAGGAGAAGAAGCTGCCGCATTGGCGACGATAATTGAGATATTTCCAAATGCTTTCCTTGTCTCATCGACAAGTGTCTGCGGGCAAAGTGGATCAGCAAGATTTCCAGAAATTGAAATCGCTTTTCCGCCCTTGCTATTAATTTCATCGGCAACGGCGTCTGCAAGTTTTTTCATCTTTGCATCAGGTTCGTGAGCAATTGCAACCGCTGCACCGTTGGCGCTGTAAAGTCGCGCAACTGCAGCACCGATGCCCCGTGATCCACCAGTAATCAGCGCTACTTGCCCGGCAAGTCTTGCTTGTGTCATTGCAATCCTTTCAATTAACTTCTAGCCTAACTCTTACGTGGACTTTTAGATTAAACCTGCGACAAACCTAAACCGCGCAAATCAGCAAAACGATCCTGCGCTTCAGCTTCTTCCATCCGCCAAATAACACGTAGTCCTTGGAGGCTGCCTGCAGCATCGGTTAATGGAGTAGCTCCAGTTTCGATACAGTCTAAGAAGTGAGCAAGTTCGCCTTGTAGATACTTTGAAGCAGAGTGCGATTGCATCACAATTTCTGCATCTTTGACATCAGGCGAGAGAGTGCCGGCAAGGCCGCCTCTAGGAGTTGGACCTTTGAAGCCATGGTGGGCATAGATAATTCCGTTGGTGATGTCTGCTTCAAGCATCCCGCGCTCTGCTTGAACATGAATGCTATAACCATGCCGAGTAGCACGTGCGCCCCATGTTCCGAAATGATGGCCCATCGCACCAGATTCGAAAACAATCACCGCATCACTGGTGCCTTCTTTTTCCATCCACGGGGTCCCACGGCGAGTGCCCAAATGGACTCCCTTAATTGGATTACCGAGAAACCAGAGCAACAAGTCTACGTAATGGCATCCGTGACTAAAGAACTGCCCTCCACCGAGTTGCTGAGCAGATCGAATCCAATGCCCTGGTGGTGGCTCGGTGTGCTGCTCTGTGTAAATGCCCACATGAAAGATTTCGCCCAAATACTTCGCATCAATGAGTTCTTTAAGTTTTACGACCAATGGTTGAAAGCGCATTGGGTAGGCAGTCATCAAAGTCTTCCCAGAAGATTTTGCGGTCCGGATCAGATCTAAACACTCTGCCTCTGACACAGCCATGGGCTTTTCCATTAGAACATGCTTTCCAGCTTTAAGCGATGTCACTCCCATTTCGTGGTGCAGGTTGTGCGGGGTCACAACGAGTACTGCGTCAACGTAAGGAAAAAGGTCTCTATAGTCTTGAACAGCATGCTCGGCACCTAAGTTGGCAGCAGCATGTTGCGCTCTGGAAATATCGATATCAGCAGTGCCAGTGATAACAACGCGATCGGCAAGTGCACTAAAAGTTTCTTGGTGCGCACCTTCCATATCGCCACAGCCAATGATTCCCAGTCTAATTTTGCTCATGGTTGCTTTACCAAATTGTCCATCCGCCGTCGATGACAATGCTTTGCCCAGTAACAAAAGATGAACCGGGAGCAGCTAAATAAAGTAAAGCGGTACGTAATTCACCATCGGCACCTATTCTGCGCATTGGAGTTGCTTCAGAAACTGATGTGAGCAATGGTCCTGGTTGAAACACCTCATGATTTGCCGGTGAATCAAAAAGCCCTGGGCAGATTGCATTGACAGTCACGCCGTATTCGGCCACTTGAGCGGCTAAGAATTTAGTCAAGCCGACTAAGCCATGTTTGCTTGCAAAATAAGATGGCATATCTGCCCCAAGGCCTGGGTAAAGTCTTGGGTTGAGCATGGAGATTCCACAAATGGATGAAATATTGATGACTCTGCCCCATTTTTTCTTCACCATCGAAGGCATAAATTTTTGCGCCAACCAGAAAGGCGCTTCAAGATTGAGGGCCATGATTTTGCGCCAATCTTCTGACTGCTCAACATCCCAAGCCGCCCTATGAGCCAAACCAGCGTTATTCACCAAGATATCAATATCGCCAATTTTTTCTGCCAAGGCATCGACATCACTTTGCTCGCGAACATCGCATTGGGCTGCCGAAATATTCTTATACTTTTTCGACATCTCACTGACCGCTTGATCTAACGCATCCTGGCGACGACTACTAATGACAACACTTGCGCCTGCGTCAAGAAGGGCTTCAGTAAATTGTCTACCCAACCCATCGCTGCCTCCAGTCACAAGTGCGCGTTTCCCGGTTAGGTCAAAATCTTTAGCAATGCTCATTTATGCCTCCGTTAATAGATTTCTCACCTGTTAGTAAAACTTATCGGAGCACCTTTTCATAGTAGGGACTATCCCCTACTCTGCATTTAGTCCCATCACATCGAAAGGTATTCCGCATGCTGAAATCTCTCTCACTCGAAAGTTCGCGAGCGCTTGTCACTGGTTCTGGTTCTGGAATCGGACGACAAATCGCTCTTGGCTTTGCTGAAGCTGGCGCTGATGTCATTTTGGTTGGGCGGCGCCTTGATGCACTCGAGCGAACCGCCGCGCTCATTAAGTCAGAGCACAAGAAGGATTCCGTTTTAATTGCAGCCGACATCACCAATGAAGAAGGCATCGCAAAGATTGCAAAGGGCGCCGGACGAGTCGATGTTCTGTGCAACAACGCTGGTGCTTCAGAATATGGACCTTGGCAAAGTATCTCTATGGAGAAATGGAGAAATACTTTTGCCGTCAACGTAGATGCGCCATTTCGACTCTGCCAAGTTTTTGCACCATCGATGATGGAACGAGGATTCGGGCGCATTATTAATATTGGTTCGGTCTACGGAGGCATGGGCGGAAACCCTGCTCTATATCCAGGAATGGATTGGGATATCGCTCCTTATTTCGCGAGCAAACATGCCGTCCACGGAATCACCCACTATCTCGCCCCTCGCCTTGCCATGCATGGCACCACAATCAACACCCTGTCACCGGGTGGCTTTGCGGGGTCAGAAATGAATGAAAAGGCTGGGGCTGGGAGCCAGGAAATGCTCAATGCCTTCTATGACGCGGTACCAATGCGTCGTTTGGGCGGTCCCGATGACATTTCTGCGGCAGCGGTCTTTCTAGCCTCCGTTGGATCGAAATATATGACTGGGCAAAACCTCACTATCGATGGCGGTTGGAGCATTTGGTAATTTTTCGGATTGCGAAATCTTTACCAAAAAGTGACCCAATCTTCCTTGCCCGTAGGGCGCCTGTCATGGTGAGGTGAACCACCCACAATCACTTGGCCTATGGCCGAGTAAGGAGACTAGTAGATGAGAAAAATCAGCACCCGCCGCGTCGCGGCGATTGCAGCCCTCGGCTTGGCTACCAGCCTTGCTGTAACTGCAGCACCTGCACAAGCTGCAGATACACATATCAAGTTAGTTATGGCTTCTTATACAGATGCTATGACTCCTTATTACACAGACCTCATCAAGCGCTTTGAAGCAGCAAATGCTGGCATCAAGGTTGACCTCGATGTTGTTGCATGGCCAGAAATCGGTACCAAGGTAAAGACTCTTATTGCATCAGGACAGTCACCAGACATCGTTAACAACGACGAGTTCTCAGGTGAAGCTGCTGCAGGTTTGCTTTACAAGGCAACTGACATTGTTAGCGCTGCAACTCTTGCTGACATCATTCCTGCATTTATGACTAACTCTGAGTACAAGGGTGTTGCTTATGCAGTTCCAGACCTTGCATCAGCTCGCGCATTCTTCTACAACAAAGACATTCTTAAGGGTGCCGGCGTTGCAACTCCTCCAGCTACATGGGATGACTTGCTTGCTGCTTCCAAAAAGATTAAGGCAAAGTACCCAACTGTCTACCCACTAGGTCTCCCACTTGGCGTTGAAGAAGCCCAAGCAGAGTTCACAGTATGGGGCGGCGGAAATGGTGCACGTTTGTATGACACTAAGACAAACAAGTACACCATTAACACACCACAATACTTGGGTGCACTTAACTTCCTTCGCAAGATGGTTGGCCTTAAGTACACACAGCCAAATCCAGGAACTTGTAACCGTACCGACTGCGCATGGACGCTCTTTGCTAAGGGCAAGATTGCAATGGTTGACGGTGGAGTATTCCTTCCTGACTGGTTGAGCAAGAATGGTGGAGCTGCAATCAAATGGGGCGCAGCACCATTCCCTCACAACACTGGACAATCTGACGTAACACTCGGAGTCCAGGATTACTTCAAGGGCTACAAGGCCAATGGTCACTCTGCAGAAATCAAGAAGTTCTTGGACTTCCTATTTGTTGCAGAGAACTACCAAGGATTCCTAAAAGCAGCTGGTGGATTTATTCCGGCCACTAAGTCTGCTGGCGCAATTGCTGCCAAGGATCCAATCATTGGGCCATACATTGACCTATTGCCTAAGGCAATCTTCTACCCAGGAACTATTGGTTCTTGGTCAACATGTAAGTCAGCGATTATTCCTTCGATGGCAAACGCTATGTCGAACCCAACAAAGGCGCTGCAAGACATCCAGAAGAAGTGCGATAAGGCTAACGCCTAACACTTCTTCACAATTTGTCGCATTCATTAAGCGATAAATAGTTTGAGAAGGGAGGGGGCTCGGAAGTGCAGATCCTGCACTTCCAGCCTCCTCTTCTTGAAACTTTAATCAAAACCAATTTGGCTAATTTAAAAAAATTTTAATATTTGATCTACCGAGTGATACGTCTATGATTTGTGAACATTCTTAGGGGGCGATTTCTTTTGAGCAAGAAGGTCGGAGCAAATGACACGCCTTTGCAGGCCCTCCCATGGCTCGGGACCGCACTCTTTCTCATCGTTGGTTTTGTTCTATGGCCAACCGTCGAACTTTTCCTTATGTCGTTTCGACGCGTGGATATCAGTGGCCTTCTTAAAGGGTGGGCCGGCTTAGATAACTACCGATCACTCTTTGATAACAGCGACATCAAAGGCACGCTTTTCAGAACAGCAATTTGGCTTGTCGTAGTGGTCGCTGCGACCATGGCGATTTCCCTGCCATTAGCCCAGCTGCTCAATGCAAAATTTATTGGACAGAAGTTTCTTCGATATTCGGTAATTGTCCCTTGGGCTGCATCTCTAGTCATCACTTCAACGTCATGGAAGTGGATCCTTAACGGCTACTACGGCGTTTTTAACTTAGTCTTGCAAGATTTACACATTATTAAAGAGCCTGTGGACTTGCTCAGCGATCCAAAAACGGGTTTTATGGTTTTGCTCGTTGTCGGAATCGCTGTTTCGCTTCCGTTTACTACCTATGTTCTCTTAGCCGGATTGCAATCTATCCCCCATGACATCATGGAGGCAGCTCGCGTAGATGGAGCGGGGCCTTGGAAGGGCTACTGGGCAATTGTTTTTCCATTGCTTCGTCCAGCATTTCTCGTCGCAGCCGTTATTAACTCAGTTTATGTCTTCAATTCTTTCCCCATCATTTGGGTTATGACACAAGGTGGACCTGGTTATGAAACCGATACCACAACTACTTTTGCATACAAGGTGGCTTTCCGCGACCAAGATATCGGACAATCTGCTTCATTAGCAGTAGGTAACTTCATGGTTATTTTTGTCCTCATCATGATTTTCCTTAAACTCTCAAAGTGGCGCGATTTGGATAAAAAATGAACCCCAAAGCTAAACATAAATTGCAGAAGCGGTCCAAGGGTTTTGTGCTCTCGATAACTGGTTTGCTAGTTTCATTTTTGTTCTTGTTTCCTTATCTTTCCATGTTCTCCACTGCAATGAAGCCAAATTCTAGTAATACAGAGATTCCTCCTACCTACTTACCTAAGGCATGGGAATTTGGAAACTTCATTAAGGTTTTTCAAGAATTACCTTTTGGAATGTACATCCGAAGCACCGTCATCATCTCTCTTTGTACGATGATCCTCGGCCTTATTGCTTCACTGCCAGCTGGCTATTACATCGCCCGCAATAAGTTCCGTGGCCGCACGGCATTCTTGCTCCTGGTACTTGTCACTCAAATGTTCTCCCCTACTACTCTCCTTATTGGTATTTACCGAGAGATGTCGGTGCTTCATTTGATCAATTCATACCTCGGATTGATTCTGATTAACGCATCTTTCAATATGGCGTTCTCAGTCTGGATTCTTTCTAGCTTCTTCCAGTCCATCCCGGTTGAGATTGAAGAAGCTGCATCGATCGATGGTGCCTCCCGCTTCCAAACCTTTACAAAGATCAGCTTGCCGCTGGCTCTACCAGGAATTGTCACAACCGCTATCTTCACTTTCATCGCTGCGTGGAATGAATTCGTGGTCGCTTACACCCTTGCCAGTTCTCCGTCGAAGCAGCCCTTCTCCGTTGGTCTTTCATTGTTAACGGGCCTTTATGAAGTGAAGTGGAATTACCTCTTTGCCGGATCCCTTATTGCAATTATTCCGGTGGTTATCCTCTTCATCTCCATTGAAAAATACCTGGTCAGCGGACTTACCGCTGGTAGCGTGAAATGAGATCCCCGAGATCTCATGCCTTCACTTTTCCTTATACTTTCTTTCGCCAAAGCCCTCAAGAAGTTATTCCCGAACTTCAACAAGTAGGTTTTACAGGTATTAATCTAGCTCTCAACTACCATGCCAGTCGCGATTTTTTACTTCGTCAAGGCCCTCAACTCGAATATCTCTCCGACGGATTTCACTATTACAACCCTGATTTCAGCAAGTACGACCAAGGCGCACTTAAGCCACACGAGCAAGATCACTTGCTTGATAGCCACATGCTGGAGTCAGTAATTGCTACGGCCAAAGATGTGCACTTCGATATCAATGCTTGGGCGGTTTTTCTCCATAATTCAGCTCTCGGGATGCAACACCCTGAGGCCACAGTGACAAATGTCTATGGCAACCATTTCCTTTCAGAGTTGTGCCCTTCCAATCCTGCGGTAGCCGCTTATGTCCGAGGGCTCAGTGCTGATCTATGTTCTCGTGGAATTTCATCCTTAGCTATCGAATCACTTCACTTTCATGGGGCTAAGCATGGCGAACATCATGAGCGTTTTTTTATGGAACTTAGCCCTACAACAGAATTCCTGTTCTCACTGTGTTTTTGCCCAGCCTGCATTCAACAATTTGCAGGTGCTGGTGGAGATGCATTGGCACTGAAGTCAAAAGTAACTGGCGCGCTCAAGCCCTTTATTGACGATCACGATCCATGGTTAGGAAAACCTGTTACCCGAGATCAGCTCGCCAACATTCTCGGGCCTGAGATCCTTGATTACTTGAGTGCCCGAGAAAGCACAGTTTCATCACTCTATAACGATGTCACAAAAATCGCACATAAATCCAATGTGTCCACGCGAATAATTGACCAAGCCCCCTTGATTGATAGTCAGAGTTCTACGCCGTTAGATTTAAGTTGGCTCGTCGGGATCGATAACGGAAAAGTGCGGAAGGTTGTAGACGTTTACGAGCCTCTAATTTATCGATCAACCGCCCAGCAAGTAGGAGAGATTGCCAAGCACTACAACGAGGAAGTTGGCGGCGAGATCATCGCGATCGTGCGCCCGACATACCCAGACAATCAAAGTGCGGAGTTCCTTAAGGAAAAAGTTGCGACCCTTCGAAAATGCGGTTTATCAGATATTGACTTCTACCTTTTAGATGCAATGCGTCCGCGAGACCTCACTTGGATCAAAGAAGCCCTATCGCAGTGAGGTTACACATTTTCAAATAAAGATTCGCCTTCAATTCCTTTGCCAACAGTAAGCACTGAGTCCACAAAACTCTTAGCAATTGCCGATTGTGGATTTTGGAAGAGAGATTTAGGCGATCCCGTTTCTACAATTTTGCCATCGACCATTATTGCAACGCGAGAAGTAACATAGGAAACAACTGAAAGGTCATGAGTGATAAGAATCAAGGTGAGATTTAGGTCTTTTACTAAGTCATTCAGTAGGTTCAAAACCTGTGCTTGAATGGAAACATCCAGGGCCGATACCGGCTCATCAGCGATGAGAATCTTTGGGTCAGGTATTAGAGCCCGTGCAATCGCGACGCGTTGGAGCTGCCCACCCGAGAACTCGTAAGGGTATTTCTTCAGTGAATCTTTACCAAGGCCAACTTGATCTAGCACTTGGCGGATGCGTGCTTGGTGATCTCCCCCAATCTTTAAACCCTTCAAAGGTTGCAAGAGAGATTGGGCGATTGTCATACGTGGGTCAAATGAGCTTCGAGGGTTTTGTAAAACCATCTGTACGGAGCGACGAAATTCGAGCTTAAACTCCTCGTCTGAACTCCAAACATCGCGATCCTTAAATTTGAATGAACCGGCAGTTGGCTTCTCCATCCCCACCAATATTCTGGTGAGTGTGGACTTACCTGCTCCGGACTCGCCAACAATTCCAACAGACTCACCTTCCATTGCATAAAAATCCACTTCTTTCAAGGCATGCAATACAGGACGCTGCCCAAAGAGAGAGGTCCTAGGTAATTTGTATTCTTGACAAGCGCCTACAGTTTGAATGATTGGAGTCTGTGAGGTACTCATTGCCACATCACGCTCCCTTCCGTGCTTCGGCGACGGGATTCCAGCAAGCAACTTGCTGAATCTGATTATCTAATTCTGGAAGCTCTTTACATTTCTGCGTAGCAAAGTCGCAGCGCTCGGCAAATGCGCATCCATCTGGCATCGCATACAACGGTGGTACTGAGCCGCGAATTGAAGGAAGCCGAGTTCCTCCATCCAAATCGATGTTATCTAATGTGGGTTGCGACGCAAGAAGTCCCTTTGTATATGGGTGCCTTGGATTAGTAAACACATCCGAAATTTTTCCAGTTTCAACAATCCGCCCGCCGTACATAACTGCGACGTTCTCACACATTGCTGCAATAACAGGCAAATCGTGCGTGATGAGCAACAGTCCGCAATTTCGCTCAGTTACTGCAGCATCGAGCAGCCGTAGAACCTGCTTTTGAACTGTGACATCGAGTGCTGTCGTTGGTTCATCGGCAATAATCAATTCTGGATAACAGGCGAGTGCCATTGCAATCATGATTCGTTGTCTTTGGCCACCAGAGAGCTGATGTGGGTATGAATCCATGATCGATTCTGGGCGTGGCAAATTCATTTTGTTCAGCAAGACCAGCGACTGTTCGTATGCATCCTTCTGGGTAACATGCATGTGATGTCGAAGAATCCATGTAATTTGTTTGCCAACCTTTGCTACAGGATTAAGCGCAGTGGTGGGATCCTGAAAAACCATCGACATGGTGCGGCCACGGCGCGCTGAGAGAGTCTTATCCGACGCCTGTAGCAAATTCATTCCATCATGCAGCACGGCGCCAGATGTTTTCCAGCCATCTTGTAAAAGCCCCATGATTGCCAGGGCTGTGAGACTCTTGCCGGCTCCAGATTCGCCTACAAGGCCCCAGCGCTCTCCCTTATTGATGACAAAGGAAACGCCCCGAACTGCAATCAAATCATCTAAGTAGACAACGAGGTCTTCAACCTTAAGTGCAAAATTATCCATTAACGCACCCTTTGAGAAAAACGAGGATCAAAATAATCACGCAATCCATCACCTAGAAGATTGAGCCCAATCACCAGGATTACGATGCCAAGCCCTGGCCACACGCCAAGTGGATCTGTGATTCCAATTTGCTCAACAGCTTCATGCAGCATCATTCCGAGTGAAACCGAAGGGCGATTGATTCCAACACCCAGAAAAGATAGACCTGCTTCAGAAAGAACTCCTGCTGCGAAATAAATTGTGAACTGAACAATCAGAATTGACGAAACGTTAGGGAGAACGTGCCTAATGGTAATAAATAATCTGCTACGCCCGTAAAGGCGTGCTACAGATATGTAATCTTCGGAAAGAACTCTCATAGAAGAAGCTCGCGTAACACGCACAAATGCAGGAGTAAAGAACGAAGTGAGCGCAAATATAGTTGTCACGTAACCAGCGCCAATTGTTGAAGCTAGAACTAAAGCAAAAATGATTCCAGGCATTGCCATAAAAATATCGGCAGTGCGCATGATTGGCTCATCTAACTTCGAGATAGATGCCGCCAGCATTCCGAACAGCGTTCCAATGAAAAGCGATAAGAAGGCCGCTGATGCCCCGATGATTACTGAAGTGCGCACGCCGGTCATTAACATGCTTGTCACATCTCGTCCAAGAAAATCAGTGCCAAAGAGATGGTGCGGTGTGCCGATTGGCAACATGCGAATTGATGGGTCACTCACATTCACATCTTGGGGGATCCAAAACATTGAAATTACTCCAATGATCACCATCACTAGGGTGATAGAAGCCCCCACGATTAAAGGCAAGCGAGATTTCTTTCGGGGCCGCTTTAGGGAGTTCTTGACGGATTGCAGCTTTTCGCTCATTTTCCAACCCGAATTCTTGGATCTAAAAGTCCATAAGCTAAATCAATAATCAAATTAATCGTCATTACGTAAACGACAATTACCATAACGGTGCTCTGCACTACGACAACCTCTCGTGCGGTCACGTTGTCCAAAATCATTCGACTGATTCCTGGTAATGAGTAAACCTTTTCAATAATTACAGTTCCGCCAACCATTTCTGCGGCCAAAAGCCCCAGCACGGTGACCAAAGGTAGGGATGCATTTCGAAGACCCACCTTGATCAGCGCGACCCTGCGACTCATGCCAGATGCGCGTGCCGTGCGAACAAAATCCTCATTCATAACATCCAAGATCGCGGTACGCGTATACCTGGTGAGTGTTGAGGCCATGACGATTCCTAAAGTGAAAACAGGGAGCGCGAGGGATCGAAGCGCTCCGACAAAATTCTCGCTCCATGGTACCCACCCCCCAGTTGGCAAAAGGTGAAGGTGAACTCCAAACACAAGGGAGAGAAGTAGGCCAGCCCAAAAAACAGGTACCGCAATTCCAATCTGGCTAAGGACTGCAACAAACGCGCCGCTTGGCCTGTTGAAATTCTTGGCTGCAAATGTGCCTAGAGGAATTGCGATGATAATTGCAAGAATAAGGCCGCCTAGTGAAAGCGGCACACTCACAGGCGCCTGTGACCAAATCAAGTGCGAAGCTAATTGTTTGCTTCGAAAAGCTTGTCCGAGGTTGCCGTGGAGAAAATTACCCATCCATTCAAAATATTGAACTGGCAAGGGGCGCTCGAGTCCAAGTTCAGTCGAGAGCTTATGGATTTCTTCCGCACTTGAGTTTTTTCCCAACAAGATTGCTGCGACGTTTCCGCCAGCGGCGCGAATTAGAGTGAAAATAAGAACCGAAGTCGTGAGAAGTGTTATCGCAAAAAACGCGAGCCTTCGTAATATAAAGCGTCCCACTTTTCCCTTTCTAACTAGCTAGTCCGCAGGAGTGCAACATATGTTGCACTCCTGCGGAGCTAACCATGACCCCTTGAGGTCTTACTTATCTCTCTTAACTTTCGTTACCCGATGGGTAATTAAGCCCAAGACAAGTCTGAGAAGTTTTGCTCTACGAATATACGTGGAGCTTTCCAACCCTTAAGAGCTGGTTGCCATAGTCCAACGCCAGCCTTGGCCAGGATTGGAACAATATACGCATCCTTCTGCAACACAGCAGCAGCCTTCTTCATCAGGTCATCAAAAGCAGCCTTTGACTTTGCGCCATCTGCTTGGATAAGAAGCCCGGTGAGTTCTTTGCTGCAGTAGGTGTGCCATCCGGCCTTGCTCTTGTCAGTACAGGAGAACTGTGTGAACAAGGCAGGGTCAGACATGATTGAGACACCAAATTGCTGTGGGCGACCACCAAAGATTGTCTTTGAGTATTCGGCCAAAGAAATCGCGTTGCGCTTGATTGTTGCGCCAGCCTTTACGAACTGGGCAATTTGCAAGTCAGCAGGCAATGAAAGATCTGGGACGTCTGTCAATGAGACATAGTCCAGCGGTGTCTTTGCGAATCCAGCAGCCTTAAGTTCTGCTGCTCCGCGTGCTGGGTCATAAGCATCAAAACAGGTTGATGCACTTTCAACAGCGAACCAAGAAGTATTTTGAAGTCCATAACCACAGGTTGGGTCAGAGCTTCCAACTGGAGCGCCATAAGCAACGTTGAATGCCTTGCGGTCAATCATCTTTGCTAGTGCGTGGCGAACCTTTGGATTGTTGTATGGCGCCTGGTTTGAGTTAAACAGCGTGTACAACATTTCTCCACCTTGAGGATAGTTCTGAAGTGTGAAGTCCTTGTCAAAACCTTGCTTACCAATACGCTCCCATAGATCAATGGTGATAACTGGGAATGAATCGATTTCTCCGGCCTTGAGTGCAGCCAATGCAGCGTTACCATCGGTCATGATCTTCACAGTTACTTCTTTGAGTGAAGGAGCAGTTCCCCAGTAAGTTGCGTTTGGAATGAAAGTCAAGTGATCGTTAGGGACATACTCTTTGAGAACATATGGTCCAGAACCAATTGGCTTTGTTGCACGAGTTGCTTCACTTGCCTTTGGTTGAATAACTCCAGACATTTCGCCCATTCCGTGGAAGAAAGAACGACTCGACTTCTTCAACTTGATGACGACTGTCTTTGAATCCTTGGCAGTGATAGATGAAACTTGAGTGAATGGACCGTGGTATGAACCAATTGGTCCGTTCTGCATGGATGTAAGTGAGTACACAACATCATCAGCGGTAACGGCAGCACCGTTTGAGAACTTCTCATCGCGAATATTGAATGTGTAAGTCAGTTGATCTTTGCTGATGGTCCAAGACTTTGCTACTCCAGGCCCAGCTGTTCCATCTGGAAGGTTTGTAACTAGTGACTCGTAAACGTTTCCTGGAAGCCAGAGAACAAGTGCAGTTTGATTCTGCTTGACGATATCCAGTGTTCCTGGATCCTGTAGAGCAGCAAGAACTAACTTGTCTGCAGCCTTGCGAGATGATGATGGAGTTGCTGCACTTGCTGTGGTGACCGCGCTCGCAATGAGCAAGGATCCAGCAGCAATCGCAGCAACTACGGAGCCTCGAGAGACTCGGAAGTTTTTGTGACTCAAGTTTTTCCCCTTCTGAACTAAGTAAACGGAAAATGAATTACCGATTAGTAAGAAGTTTGCTGGCATTTATGGGCTGGGTCAACGAAGAAAACTAATAATTACGCGTAATTGTCCGCTTTGCGGAAAAACCCATCGGAATTATAACTTTTCGTGACAAAGCGACAAGGTGATGCAAAAGGGCGAGGTTTTTAGATTCCAGCCTTCAGAACATCCCGTACCGCACTCAAAGTCTTCTCAATATCTGCGTTTTCGTGGGCACTGGAGAGGAACCACGTCCCGCGAGGCAACACACGAATTCCATGGGTCAACATTTCATAGGCAAAATTCATATACCGCTCACGATTAGCTTTTATTGCTGAACGATAATCCGTCGGGCCCTTAAGATCGAAACGAGCATTAAAAACTGCTGGATATCCAACGAGCTCGTGCTCAATTCCGGCCCTAGTGAATTCTTCTTTCAAGCCATTCATCAGAGCCACCCCAGTGCCGTCAATTTTCTTATGAGGTTGCCCGCTGGCGATTGTTTCAAGTGTTGCAATCGTGGCAGCCATTGAAACTGATTGAGTGTTGTATGTGCCGCCATGCATGACCTTGCCAGAGCCCATGAGATCCATAAATTCGCGCTTTCCCACAATCGCAGCAACTGCGAAACCGTTTGCGAGTGCCTTTCCTAAAATTGTTAAATCTGGGACTACACCCAACTCGCCTTGCGCTCCGCCGGCGCTGACTCTGAATCCAGTGATGACTTCGTCAAATATAAGAACAGTTCCGTACTGAGTACACAATTGGCGAACACGCTCTAGATAACCAGGCAAGGGCAAGACTCCACCCGAGTTAAACATAATTGGCTCCATGATGACGCCTGCAATGTCGCCTTTTTTCAATTCTTCTTCGATTGCATCTGCGTTATTCCACGGGAGGACAACTAAATTCTCCCCAGGTTCTTGACCTTGGGTTCCTGGAACTGGAATTGGATGAAGCGCATCTCCAGCTACTGCAGGATCTGGAGCAACGCTCCATAACACATTATCGAACCAACCGTGATAGTGGCCCTCAAACTTAATCATTTTCATCCGGTTGGTCGCACCTCGCGCAGTTCTAAATGCAGCTTGCACCGCCTCAGCACCGGATGATGCGAAGCGAACTAAATCAGCTCCGGGCATTAAATCAAGCACCAACTTTGCTGCCCGATATTCGAGAGGTGTTTGACCAGCAACTAATAAACTCACATCTAATTGTTTTTTGGCCGCATCGATGACGGGTGCTGGGCTATGACCCAAGAGCATTGGGCCCATTCCCAGAAAATAATCAATGAGAGTATTTCCATCACTATCAATCAGCGTTGCTCCATGAGCGCCAGTAAATACAAGAGGGTGGGGACGGGCGCCTACTCGAAAGCCACTATTGACGCCGCCTGCGACGACCGAAGTGCCCTCTTCCCACGCTTTCTTTGAACCGCTAAAATCCACTATCACTCCTTAGAATTCCGCAATGCGGAACGATAGGTTCACTATCGACAAAGTAGTGACACTATTCAACACCTGCAACTTATAATTCAGATTGCGGAAATTTGCACCAGGAGAGATTCTAATGCCAGATTCACCAAAACGTGACGAAGTGGGCGTCCTTGTCAAATCCATGAATCTTTTAGTCTGTTTAGCTGAGGCCCCGCTTTCAGTTGTAGAACTTTCAGACCGCACCAGAATCAGTAAGCCTACGATTTACCGGATTCTCAATACTCTCGAATCTGGTGGATTCGTGACGCGCGAAACCTCTAAACGAAAGTACATACTTGGTCCAGCGCTGATTGGCCTGGGAAGAGCCACAAGAAATTCCGCTGAACTTATTCGTCACGTACGTCCTACGCTTCGCGGCCTTCATGAAAAATATAATGAGACGATTAACTTGGGTGTTCTATCTCACGGCAAGGTCATTTATTTGGATACCTTGGAATCTGGACAACGCCTTCGCGTAACGGTTCCCCTATCTATCGAAGATAATTGCCACACCACGGCCTTAGGAAAAGCAATACTTTCAGCAATGCCTGAGGAGACCGCACTCAAAACCATTGTCGAAGTCACTCTCCCAAAGAGAACCACCAATACCCTCATCTCTCAAGATCAGTTTCTTGATGCAATCCGGAAGAGTCGAGCCCTGGGATATGCCATTGATAACGAAGAAGATGAAATTGGATTTAGATGCGTGGCCGCCCCTATCCTCAACGTAACGGGCTATCCGATTGCAGCTATCAGTATTACAGCTCCAACTTCGCGAACCTCTCTCCAAGATTTCGCCAAGATCGGAAAGGACTTAATTTCCGTTTGCTCAACGCTCAAGAAATCGATGCCAGCTCGCCTCTAAGATCGGGTCACACCTCATAGCAAAAGGAGTTGTTTGATGTTTCGCGTTGCCATCGCTGGTTTTCAACATGAGTCAAATTCATTTGCGAAAGTTCCTGCATCATTGGATAGATGGAAGGCTGCGGGGATTTTGCATGGTCAAGAGATTGTTAATGAGTATGAGACATCCACGGCGACGATTGCTGGAATGCTTGCGCGTTTAAAGAAAGAATCAGATATTGAAATCCATCCTTTAGTTTTTACGCGCCTGATGCCAATGGGGCCCATGACGGTTGAAGCAACAGAGCACATCATGGATTTGATGCTCAAAGAATTGAGCGAAAAAGGACCTTGGGATGCCGTATTGCTCCCGCTTCACGGCGCTGCAGTCTCGGACAAATACTTAGATGCTGATGGTGAGATTTCCGAAAAAGTAAGGGCACTCGTTGGTAACAATGTTGTAATTGGCACGGCATTAGATATGCACGCCAACGTCTCGCAAAAGGTTGTTGCAAATGCCGACATCGTCACTGTCTACCAAACCAACCCACACCTAGACACTTTCGAGCAAGCCTTCCATTGCACAGATCTTGTGATCAAAACACTTCGGAAAGAAATTCGTCCAACTCGTTGCCTGCAAATGCCGCCCCTCATAGTCAATATCCTCCAACAAGGCACCAGCGATGAACCGATGGCTGGACTGTTGAAATTTGCAGATGAAGTTCGGCAGCGCCCTGGTGTGTTATCGATCAGCATTTCAGAGGGATATCCATATGCAGATGTACCTCAGATGGGAATGGCATTTTTGGCTATTACCGATAACGACCCCGCCCTTGCTGAGAAATATTCAAAAGAGATTGCAGATTTTGCATGGAGTTTGCGAGTTCAACTCAATGGACACGGCACTCCCATCAAGGCAGCACTTGAGGAAGCAAAGAAAGCAACTGCTTGGCCTGTAGTGCTATTTGACGTTGGCGATAACGTGGGAGCAGGCACACCAGGAGACTCAACTTTTGTTTTACATGCAGCCCAAGAAATGGGAGTTACCGGAATCATGCAAGCGCTTGCCGATCCTGATGTTGTAAAGAAATGTATTGCCCTTGGTGTAGGCGCGCACATAGATTTCCTCATTGGTGGCAAGGCGGATGACATGCACGGTGCGCCTATTCAAATCATCGGCACAATAACTGCCATCACGGATGGTAAATACTCTGAACCAAAACCCTCACATGGAGGGTTTCGCTTCTACAACGATGGCCCTAGCGTTGCGATCGCAACCGATTCTGGAAACAAAATCCTCGTAACATCTTTATCTGCCATGTCGAGCTCACTTGAGCAATTTAGATCTGCAGGAATTGAGCCACTTGACCAGAAAATTATTGTCGCTAAAGGCACTCACTCCCCAAGGCCTGCATACGAACCGATAGCCAAGAAGATGTTCTGGCTTGCAAGCCCTGGAGCATCTACGGCAGATCTGACTAATTTCACTTACAAAAATCGTAGGGTGCCGATGTACCCGCTCGAGCCGCAAACTACTTGGTCGTAAGGCTTTTTGCCCTCAATACCTTTCCAGGCAAAACAGGCTTTTGTATTCCATTTGCAATGATGATTTGGCCGTTCACGATGACATGGGATATTCCTACAGGCGGTTGAGCGGGTTCAATGAAAGTTGCTGCGTCGATAACTGTCGCAGGATCAAAAATCACTAAATCTGCTGCCTTGCCAACTTCGATGGTTCCGCGATCGTGAATGTGAAAATGTTGCGCTGCCTTACCGGTCATCTTATAAATCACTTTTTCTAATGGCATATCCCCCAACTTGCGTGAAATATGGCCAAGGGCTCTCACGCTGGCGCCAAAAGATCGAGGATGTGGCAGACGTCCTTTTTGATCAAACGGGAAAGCTGAACCATCAGAACAAATCATCGAATGCGCAGATCCAGCAAAGGTGCGCATGTCCTCCTCGGTCCGATAGAAAAGTACAACCATGACGCTATTTCCCCCGCGCTTGCACAGTTCAAGAACTAAAAGCTCAGGTGCCATCTTCAACTTTTTCGCAGCGACCTCGATTGAGTCACCCGGCTCAACTTCGAGCAGGCCATCGGTACGTGCAAAAACAAATCGGTCCCAAAGCCACGGGATCTTGGAAGCTGACCAACCTTCTAGTAGCTCTCTCGCGGCGCGGGCCATCACTGTTGGATCCGACAGACGCTTACTCATTTCCGCGACGCCACCTTCTTGAACCCAGGCTGGTAAATATTGAGTCAATGCAGAACTTGAAGCGTCGTATGGATAGACGTCGAAAGCGGCATCGAGACCATCGTCAATTGCACTTTGAAAAAAATCAGTCCACTTCTTTGCCGAACCCCATAGCGATGGTGAATTGATAGCAGCATGTGAGAACTGAATACGAACAGAGGTCTCTCGAGCTAGCGCCACCTGTTCTTTCAATGGACCTAAAAAAAGATCATCGCCAAGGATGTCGTAGTCTCTCGCATGAGATGTGTAAATTCGATCATAAGTTTTCAAGACTTCACACAATCCTTGCAATTCTTTAAATGTGCCATAACGAGAAGGCACATATGTAAGCCCAGTTGACATGCCGAATGCACCTTGCGATAACATTGTGCTTAGCAAAGATTTCATCTTCGTCAATTCGTCATCTGATGCATCCCCTTCCTTTAATCCCATTGCAGCAATTCTGAGAGTGCCATGGCCTACTAAGGGAGCAATATTTATTGCTATACCTTGTTTTTCAAGGCGCGAGCGATAACCATCGACGTCAACCCATGGAATATCTATTCGATCATCACCAATTCCAGCTAAGAAATCTGAATGCTGTTGTTGAAAGGAAGGGTTGATGGGAAATGGAGAGAAAGAACAATTACCGGTGACCTCTGTTGTTACGCCTTGAAACGCCTTGCTTTCTCCGCGCCCATCCAGATAGAGACTGACATCTGAATGGGTGTGCACATCTATGAAACCAGGCGCAATCGCTAAGCCAGTTGCATCTATTTTCTCAAGAGCATCAAGTTCTTCCAATCCAACATAGGCGATAATTCCATCTTTAATGCCGATGCTTAATTTCTCTGGAATATTGCCAAGGCCGTCATAGGTGAGTCCAGAAACCGCAATGTCGAAGAGCTGATTCATACAATTAAACCTTTGTTTTGCGCGATCTCACGGCCCTACCAGGCAAGTGAGACGTCCGCTTGCCCCCTTCAAGAGTGAGGACTCCATCGATCCAAACATTCTCAAATCCAGCAGCAGGAGTTTTGGGATTCTCATAGGTGGCCAAATCCAAAACTTTTTCTGCATCAAGCAAAACAAGATCAGCCTTATATCCAGTCTTCACAAGACCACGGTCTTTGAGGGAAAGCCGAGTTGCTGGCCGACCGGTCATACGGGCGATCGCGCCTTCAAATGTGAGAACTTTCTCGACGCGCGCATAAGTTCCGAGATAGCGAGCAAAGGTTCCGTACCCGCGTGGATGAGGACGGTTACCCGCAAGGATTCCGTCACTGCCCACCATATGACGAGGATGTTGCATAATCGCTCGCACATTGGGTTCGTATCCAGAAAAAATCACACATGATGCCTTGAAATCTTCTGCCAAAATCAAGTCTAAGTAAAAATCTACTGGCTGCTTATCCGCGAGCTTTGCGGCCTCTACAATTGAAAGTCCTACAAATTTCATGTGTTCGGCTCTTTCAATGCCGGCAATCTTGATGACTTCCCAATTCATGATGCCGCCTTGATTGCCATCGCTTCCACTCACGGTAAGTTCATGAACAACCTTCAAACGTTTGTCGCGATCTGCAAGACGAGCGCTCATGGGCTTGTTTCCACCATCTTGTACCCATGATGGGAGCATTGCGTGAAGATAGGTAGAACCAGCTAAATATGGGTAGGTGTCCAGGCTCACGTCGAGGCCATCTGACTCTGCTTTTGCTAAGCGATCAAAAAGTAAATCTGTTCGGTCGTGGTTTGCTGGTGCGCTCATGTGGCAATGGGTGAGGTGCAATGGAGATCCAGATGCTCGAGAAATCTCAATGCAGTCATCTACGGCATCTAAAAATTGCGCCCCATAATTTCGGTGATGAGGTGCGTAATACCCACCATATTTCGCAACAATTTTGCAAAGCTCTATGATCTCTGCATCATCAGCGTACATTGCGGGCGTGTAAGTTAGACCAGCTGATAAACCAACTGCACCTTCTTGCATACCTACTTCTACCAAGCGTTTCATTTCATTGAGTTCTTCCAAGGAAGCCAGGCCTGCAACATTTCCGCGGGCCAACATTCGCACTGTGCCGTGAGGAATTAGAAACGCAACATTTACTGCAGATCCCTTATCAACTTCGCTCAAGTAATCACTTACTGAATGAAAATTCCACTTTAGCGCTGCTGGTTCACCGTTCCAGCCAAAGAGTTGTTCGCGAAGTGTGTGAAGTGTTTCTTCATTGGATGGGACATAACTCAATCCATCTTGGCCTACAACTTCAAAAGTAACACCTTGAGTCACTTTTGCTAAGTGTGCGGGATCTGAAATTACGGCAAGATCTGAGTGGGAATGTAAATCGATAAAGCCAGGAGTAAGTGTGAGGCCGTCAGCTTCAACAACCTTGCCTTGTTCTTCGCCCCGAAGGATCGAACCGGTCTTTGCAATTACTCCGTCGATAACGATCACATCTGCGCGTACCGCTTTAGACCCAGAGCCATCAATGACTTGTGCGCCCCTGATCGTAAAAGTTCTGTCTTTCATCGTCTAGTCAGATCCTTCAACTGTTCGAAACATCGGAGCCGGACCAGCCAGTAATCCTCCATCAACGACAAGTTCAGATCCGCTCATCCATTCGGACTTATCCGATGCCAAGAAAAGAACTGCCTCGGCAATATCTTTAGGTCTTCCAACGCGACCAAGCGGATACCAAGGCTTGAGATCTTCGAATACTTTTGGGTTGCGATCTGCACGTGATTGCCATGCCGAAGTTGCAATGGTGCCCGGAACAACTGTGTTGCAGCGAATGCCTTGCGGGCCATACCTCACCGCTACTGAGCGTGTCATGGCATGTATGCCCGCCTTTGCAATGCTGTATGAATCACTGCCCAGCATTGCTTTCGCATTTACTGTCCCAATATTGATGATGTTACCTGCGCCACGCGCAATCATCCCTGGCAATACTTCTCGAATGCACAAAAAGCCTGCAGTCAATGTAATTCTTAAGGACCTTTCCCACATTTCAAGAGTGGTATGCAGAAGATCTTCAGATTCATGAACCATAGCGTTATTAACTAACACATCAATGCGTCCGAAATCTTTTGCTACTGCAGCAATGGTTGCGATTACATCTTTTTCGACTCCCAAATCCATCGGATATCCAATGACATCCCCGCCAAGTGATTTGATGTGAGTAACCGTTTCACTCAGAGTATTCGGATCGACCTCTAGTATTGCAACGCGCGCTCCGGCTAAAGCAGCACTCTCGGCTATCTCTCGCCCGATACCCCGTCCAGCGCCAGTAACGACCATAACTTGGCCAGAGAGGTCATCTCTCTTTTGTTGGTTCATAGAGCGACAACCAAATCAATCTCTACCAAAATGTTCATCAGTTGCGATCCAACAGTGGTTCGAACCGGGAATGGCGCTTTAAAGAACTCGCGATATACAGCGTCGTAGGCTGCAAAGTCACGATGCAAATCTTGCAGGTGTGATGTCACTTTTACTACCTGATCCATTGTTGCCCCTCGCTCGGCGAGAATTGCTTGAAGGTTCTTGAGCGTTTGCCGTGTTTGTTCTGCAACGCCACCATCCACGATTTTGCCTGTTCCTGGATCAGCAGGACCCATTCCGCAGGTATAGAGAAATCCATTGGCTATGACACCATGTGAATACGATCCACCCGGTGGGGGTGCATCTTTTGCATGGTAATAATCTGCGCTCATTGTGCCTCCTAGTTGTTTTCTCTAAAAGAAAGTATGAATGAAATCTACTACGTCGTAATTGTCATCCACTAATACAAAGAGTTTCCACTTATCAAAAGTTGTGCACGGGTGTGAAATTCCCAGGCCGATCACATCTGCAATGGTGACTTCTTGTCCGCCCCCAAAATGCAAGTAACCATGTTGATCGTTGAGATGGTCCACCTTGGCCTCTAGCGGCAAAACTTTGCCGTGAAATCGCTTGACCGGAAACGGGTTATCTGCATCATTTCCCACGTCGCGCTTACCTAAATTGAGAATGGCTAAACCCTTTTCGGGTTGTGTAAGAACCTGCGCCCATAACTCAATACTTGGAAGCAACTGCTTATCCAAAGACATTTGGGTAAAGGGATAAACCTTTTGATAGGACCAATGATCATGGGTCACATATCCACCACTTCGAAGGACCATATGGAAAGGCGCTTCATACTTAGAAAACTCTTGTACGACAACATCAAAAAAGGCGCTGCCCCCTGCAGTCAAAATGATCTTTTCTGTTCTTACATAGGGAGCAACGAGCCGGGCAGCAGCAACTATTTTTGCGCAGAAGTCCGCAACCATTTGCAAACCCTCCGCAGAGCGGTCAGCTCCGGAAATTATTCCTTCAAATCCAGAAACGCCAAGTACAAACAGGTGGGGGTCGCCATCGATCTCTTGTGCAAGTTTCTTCGCACCCTCAATATCACGAATCCCGCCACGACCGCCATCGAGTCCAATTTCGATAAAAAGAAAAACCTTTGCTTGCGGTAGCGTCTTAAGCGCTTCACGAATTATAGAAAGACCCTCAGCTGAATCAACATAAAAGATTATCTGAGTATTGGGCTCGAGATTTCTCTTTCCGATTTCTCTAATAGCGGCTGGATCAACTATTTCATTAGCAATAATGATTCTATTAAAGCCATAATCCAAAAACACACGTGCTTGAGAGAAATTGGCAACCGTCAACGCCCATGCACCGTGGTCTATTTGCATCTGAGCAATTTGAGGAGACATCGTTGTTTTAACATGCGGGGCTAAAGAGGCGCCTACCTCTTTGCAGTATTGCCTCATTCGCTCCAAGTTATTATCGAGAGCAGATTTTCTCAGGGTAGCGATTGGAAAATGAAACCCCGACGAGAAAATATTCGGCTTTGTGGCTAAAAATTCTGCAAAAGTCTTCCCGCGCATCGCCTCTGGCATGCCCTTATAAGTCGAGTCGATAGTCTTTTTAGATAAACCATTAAGCGTTAAGAGCTCCTGTGCCATCTTCAAACTATAGGTGGTAACTGACGCGAACTTCTAGTGGCAATCGATTTCACATACTGAGAAATGACCAGTTTAGGAGGCCAAAACGAGATGATTTGATTGATTTATAAATGGCACCACCAATAGAGTCAGCCACAGGTCTTTATCCTTCATCCAAAACCATCACGATTGGAATTACATGACTCTCATAATGGAAGTCCCTGTATTGGTCGCAGCAAATCAAAAAATGCCGATGACTCAAGTGAAGGTAGATGCACCTCATCCAGGAGAAGTTCGTGTGAAGATGTTTGCCTCTGGAGTTTGTCATTCATGCCTCCATGCATATGACGGGTCACATGCAACTCCCATGCCAATGATTTTGGGCGATGAAGGATCGGGCGTTGTTGAATCTGTTGGTGATGGAGTAACCACTCTTGTACCTGGCGATCACGTCATTATTTCTTGGTTGCTTAACTGCGGAACTTGCCCCCCATGTCGCAACGGTAAGCCTGCGCACTGCTGGGCCCCATCACCATTCGGTGCCCTACTGGATAACACCCAACGTTTTCATAATGCTAAAACGGGTGAAAAGATTTTGCACTACGGGCCAGCCACTTATGCGCCTTACACAGTGGTGCCTGAGAGTTCAGCGATCAAGATTCGTAAAGACATGCCATTGGATAAAGCGGCCCTCATCGGCTGTTCGGTAACAACGGGATTTGGGGCAGTTACAAATGCTGCAGGTGCCAGACCTGGACAATCAGTGGCTGTCGTAGGTTGCGGCGGCGTAGGTCTTAATTCAATTCAAGGAGCACGAGTTGTCGGTGCATTTCCGATAATTGCGATTGACACATCAGAAGGCGCTCTCGAATTGGCAAAGAAGATGGGTGCATCTCACACCATTAACGCTGCAAAGGAAGATGTTCTTGAAGCAATTAAAAAGATTTGTCCTCGAGGCGTGGATTACTCCATCGCTGCAGTGGGCAGCACCAAGGCCATGCTCAACGCGTTAAAGATGTTGGGGGCTGGCGGAACAATGGTTATTTTGGGTGCCCCTCCAAGCGGATCAATGCTTGAGATTGACCCCACTGCAAACATTCTGGCTGGAGAGCGCCGAATGATAGGAAGCAAATACGGATCTTCCAATCCACACGTTGAATTTCCAATGTTGGTTGAGTTATACCTAAATGGAAAATTGGACTTAGACTCACTTCTTACTGGCAACTACCGGCTGGATGAGGCAGACAAGGCATTTGAAGTTCTTGCAAAGGGCGGCCCTGGTCGCGGATTAATCACATTCGAGCAGTAATTCAACTCAAACGAAAGGCGTTACCCCATGAGCTTTGATGACAACTTGAAGGCACTTGCCTCTAAACCAACAGGTGCATTTAATGTAAATCTGTCTCCAATCCGCTTTCTCAATAACTCTTTTTACGCCTCAGGCCAAGTTGCTCGTCGCGGAGAAACTATGGTTGCGACTGGGCTCGTTGGTAGCGAAGTCAACATGGAGCTTGCGCAAGAGTGTGCATGGGTTTGCGCCATGAATGTCTTGGAATCAGTGCAAAAAGAGTTGGGCTCACTGGACAAAATTGAATATGTCGCCCGCCTTGGCATCTATGTCGCAAGCGCAGACGGATTCTCTGACCAACACTTAGTTGCCCATGGTGCGAGCCAAGTAATTCTCAATGTTTTCGGTGATGTGGCCGGCAAGCATTCGCGTACAGCTATCGGTGTTGCCTCATTACCTCTCAACAGCCCAGTTGAGGTCGATGCAATATTTGTAGTTCGTAAATAAACCCTGCGAACCACTCGGCTCCAGAGTCCGTTGTAACTATTTATTGCTGAGCAAGCGTCTAACTAGTACCAACCATCGACGATATCTCGGTCAAAAGGCCAGAGAGGTCTGCGCGGTTTGGTAAATGGCAATTTAGGTAGGCGACTATCTGAAGCTCCAGGGGATGCAAAATCAATGCACTCATACGCTAAAGGTGCGTAATAGGCTCTATATGAACCTGCAGATTTCACTTGCACAATCTTGGCCGTAGTTACATCCAGACCAACGCGCAAATAAAGTTGATAATCCAACATGAATGCTGGTTTGGATGTCAGCACGATATTAATTTTGCCAACCCGCAATACGCCCGTGATCCCGGAATTCATCATTTTGGAGGGGTACTTTGATTGATAGACACCATCACAGAGCGTAATTACCTTTCCGGTGACCGCCACTGGTGTGAAGAAGTTAGGTGCAATAGTGCCGCCCAGTGAAACTGATACTTCCCCACCTATTCCGGCTTTCACCATCGCTAATACTGCCGCGGCATCTGTCATCGTCATGAAAACTTCATCATCGATTGGAGTCTTGAGGAGATTTGCTAACAAATAAGAACTATCTCCCGAACTTCCAGCCGATGGACTATCGCTGCCATCTGCTAATACATACGGTCGTTGGCTCGATGGAGTTTTTTGAATGTGCTCCAGGACTTCAGTGACATCTCGCTTGGAGTACATAACCCTTTCACGTCGATCCCACATCATGGCCGCGAGTTCGTCAGCAAGTTTTCTACCCAAATCTGGATCATTCTCAGTGACTACAACTGCAGTCCAACCAAGTTCTTCTACCTCTAGCCATGGCTGTGTGCAATACACAGTGGCATCAAGAACTCCAGGAATCTTCTCCATCTCGTGAAGTCGATCGAGAACTTCGCGCATTGGACCATCACTTGTGTCATGTCCTTCAGAAGATGCCAAAAGTTTAAGCTTTCGATAGGTGAGAACTGGCTTACCACCGTCTGTGAGAGCTGCAACCATCAACTTCATCGCACGAGCACCTGTTTCGTAAAAATCAATGTGAGGGCAGGTTTGATATCCAGAAATAAGGTCTGTTCCCTTTGCCATTTTGTCCGTGAAATGTGCATGGAAGTCGGTGCTGACAGCGATTGGAAAGTTTGGACAAACTAGTTCGCGAATTGAAGCGATTACATCGCCCTCAACATCTTCGCAACTCTGAGTTGTCATCGCCCCGTGAAGCCGTAAATACACTCCATCAACCTGATCCAGAACTTTGGAAAGCGAAGCTAAAAGGCGAGCCTTCAAAATTGCATAAGCTGCATCACTTACAGTCGCTCCACAACCACCGTCAGCAGAAAATGTGGGCACAAGTTCTATGCCCGCATCATGAGCAATTTTTGTTGCCCCAGCAATCTCATCCTTGCCAAGCCCCGAGGTAAGAACTCCGGGACCTTCGACCATGAGATAGCGTTCAAATTGATCGATCTCAGTCAGGCCAGGTGCAAAACTGTTGCTTTCGAAAGTCAATCCAGCGACCGCAACTTTTTTGCCTTTAAGTTCATTCATTAATTCAGATCCTCACTTGTGCCAGTTAGGTTTAGAAAACAATAATAGTGCGTGCGCTCTCACCAGCGGCTAGCGCTCTATGTGCCTCATTGATTTCATCAAAACCATACCGTTTAGAAACCAACTCAGACAATTTGAGCTTTCCGCTCATGTAGAGATCAACCATTATGGCGAAATCGATCGAAGGACGTGCTGAGCCGTATCGAGATCCGATGATCTTTAACTCCTTGGCAGCGAATTTATTAGGGTCGAGATCCATTTTCTGATCGGGTGGATACAGAGCAAGTGAAACGCATGTTCCGCCAGGGGCCAATGACTCCCATGCTTGACCAAGTGCCTTGTTGTTTCCCACGGCTACCACTGCATAATCGACACCGCCATTAGTGATCTTGATGATCTCCTCGATCGCATTCTTATCGGCACGCACGAGATGTGTCGCACCAAGGGATGCTGCAGTCTTGAGCTTTTCATCACTAACATCTACAGCGATGATCTGAGATGCTCCTGCAATCACGCCACCTTGAATTGAATTAAGTCCGATCCCGCCACATCCAAATACTGCAAGAGATGCACCCGCTGGAACATTGGCAGTTTGCGTGACCGCACCAACGCCAGTCATTACGGAGCAACCGATAAGCGCTGCCATATCTAATGGCATCTTTGGATCGATGGGAATCGCACAGCTTGCTGGAATAACATTTTCTGTCGCATATGTAGCTGGACCAAAGTGCAAAATGTCTTCCTTGCCTACCTTCATACGAGTACTTCCATCTGCAAGGAAACCAAAAGGTGGTTGATTAATACACAACACTGGGCGTCCAGAAACGCAGTACTTGCAGCGGCCACACGTTGGTGACCAGGAAACAATAATGTGATCGCCGACCTTTACGTGAGTCACTCCTGGGCCAACGGCTGTAACTACACCAGCTCCTTCATCTCCCAAAACCATCGGAAGTTGAATACCTGGCAGGCTTCCATCGATAACGTGGAGACAGCTATGACAGATCCCAGTTGCGGTCATTGCAACTTTTACTTCGCCCTCTCGAGGGTCAAGAAGTTCTACCTCTTCAATTTTCATTGGAACATTTACCTGGCGAAGAATTGCAGCTTTCATTTTCCTCTACTTTCATCCGAAACGATTCACGAACTAGCCACAGTCTGCCTGAAATCGCGAAGAGTTGAAATAGTAATTATTACGATGCGATATTTTCGAGCCTCACGACTCTGAACCAATGCAAACTAGTCCAAATGGCGGAATTTTAAAGGGCCTTGGCAGAGCTACTGCAAGTGGAAAACTTCAACAAAGCGCTCAAAAGCATCTGCCGGTTTCTTCCCAGCAACTGGAACAAAGTAATCGACCATCTTGGCTTGCCAACGAAGGCTCGCTTCCTCTTGTGCGATTGCATCCATAGCTTTTTGGAAATCATCCACTTCGCAATAAGTGATCAAACAACCATCTTTCCTGTTGAGGAAAAGCGAATAGTTGTGCCAGCCTGATCGGGTCAAAGCCTCAAGGACTTCAGACCACACATTCTTATGGTCTTCGACATACTCATCAAGCCGATCTAGTTTTACGTGCAGGGTGAAACATACTCTCTCCATCATTACTTCCTTCCCATATCAGCGAACTCTTGGATTAGTTGAACGAGATAGAAGATTCAAAAGGTTTTGGTTCAAAATCTTTGAAAGATCTTGGGGTTTTAAGAAAGGTAGCTCTGAAAAATGTTGAAAGGTTTGTGGAAATGTTACAACTGAAAGCGCAGGTGTAAAATCTGAAGCCCAGATCAATCTTTCAACCTCAAAATTTTGCAAAATGTATTGGAGGTAGTGATCCAAGGTCGGATAAGGGTAGATCGGTTTCGTTGGCTCAAGGGCATAAAATCCGCTCAGTTTCAGATAAACGTTCTTGAACTCATAAATCTTCCTGATTGCGGCCAGCTGTGCATCTATATCGGCAGGGGCAGCCAAACTCTGGCTGACAGTTGGCAACCCCAGATGAGAAATGAGTAGATTCAAATCTGGCGTCCGACCTAAAACTTTAAGCCAGGCTTTCCAACAATCGCCTTTTGAGTTAACGCTAACAATCCAGTGATGATCAACAAGCCATTGCCAAGCGGCCACTTCAACGCAAAGAAGGTTTTCCTCATCTTTTTCAGTGAATAAGTAAAGAGTGATGCCTTCAAATCCCAATTGCAGCAATGAATCGAGCTGGTTCACGTTCAATCTTTCTGGATGAAGAAAGGCAAGTGGATGCATCCAAGGTCTCGTTTTAGCTTGGGAAGCAATAAAAGCATTATTACCCAACGCCCATGGCTCACCCTCAAACCCAACAACAAGTGCGGAGTTAATCGAATAAGTTTTAATCAAACTTTCATAATGCGAAACTTCATTTTCTCCAGAATTTTTGTAGCCATTTTGAAAGAGGTGTATGTGGCTATCAGCTAGCATGGACGAGTATTGCTTTCTTCAAAACTTCCAGGAAACGATCTACGTCTGCCTCATTGTTATATCCGTGGATTGAGACGCGGACACGGCCCGCATGCGCCATAGCATGTACACTTTCCGAATGTAAGAACTTATTGATCTCTTCGAACTTGGGGTGTTTGAAAGAAATAATCCCCGAAAGCAATTTTGGATGGGCAGGGCCAAGAAGTTCCACTGGAAGCTCGGCAATTCCAGCAAGGCACTTCGTAACTAGATTCTTTGCATGATCATCTATTGCCTTCACACCAACGCTGGAAATGTAATCAAGGCCTGCGTTAATTGCATAGATCGCAGGATAATTTGGCATGCCCACCATGAAACTAGCGGCACCCTTCTTTGTTTCTAAAGTTTCAAACCGTGAATCATCAAAAGCATTGTTAAGGTTGAACCAACCACCCGCGGGCACAGTCCATTCATCAGCGCGTTCGGGCGAAACCCCGATCAAACCGCCACCATGGGAGGCAAGTAACCATTTATGGGTGGAACTGATTACTAAATCTGCATTCTTGACATCTAGCGGAACTCGGGCAAATCCTTGAGTTACATCCACTGCCAACATTGCTCCAGAATGCTTGCGAACAAGTTGTGAAACCTCGTTAACATCAAGGCGAAATCCGTTGTAGTAGCTAATGAGAGAGATGGTGACCAACCGCGTGCGGGCAGACAATAGCTTCGCGAGATCTTCAAGATCCAATACGCCGTTCTTGTTCCGCCACACTTTTACAACGGCTCGAGAAGAATCTGACATCCAAGGGGTTGATCCAGATGGGAAATCAAGATCATTGATGACAACTTCATCCCCATCCTTAAGACGCAGCGCTGCAAAGGCAAGGTTGTATGCCTCCGATGAGCATGAGCAAATTCCAATGTCATCACTTTGCAGATTCAAAAATTGTGAAAACTTTGACTTCACTTGTCTCCACTGCTCTTGATGTAAGAGTCGCCCGTCCATACCTAATAACTTGTCTTGCCCATACTGATTGAGCGCGGCCATCACACCAGCAGGTGGAATTCCTTCGGCTGCAGTATTGAGATAAACCCTGTTAGCCAGCGAAGGAAAATCTTTGAGGCGGCTGTGCTCGCTTAACATTAATTGGCTCCCTTATTCTGGGTCAGCGAAATGAAATTATCAATCCACCCTTGAATCTGGCAGGCATCCTCATATCTAGCGCCAAGGGGAACGCTTGCAATACCTTTGATCAAGAGTACGAAATGTTGCAATTCGTTTCTGAGAGCATCATCAAAATAATTCGTGGCACCCTTACGGATGGGTGGATCTACGTGAACTTGCCGTACCTCGCCTTTCGAGGCGATTTGTATGATCCCACTGTCGTATAAAAGTCGAACATGCCACGATTGGCCTGCAACGCTAAGTTCATCAATGTTTCCACCGCCTGGGATGTCGTCAGGAATCAAATAATTTGCCACGAACGATGCGTGGCTATTGTCTTTCCAACCTAATTGCGCCTGCCCAAGGTCTACTCCACCTTGATCATGTTTACGCTGCTGAGCTGAATACTTGAAAGGTTGTTGAGCAGAAACCAAACTGTGAACTGTGTAAAGATCGTGAACCATAATCAATGTAAAGGGAGACTCATCGGGATATCGCGTGCGGTGGTTTGCACATCGCTGGCGCGAACAATCTATTGCCGTAATCTTTCCAAGCCTATTCACCTCAGATTTCAAGGTTTGGAACTCTGCATTCCAAAGAAGAATGTGTCCCATCATTAGATTTGACGAGTCAGGTTTGACGAGAGGACGAATCTTCTCAGCCTCACTTAATGTCCCAGCGATTGGCTTTTCCAACAATACGGTGTACCCGTGCGCGAGAAGCTGCTGTGCTATTTCAATGTGCGTTCTGGTACTCGATGCCACGATCCATCCGTCTAGTTGTGCTCGGGATAGCGCACTTGCTACATCATCAAAAAATGCTACGTCTTTGTTTGCATAAAATTGCTCTGCACTTGAACGGTTTACCCCTGCTGGTTCCACCACTGCGGCAATAACTGCATCGTCCATAAATCCAATTTGCTCCGCGTGCAGTCTTCCCATGCCACCAAAGCCAACGAGTCCTAGCTTTACAACTTCCTTGCCCATCAGAAACCAAATTTCATGATCTGCAAATACATTTCAACTGATTTTTCCAACTCCGCAATATCAAGCCATTCATTCTTAGTATGGGCTTGATCAACGCTTCCGGGGCCGAGCACAACGGCAGGAATCCCCGCTACAGAATAAGTGGAGGCATCGGTTCCGTATCCAGCACCTGATTGCTCACCAGATAGGCCCATCCCAATAAGAATTTCAGAAATTTGTGCAGAGAGTTTCTGGTTCACCTTGGGGTCGAGTTGATAGTCAACAAATGGTGGCAGCGTTTCGATCACGATAGATGGATCGCTTTTGGCAATTGAATCAAGCACCGCCTGAATGTCTTTTAAAACTTGTGCACTATCTTCCCCTGGCAAGGTACGACGATCAATTTCAATCTCGCAAAAATTAGGAATAATGTTGACTGCTGTACCGCCTGAGATCGTATTCACTGAACACACGGCTTTTCCCGTCAAGGAATGAGTCAAAGTAAGTTTCGAGCAATACTCCTTTTCGAAGGCAAGAACCAATTTTGCCATCGCTGAAATGGCACTTTTCCCATTGGAAGGATTGGAGGAATGGGCGGCGACGCCCTGGGTACGAATTTTCCAACGGATAACTCCGTTGTGGGCAACAACTGGCTTAGATGAAGTCGGTTCGCCAACGATAACGGCGACCGGCTCCCAGCCAAGATCCTTCAATTGTCGTTGGACGAAAGCATTTGCTCCAGCTTTCGATATTTCCTCGTCGGTCACAAAAATAACTGCGATGTTATTGGGCCGAGATGCATCTTTCGCATATTCTCGAAGCGCGGTCAAAATTCCTGCCCCGCTCCCTTTCGTATCGCACGCTCCTCTTCCGTAAATAAGTCCATCTTTAATAAGGCACTTAAGAGGATCAACTGTCATCCCATCGATACTTACCGTGTCTGCGTGCGATTCAAAAACTAACCATGGAGCGCTCTTAGATACCTCGTAGGTTATGAGCAAGTTATAACTTTGGTCTTTGGGGTACGCCGCTACTGGTAATCGTGCGGTCTTAAGACCCCAGCTTTGCGAAATTCTTTCAAGTGATTCCAGCATGCCCTGCTCGGGAAAATGCACTCCTGAGGTGTGTTCGTTCACCGTATTGTGTGAAATCATCTCGATGAGTAAATCCACCACTGTCAATTCATCTTTCGACATCAGATTGAAACCCAATTACTGTAACGCGAGCAATCCATCTCGAATTCAATCTCTTTTACTGGGGGTCTTGTCAACCAGCTCGCGTAACCATATTTGGCAATAGAAGCAATTTTTGCCTCTATTGATGCGGCCAGATTTGAGATTTCATGTACTGTATAAACATTTATTGTGGTGGGACTCTTCCCGCTTGCACCTAGTCCAACAAGCCTTTCAACCATAATGTCTAAAACGCACTCCACTTTTAGATTTAGACCATGAGGGCTTAGATCTCCTCGTGCAATAATATTTTCAGGACCAAGATCACCTGCAACTTCACCAGCGCCAGCAACAATGAAATCTGTCCCACCTAATCCCTTGCTGGGGTGAACTATAAAAGCCATCGCAATCGATGGCTCTGAAGGTCCCTCATGAATTGGTATTACATTGGTACGTGAAACGGGATTTGCATCTTCAAGAATCAAGGAGCGCTCCACAAGTAATTGTCGGTATTCATTATTAAATTTTGCAAAACCATCAAAGCTAAATGCACCTGGAGATCGAAGTTGTATTCCTGCTAATGCGCTCGATGTAAGTCCACGCTGCTTAATCTCAGCATCGATTCTCTTAAATCCTTGATCTAGGGATGGGCAATCCAGCAATCTCAAGGCAGTAATTTCAAATCCAACGGACGTAGCAAAACCTGCAGAATAAGCAGAGATCGCGGGCAGATATCTATAACTCCCGTTTGGATGTTCAACTGCGATTAGACCCATGTGGCCCTCCGATGTGTTGAGGATAACAGGCGCTTTATCGAAAGAATTAGAGATTTCCGCCATGCGAAATTCCAAAGGAGGCCAAGCTAAAGGGTAAAAATCTTCCCTGGGTTCAATATCGAATGTGGGTCTAGAACGCTTTTAATTGCTCTCATTACTGCCACAGCCTCTTTTCCGGTTTCTGCAACCAAAGCACTTATTTTGCCCGCACCAATTCCGTGCTCTCCTGTGCACGTTCCGCCCATTTCTATAATCTTCATCGTCATCTCGTGTACCAAATGTCGAATCTCAATCAACTGCTCGGGCTTATTTGGATCAGTGATTATTTGAGAGTGAAAATTTCCATCAGCAACATGGCCTAGTACGGTGTATGGAAAAGGATGCGATGCCAACATGACATCTACAACTGCAACCGCTTCGGCTAATTTAGAAAGTGGCACCGCCATATCTGTGCTCACTCCTTTCATGCCAGGAAATGCAGCAAGGGTTGCCCAATGTGAATTGTGGCGAGCTTGCCATAGTTTCCGGCGACCCTCTTCTTGGGTTGTCCATTCAAATTCCGAACCACCAAATTCATGAACGATTTCCTTGACTGATTGAGCATCTTCTTCGACCCCTTGAGGGCTGCCATGAAATTCGAAAAATATAGTTGGCAGTTCGGTAAGTGTGAGGTGATCGAAAGCGTTGATGAAACCAATGCATTTGGCGTCTAAGAATTCACATCGTGCAACTGCAATTCCAGATCTCACAATAGCGGTAGCTGCGTTAACACCATCAGCCAAAGTGGGAAAACGAACAACCGCTGCTGCCATTTTTTCTGGGATACCAAACACTCGTAGTGTGAGTTCAGTAATAACCGCAAGAGTGCCTTCGGAGCCAACTAATAATCGAGTGAGGTCATATCCTGCAGAAAGTTTCCTTGTTTGGCGACCGGTATGAATTACAGTGCCATCTGCTAACACTGCTGTCAGTGCCATCACATTTTCACGCATCGATCCGTAACGTACTGTGGTGGTGCCAGCAGCACCTGTTGCGGCCATCCCGCCCAATGTTGCATCAGCGCCAGGGTCTACAGAAAAGAAAAGACCATCCTTGGAGAGTTTTTCGTTGAGGGCTTTGCGTTGGACGCCAGTTTCTACCCTGACTAATAAATCATCAGGACGCACTTCAATAATGCGGTTCATCTGAGTTAGATCAAGGCTCACTCCCCCATAAATAGGTACGACGTGGCCTTCAAGGGATGTCCCGGCGCCAAAAGCGACAACTGGAATTCGTTCTTGGTTGCAGAACGATAAGACCGCAGAAACTTCTTGAGTCGTGCATGGCCACACAACAACTGATGGTTGAACTGGTGTAAAAGCAGACTCATCATGGCCATGTTGATCCAGCGAAGATTCATTTGTTGAAACTCCACCAGTAGCGAGCGTCTGCAAAGTTGCAATCTGATCAGGCGTCACATCCACACGTGTTTGCATTATGGGCGTGAAACTTTTTCGAGGATTTCTAGAAGATGCTGGTATGACTGCCCAGTTGCTTGTGACATTCCAATCTCACACGGACGATTAGATGAGGCATATGCGGAGAATTTTCTTGCTGAAAGCTCTTGCGCCTCTGGAGCCGTTGCAGCTGCCGTGAGTTCTGGATGCAGCAATCCACGATCTCCTGCAAATCCACAGCAAGCCCAATTTTCTGGAATATAAACTTCATGCGCAACGGCGCTAGCGATCTGTGACATCTTCGCATTTAGGCCCATCTGCGCACCAGAACATGTGGGGTGAAGTGCGACTGAGGCAATCTTTTCGTTGATTTTGAGGGAGGGCAGCACGCGATCAGCGATGAACTCAAGGGCATCAATGATTCTTATGTTCGAGGCTTTAACCAACTCTTGGAGTCCGTCGGTACACGATGTGGCATCCGAAATAACTGGTAGCGAATGTTGCGCAAGCACAATCATAGTTTTAGTGCTCATTTCTGTGTAGCCCTGTGATAGCCCCTTAGATTTCCATGGAGTTCCACAACATAATTCGGCGATGCCATCAGGAATCATCACTTGGATTCCAGCCCGAGCACACAACTGCATAAATGCCTGCTGTACTCCTACCGATTCCTTATTGGATCCGAAGAGAGAATTGACGCACGAAGGAAAATAGAGAACTTCGGCTTGAATGTTTTTGTGTTCCGAACGCTTCTTTCCGCCGCCTGGCAAAGCCTTATTCCACAACGGCAAAGTATCACTGCCCAGCACCTTTCGTAGGCCAGCGTTAATGCCGGCTATCAGAGCGGGCGGAGATTTTTTAGCAACGCTCAACGCGAACGAAAGCAAGCCCGTAATCGGAGACCAATTGCGCGCTGCTTGTGCCCCCAACATCTGCGCTTTTAATCCATGTTCTTCAGCACGTAGTCGTGTGACGAGCGCCCCTGTATCAATATGGACTGGGCATGAAACTGCGCACATGCTGTCAGCGGCACATGTTTGAACACCGTCGTAGTCGTATCGGCTCGTCAGCTCAACAAATAGTTTTGTATCCCCAGAATTCTTAGCATCTGCCAGTGCTCGACGAATCACAATGCGTTGGCGTGGAGTCATCGTCACGTCACGACTTGGGCACACGGGTTCGCAATAACCGCACTCAACGCAACGATCTACCTCTGGGTCAACCGTGGGATTGATCTTGAGATCTTCGATATGAACTAGATGGTTCTCATTAATCAGCACGCCGGGGTTCAATAAATTCCGTGGATCGCAGAGTCTCTTGAGGGAAACCATGACTTCATAAAGCTCATCACCGACTTGCCTGCGCACATATGGGGCCATGATGCGACCGGTGCCATGTTCGGCTTTGAGCGAGCCATTGTTGCTCAACACCAAAGAAACCATATCTTCGGTGAAATCTTGATATCGCTGAATCAAATCGGGGCGATCAAATTGCTCGTTAAGTAAGAAGTGAAGATTTCCATCTTTCGCGTGGCCAAAGATTACACTGCCTTCGTACTTATGCTTATTTATGAGTTGACCCAGTTGTATCGTGGTCTCATGCAATGCCTCCATCGGGACTGCAATGTCTTCTAAAATTGCGGTCGTGCCAGAGGGGCGATTTCCAGCAACGGCGGCATAAAGACCTTTGCGCGCATGCCAGAGTTCATTGCGAACATGTGCTTGTTGGGAAAGCTCGGACATCCCAACGGGCAACAAAGAGATTGCTTTTTGGGCAACCAAGACTTGCTCGTGCAATTCTTCTTTACTCACTGCTTGGTATTCAACTAAGAGTGCTGCATGATCTTTAAAAGTGACTCCGCCGAGAACCGAATCGGCCATGTGTTCGCGCTGGGCAACTAATAGCGATGAGATGTCTAGGAGCTCAATAACAGCAGCCTGTGATGCCTTAAGGGCAGGTAGCGAAGTTGTCGCATCGGCGAGATTTTCAAAAACTAGCAGCCCCGTAGCGCACTTTTGAAGTAGTTGAACCGTATTGAAAGTTACTTCAGCAATAAATGCCAGGGTTCCTTCGCTGCCGACAATCAGGTGGGCAAGTATCTCTACTGGCTTTACATAATCCACAAATGAGTTAAGTGAATATCCCATCGTATTTTTGATCGCATACAGCTTTTTGATTTTCTCGACCGAATGTGGGCTTTGCACGATTTGATCCCTAAGGCGTGCAATCCCCGCATACAACTCTGGTTCACGCAATCGCAAGTGATCATCAGCATCTGAAAGTCCAGTATTAATCACCGTGCCGCTCGGCAAAACTATGGTGAGGGAATGCAGGGTTGCATAAGTATTGAATTCAGTTCCACAGGCCATGCCACTGGAATTATTTGCAACGACGCCACCAATCGTGCAAGCAATTTCACTGGCGGGGTCTGGTCCCAACTTTCTCCCGTATTTCGCCAGCGCAATATTGACTTGTTTGATAGTCGCTCCAGGTTGCACACGCACCCGTGCGCCATTATCCAGAACTTCGATCTCTTTAAAATTGCGTCGCGTATCCACTAAGAGTCCAGAGGAAACCCCTTGGCCGCTCAAGCTAGTTCCACCTGACCTAAAAGTCAGTCCTACATTTTCTTCTTGGCTGATTCGAAAAAGTTCACCAATTTGCTCAGCTTTTTCTGGTCGCACCACAACTGATGGTGTTAATAAATAATGTGACGCATCGCTTGCAATGGCTCGCCGATCAAATATTTCGCTCAGAACTCCGCCTGGAACTGCGCGCTCGAGCGCTGCGATGAGGGAGTTAGAGGCCACGGTTAAGTATACCGAGCAGCACGAGACGTTCCAGGCTCTTAGCAGTTAGGATTAAAACATGAGCGCAATCACCAGATTTAACAAATTTCTCGCAATGCGAATTACCTCAATGGTGAGCACCATGTGGTGTGCTTATATCTTTGCAGCCATTGCTCTGATCTCTTTACCTGTTGCCATCAAATCCGGCGACGTTATCGTGATTGTTTCTTGGGTTGCCCAAACCTTCTTACAACTCGTCTTGTTATCGATCATCATGGTTGGTCAAAATGCACAGTCTCAAAGCGTCGATCAGAAGATCACCGAAACGCACACCGCCAGCCTTGGTGAATTTGAATTAGCAAAAGAAGCTAGATCTATCGCAAATTTAGAGTTAAAAGAATTGAAGGTCATTTCGGCTGAAGTCCACCAACTACTACGAGACTTAGAGTCGAAGATCCAGAAGTCATGATTTCATTAACCACCTGGTTTGTAACCATCGGAATCCTCGCATTTGTCATTCTTTTTGATCTAGCTTTGGCAATCCTGCGTCGAAACAAGGAGACTTCTTTACTCGAGGCAGCCTTTTGGACAATTTTCTATATTGGCACTGCCGTTGCCTTTGGTTACTTTCTTCCCGGGTGGACTGATGTGCAATCCCAAAAGGAGTTTTTTGCTGGCTGGCTCACGGAATATGCTCTTTCGGTCGACAATATATTCGTTTTTATTATTATTCTGGGGCATCTACATGTTAAAAAAGAGAAGCAGCAACTTGTTCTACTCCTTGGAATTATGCTCACGATTGCGATGCGAGGTGCGCTGATTCCGATGGGTGCTGCGCTGATATCAAGATTTTCAAGCATCTTTTTCCTCTTTGGAGCGTTCTTGATTTATACCGCATACGAACTAGCCAAAGAAAGCGGAGATGAAGATGAATGGAAGGAAGGCAAAGTTGTCACGCGCATGAAGGCCCGCGGTATCAGCACGTTCACGATTGCACTCGTCGCTTTGGGAATGACTAATCTGGTTTTTTCTCTTGATTCGATTCCAGCAATTTTTGGTCTAACCAAGAATCCCTACATTGTTACGACAGCCAATATCTTCGCGCTTATGGGGCTTCGCCAACTTTATTTCCTCTTAGAGGGATTACTCAAGCGCCTCATTTATCTTTCCAAAGGCCTTTCTCTTATCTTGGCCTTCATTGGGGTAAAAATGATCTTCGAGGCCCTTCACGGGGTGGGTGTACACGCAATATTGGGCGTTGATGTCCCAGTTATTTCCCTCGAATTTAGCCTTGGTTCAATTGTCGCTGCACTATTGATCACAACTGTTGCAAGCCTTACAGCTACTCGTGGAATTGCCGGTGCGGAATAACTATTTAGATTGCAGGCTTTCTGACAGAATCTTTACTTACATCTTTGCTTCGCTCATGTATCTTTCGAATTTGTAACTCGAAATTCTTAATTGCTTCGTCAAATGCAGCGAGATCATTGAATGCTGCAGCCTCGGCGCGAAGCAGAGGGCCTGCACCCTTGGATGTGAGGGTGATACGGTGGGATTTCTTACCTTGCCTTGGGTTTGCTTCATGAACTACTTCAACATCCACTCGCTCAATGACTACGCTAAAACGATTCATGGAAGTTAACTTCTCGTCAACGATTAATCTGAAATCTTCGGCAACTTGCGATTTTTTGGTGTGAAGAACAATATTCATAATAATCTCCTTCTGTCTTCACGTAACCATCTCACAAAGTCGCTTGGCTCGGTAGGTGGAATCAGAAAGGTTGAGCTGTGAGAAAAATGACTATAAGGGGAGCAGAAACACTACGAGCGTGCCGGCAAGCGCTAAACCCACACCGATCATGAGAATCTTGATGGCAGTTGAGCGATCTGCTGCACGACTGGCTGGATCGGTAACACGAGCTAATTGTCCAAGTTTTCCAAAGTTGAAAGTCCCCATAAATCCAAAAGCCAAACAAAATTTTCGTCTTGCTTGAACCCATCCAATTGAGGTGACTAGAAGCGGAAGAAATATCGAAAGGCGCGCTCCTCGCGGAGCATTTGTTGTAATGAAACCAATTAATGTCATCGCTGTCGCAATTGCACCGATGAGAGCAACTACTTGTCTACGGCGAATTTCACCGGGACCAATATTGCACGTGCCTGATGCGTACTCAGGCATCTTCAAATTCATCGTCATCCGCCCAGACATTCTGGGGGCCATCTTCTTGTTTTTCAATCCAAGAAAGGAATGACCCAACTGCGCGGAAGGACAACATAGCTAGCGCTACGAGTGCTGCTGCCCGACGGATGATTTTAAACATAGGTTAAAAATACTCTATTTTCTGAGCGCTTGCTATCTCAAACCACCTGAGCCCTAGATCTTCTTAAGGGACTCCTCGATGTCACTCCACAGGTCCTCAATATTTTCGCATCCCACTGAAAAACGAATGAGCGCTTCAGGAACCGTTGAACTTTCTAGGGCCCACCGGCGCCGGCGCTCCCATAAAGATTCGATTCCGCCAAGGCTCGTTGCATTTGTAATTACGCGCGAGGCCTCACAGACCGCATCGGCTTGCGCTGCTCCGCCTTGCACAACGAAGGAGAGGACTGAGCCAAAACCTTTCATGAAACTTTTTGCACGCTCATGGTGGGCGTCAGTCGGCAACCCGGGATAGTGAACTTTTGCTACTTTTGGATGAACGCTCAGTCGCTTCGCTAATTCGAGAGCGTTAGCTTGGGCTCGCTCGACACGTAGGGGGAATGTGCGTATTCCGCGAAGTGCCAACCACGCTTCAAATGGTCCAGGTATTGCCCCGCCAAATTTACGGGCATCACTCAACCGCGCTAATAGTCCTGGGTCATTCGTCGAAACTGAGCCCATTAATACATCACTGTGGCCGGCAAAATACTTCGTGACCGAATGCATGACGATATCTGCACCCATGACCAAGGGCTGCTGTACAAGTGGTGTTGCGAAGGTGTTATCAAGGCTAACCATGCAGCCGAGTTTCTTTGCTGCAGCGATAAGGACTGGCAAGTCTGCAACGTCAAGAGTTGGATTGGTCGGAGACTCTAACCAGAGCAAGCTGGTTCCATCGAGGGCTGCCAGAACTTCTTTTGTATTTGCAACATCTACAAATCGAACCTTGATGTGACCGCTCTTTTCAAGAGTATGAAGCAGGGTCATAGCCCCGTTATAGCCCTGATGTGATGCGGTGATGGTGCCACCAAGTGGCACCAAGGAAAATACTGCGCTAATCGCAGCCATCCCCGATGAAAAAGTTAAAGTTTCTCCTAGTTCAAAGGCAGCAATTGCGCTTTCTAGTGCCGTCCATGTTTCGTTCCCATAACGTCCATAACCAATAGTTCCACCGGCATGGAATGTGGAACTTAATTCGATGGGTGGATTTAGCGGAGCATCAGGCGCCGCATGTGGGCGGCCGGTAGTGATCGCAATTGTTTCGGGGCGCGGCTCGGTCATGGAATAAGACTAGAGGCAACGGCGAATTCTTTGTACCGCTTCAATTAACACTTCTTCGCTCGCGGCGAAATTGAAGCGTACATACTGAGGGGTATTGGGGCTGAAACTCTCCCCTGGGCTTAAAGCAAGGCGTCCACGTTCTAGCAAAGTACGCGAAGGATTGTCGCCAAGTTTAAGCGCGGACAAATCTAACCAGGCTAGGTAACTGCAATTGGGGACATGGTAAACAATTTCCGGAATTTGCTCCTCGAGAAGTCTCTTCAAAAAGAAGCGGTTAGAGTCCAGAGTTCGCAAGGCACCATCTAGCCATTGTGTTCCTTTTTCATAGGCAACGACAGTTGCAAATCCGCCAAGAATTGAAGCACGATAGTGAAGTGCCGTTGGCAAATCTCTCATCAATGCAGCCATTGCTGGATTTTGCGTCACGATAATTGCTGCCTTGAGGCCCGGAATATTCCAGCCCTTGCTCGCAGCCGTGACGGTAATGCCCACACTTTGTGCCGTATCGCCAATAGATAAAAACGGAATAAAAGTTGATTCAGAGAAAGTCAGTGGTGCATGAATCTCGTCGCTTATGACCACTACACCGTGCTCTTGGGCCAAATTGGCAATTGCAAGCAATTCTTCGCGCGCGTAAACGCGGCCGAGAGGATTATGAGGGTTACATAAAAGGTGAACCTTAATTCCAGTTTTATACGCAGCTTCAATTCCAGCAACATCAATTGCCCATCCCTCAGAAGTTTCGAGAAATGGAACATCGACTTTTTCCACTTTCGTTTCTTTAACCCATGTATAAAAGTTGTGATAAATAGGAGAACTTAGCAGCACGCGATCTCCCGGCTGTGTGAGGAGCCTCAATATCTCAACTATTCCCACTCCAACATCGGTGGATGCATAAACTTCCAGTGGATCAAGAACCCAACCCCACCGCTGTTGAGCAAATAATGCGAAGGAAATTCCAAGCTCAGGAATTGGCCCTAAGTATCCTAAATCTGAATTCGAGACCATCTCCAACAACAAATCTCGAATCGGATCGGCGATAGGAAAATCCATTTCAGCCACTGGTAGCGGTAAAACATCCGGATCATAATCTCGCCACTTTGAACTTTTGTGGGTGCGTAATTGTGCCAAAGAAATTGGCTTCACCTCGTACTGGCTCATGAAGCTCAGTATTCCACTTCCGTGAGGAAATACCTAAGGCGTGATTGTTCGCGATGAAATTCACTGTGATAGTGGCTAATTGAATGTTGATCGCGATAGATCTTTAAGGAGTAGGACTCGTAGTACGGTATCGCCATGAGGGCCAAGCCATGACAGTTGTTTCGGCTCAAAAGATGCGGCGCATTGTTACTGAAATTGCCGAAACCGACCCAAAATTCATACCGACTATTGAAGGCAGCCCGTTGTGCACGGTTGGGCGAAGCGTAGGAGAGCTTTCGCATTTTGAATCTCTCGTCGAATCTGTCATTTCTCAGCAGCTTGCAATCAAGGCCGCTGACACGATTCATGCCAGATTGCTTTCATTATCAGGCGGCAAAATCACGCCGGCCAAAATCTCTAGAGTTTCTGTAGCTGACATGCGGGCTGCAGGTGTTTCTGGAGCAAAGGCGAAAACAATTCATGGGCTGGCCACTGCCGCTCTAGATAAGGTAATTTCCTTTGCAGACCTTCATCTCATTGAAGATGACCAGGAGATTTTTGATCAACTTACAGCTCTGTGGGGCATCGGCCCCTGGACTGTAGATATGTTCATGATGTTTCAACTAGGCAGATTAGATATTTGGCCAACTGGAGATTTAGGAGTTCGCAGGGGCTGGGAGAAAATACATCGATTAAAAGAGGAAATCGAACCCAAAAAACTTTATGGCAAGGGCGAAAAATTTAAACCCTACAGAAGCGTAGTTGCGTGGTATTGCTGGAGGGCAGTGGATTCAAAGTAGAGCAGTGAATATTTTCTTATTTTGGCTCCAAAATCATCGAAACTGAATTAATACACCAGCGCTGATCGGTCGGGACGTCATAGCCCTCTCCTTCGAATACATGACCAAGGTGTGAATTACACGAAGCACATCGAACTTCGGTTCGAATGCGAGGCGCCAGAGATCGATCCTCAATAAGGAGTACGGCATCGTTGGAGGTCGGCGCATAGAACGATGGCCATCCGCACCCAGAGTGAAATTTAGTTTCACTTCGGAAAAGTTCGCTACTGCACGCCTTGCATTTATAGATGCCGACGGTCTCAGTATCCACATACTCTCCCGTGAACGGGCGCTCGGTTGCACCCTTTCGTAAGACATCAAAAGATAAAGCGTCGACCCTTGCGCGAAGTTCATCCTCATTCAAAGTGACTGGATAGGCGACACCTGTGCTGGAATGGCAGTCATACCCATTTGGATTCTTTTCAAGATATCTCTGGTGGTATTCCTCTGCGGGCCAATACGTATGGCCTTGTGAAAGCACAATCTCCGTCACAATCTTTCCGTACGCCGCTTTTGCAATAGCTTTTTGATACTCGTCTCGAGTATTTTGCGCCATTTTCAATTGCGAAGATGAAGCGGCGTAAATCGCACTTCGGTATTGCGACCCAATGTCATTGCCTTGTTGATTGAGGGTTGTTGGATCATGCATTGTCCAAAACTCTTGCAATAATCGTGCGTAAGAAATGATTGTTGAATCAAATACAACGTGCACCATTTCGGCATGACCAGTTACACCGGTACACACTTGTTCATAACTTGGTGAAGGTCGAGTCCCTCCCATGTATCCGACACTTGTTTCAACAACACCTGTGAGTTTCCAGAAACGCCGTTCTGCTCCCCAAAAACATCCTGTTGCGAAATATGCGCTCTCCATATCCACATTCTTCTGCCACGGAGGCAAAGACGCCACTCGCTGATAGCCTTGTCCTACAAAGCAAGTGCGCCCCCGTAGCTCAGGGGATAGAGCACCGCCCTCCGGAGGCGGGTGCGCAGGTTCGAATCCTGCCGGGGGCACTCTCAGGATGAAGATAAATCACGTTTCGCTCAGGAAAATTGTTCTGGGTTGTACCGTTCACAGCCGCATGAGCCTTGCATGTGCGTGGGGGTAGTCCTTGGTTCAGAGGAAAAATTCCGTAAAGCGAGATAGATCACCTCTTTTCTAGAAATCATTCCGCGCAGATCCTTGTTTAATCTGCAAATACGCGGGAGAATTACCATCTTGGATGGTTCATCAAATATGGAGCACCAGCAAAAAGATTAAGAGTTCTGTCGATTCATTCAATCTTGGGTATTGAGAAAGTAGGTTCGGTATGGATTGGCGACATCAGTCTGCGTGCCGCGATGAAGACCCTGAACTTTTTTTCCCTGTTGGAAATACAGGTCCGGCCATTACTCAAATCGAAGAAGCGAAAAAGGTTTGTAATCGCTGCATTGTAAAAGACCCTTGCTTAGCGTGGGCCCTAGAGAGCGGACAAGATGCAGGGGTATGGGGTGGGCTTTCAGAAGATGAACGTCGCGCGCTCAAACGCCGTGCGGCTCGTAATCGCGCACGCCTTGTAGAACAGAATCAAAACAACTTTTAATCTTTAACTGTCTAAGCCTTTATAAAGGAAAAACCACCGAAGCCAGGGTGCCATCGCTTTGAGAAGCCAAACCCAGTTTTCCTTGAAGCTCATTTTCAGTCAGAGTCCGAACTATTTGCAACCCAAGGTTCGAAGAGGCTGATATATCAAATCCAACAGGTAGACCAACTCCATCGTCTTGAATCTGAATAGAACATTCAGTTTGGCTCCTCTGGCAAACAATTCGAAGTGACTTTCCTTGGCGAGCCAGGCCATGTTCTAGCGAATTATGTATGAGTTCCGTTACTACCAAAGCAAGTGGGGTTGCTAGACGAGGTTCAAGGGTTCCAATAGTCCCAACTCTCTCAATTGTAATCTCGCTCATTCGCGGGCTAAGTTCAAGAGCATTAGAGACTAGGCGGCCAAGAACTTCATCGAATGCCACGGACTCGTCCGAACTATTGGAAAGAGTTTCGTGAACCACTGCAATTGATGCGATTCGACGAACCGCTTCTTCTAGCGCTACCTTCGCGGCGGCATCATCGATACGTCGTGATTGAAGCCGCAAAAGAGCCGAAACTGTCTGTAAATTATTCTTTACTCGGTGGTGAATCTCGCGGATAGTTGCATCTTTCGTCACTAGTTCTCGGTCCCTGCGACGAAGCTCTGTCACGTTATGGAGGAGGACAATTGCTCCTATTCGATCGCCGCCTTGAATCAAGGGCATGACCAATAGATCGATTGTTCCACCAAGATTTTCGCATTCCACTCGGCGTAGAGCTTTTCCGCTCAGGGCGCTACGAGCACCTTCTTCATGTGCGTCATGTCGGGGGCTTGCAAGGGATTCAGCAACTTCGCCAAGCAAATAACTTTCCAGTTCATTTGCCCAACCCAATCTACTAAATGCCGATCGTGCATTGGGGCTGGCATAGGAAATCACTCCATTTACATCGAGACGAATCAATCCATCCCCTACTCGTGGCAGCGGATCGAAGAGTGTGCTTGCATCGGGATAAGGAAAAGTGCCTTCAGAAACCATTCGATAAAGGTTGTGAGCCATCTCGCGATAATTAAGTTCTAGTCGACTAGGTGATCGCATTAATTCTGCGTTGCGGTGCCTTGAAACAACAGCAATCACCTGGCCATCAAAAACTACCGGGATCGTTTCCTCTTTGATCAGCAGTTCGCCAACACGATCTGGTTCTGCATCACGAATGATTTCACCCGCCGAGAGCGCAGCATCTATTCGACCACGTTTGCCCCATGCAATCTCTTCACCGATTACATCATGCGCAAAGACTGTGGCGGCGGTAGTAGGACGAATATGCGCTACTGCAACATGGCCGCTGGGCCAGCTCTTAACATCTTTACGTAGCGGCACCCACAAGATTAAATCTGCAAAAGATAAGTCTGCGAGCATTTGCCAATCGGCAGTGAGCTCATGAAGGCGATGTACTTGTTCGGAGTTAAGCGGACTTCGCTTGGCAATGAGATCTTCTATTCTGGCCATGAATTCACACTCTCACGCAGTCCATTGCGGTAGTAGATCTTCGATCTCTTGGTTGGCATACCAGGTGAGTTCAGCTTCAGAATTATCAGATACCAATAATGATTCCACCTGAGTCCAGGAGAGCTCAGATACAAGTTCGATCGTGTTTGCAAGTTCGCTACCAGTTTGTTTGCCACTGAGGTCTACAGCCAAAACAAATCCGAGACAGATCTCTGAGCCTTGTTGCTCTTTTGAATCCAGCGCCGCTAGCCAAGAAAGTTCAAATTCGCGCTCTTCCTCGTCAACATCTGGATATTCTTCAAAAAAATATCTAGTTGTTGCATAAGCGGTAGAAAAATTGTGAGTCCCAGTGCGGAGAAAATCGCCCAAGACCTCTGGGGTGACCGCTAAATATCCTCGCATGGGATAAGGGTATAAGAAACTACCCTGCGACTTCGACGGCAATTTTCTCGATCGCCTTGCGCAAAGCGGATCGATCGTCCATCTCAATGAGCGTTGCGTGCTCACTTTGCGCCTTTGCGATTGCTCTGGAATCGCGTGGAAGTGTGTAGATGCGCTCGGGATGCAAGGAGGCAATTGCGCTTAGAAACTGACTTTCCTGTACTCCGTTTTTTCGGCTTGTGACTTTGGCATTCAAAACAATACTGATGCGAGCTCTAATTGATACCTTTGAGAACTTACGGACAAAGTTTGAGATCCGAAATGTGCTCAAACAATCGGCCATCCCTATCATCCATAGCTGGTCGGCATTATCGCAAGACCAGTGAATCACAGACGAAGTCCATCGCCTATCGGTTAATGAGTCAGCAAGTTCTTCTAGGAGGCCCACATCAATGATTATGAAGTCGAATTCAGATTCTGCGCGCACCATCTGAGAATCTAAATCAGAGATTTGCTCCCTAGTTATTTCTCCTGCGGACAAGTGCGATGCAATTAAGTGCCAAAGGTTTTGACCATCGAACTTTCTCAATTCCAAAAGCGCTGCGATCGAGGGACGCCTGACATCGCCGTCAAGGAGAAGCACGTCTTTCTCCATCACACTCAGTTCCATAGCTAGATTGATCGCAATTGTCGAACATCCGGCAGCACTTGAGGCGGAACCTAAGGCAATGATGCAAGCCTTCTTTTTAGTGGAAAGAAGTACGGGGGCGGTTCGAATCATTGGGGCACGAACAAATCCCCTAATCAGAGAAACAAGAGCAGTGGCATCTACTGGAATTTCATTCATTGATGGATATTTCTCGACATCTTTAGTCTCTGAGGAAAGACCAATTACCTGCCGTACATCTTTGAGAAAGCCTTCAACTAAGGCGAGAGTCAGTTTTGGTAGATCTGGCGAATAGATGACGATTGCTCTTTTTGCTTGATCACGATTGCACGTGATGAAATCTAGAAGGGTTGTCACATCTAATGCCCGGTAGATGACGCTCCATCCCTGCGTGAAGAGAGTTCCAGCAACAAATCCTTCCAAATCTGAGTTAGCAATTGCCGTTATGACAACTGGAAGTTCAATTTCAGCCATTGACTCGCACCACCACAACCCTGCCAGATGCTGTCGCATCTAAAACTTCTAAGACACTTTTAACGTTCATTGAAATTGTTAACGTGAGATCGCCTCCAAGATTTTGTCCTTTGCGATCAACCCCCACAATGAATGCGTGGGATAGAAGTAAAGAAGGATGAGTTACTTCTTGGCTCAGCCGTGAATCGCCAACGTGATAGAGGTTGACAACTTCTCCAGCTTGTAAGCCATTGGGTATATCCGAGCCATGAACACTCAAGGGAACTGCAGTAGCTTCTAGTACTGATGGGTCCTGACTCAACGCACTAACTGCAAGCAGTTCACCTGCTCCAATAGTTCGAAGCACAATCTCACCAGTTATGTCGCGATCTGCTGAGAAATAAACTGCATTACCCGCTGGGAGTGCAACCGCTCGTCCAATTACATCTGCTGCAACAACTGTGTGTCCAGTTGGTAGTGCGCGAACCGTTACCCACATAATGACCGAATGATTCGCTACTACTGACAGAATGAAAGCGGAAATGAATGATGCGCAAATAATGGCGATTGCAGTAACAAGTCGAGTGCGACTTCTTTTCTTATAGCTAGTCATGGTCAGAAACTTAGAAAGAAGTGTGTCAATTTCAATCTTCTTATCCACATTCATCCGTTGGGATGATGCCGGGCTCACCTCTTAGGTAGAGGCGCTGAATTTCGGACCCAACCAAGGTAGAGCTATGACTACATACCGCCTTGCTCCTCGTCCAATTTCACTCTTGCCTCTTTCAAGTAAGGAACCAGAACTTTGGGATCACCCCATGCTGGCATTATTTCGTGATGCAGAACAGGCTCCATTTATCCAAGCACCACTTCTCTACTCCATCATCAGCAATTTCGGCGAAGATTTCGATCCGGACTTCTGCCCTCAACCTACTTCTGCAAGCGATTTACCCGACTTAGAAACTTGGACTCTAAAATTCGGAAGAAGTGTTTTGGAGATTTATGCTGCAAAACGCCAACCCGCACAACTTGCCAGATGGTGTCATCGAACTATCTATAGTCAACTCACACAATCTGTGGGGACCCAAAGCGAGGTTGGCAGGATTCGAAAACTTCATCAAAGCCAACCACTCGATGGAATTTGTGAATCGACAATTACCATTCGTTTTGGAGATCGGATTCGATCCTTAGCATTGCGATTCGAAGGTGTTGATAAGAGGTGGCTTTGCACTGCCCTGAATCTATTGTGAAAGAATAACTAGCTAGCCCCATGGCAGCGCTTATATTTTTTACCCGATCCGCAAGGACAAGGAGCGTTCCTAGAAACACCTCCAGAATTTTGAACTCCAGATTCATCCGCGGCCGAATATTGAAGTTGAGCGGGCACCTGATGAGTCTCAATTCCCTTAGCGCTTACTTCATTACTCGACTCCTCGACCGAAACCTCAACATTGAATAGGTAACCAGCAATCTCTTCCTTAATCGCATCCATCATTGCTGAGAATAGGTCAAATCCTTCGCGCTGGTATTCTACCAATGGATCACGTTGGGCCATTGCACGTAATCCAATTCCCTCTTGCAAGTAATCCATTTCGTAAAGATGCTCACGCCATTTTCGGTCAAAGACTGAGAGCAAGACTTTTCGTTCGAGTTCGCGCATTACCTCTGATGTGAGTAACTCTTCACGCTTTACATATGCCGCCACTGCATCATCAATAACACGCTGTTGCAAATAGTCTGAGTCAAGTGCTCCTCGACCGCCCAATTCTTTATCAAGATCTTCGATTGTAAACGAGACTGGATACAACGCCTTAAGCGCCGTCCATAAGGTCTCTAGATCCCAATCTTCTGGATACTTGTCGGCGGTAGCAGCAGCTACATACGCAGAGAGAGTGTCTTGTAAGAAGGTGTCGACCTGATCTTTGATATCTGCACCTTCGAGAACAAGGCGACGCTCTACATAAACAACCTGGCGCTGACGATTGAGAACATCATCATATTTCAATACGTTCTTACGAATTTCAAAGTTTTGCGACTCGACTTGGGTCTGAGCGGAGCGAATTGCATTGCTCACCATCTTAGATTCAATTGGAGTGTCGTCAGGAATACCAGCAGCAGACAAGAATCTCTCAACGAGGCCTGAATTAAAACGACGCATGAGTTCGTCTTGCAACGAGAGATAGAAGCGTGACTCCCCTGGGTCACCTTGGCGACCAGAGCGACCGCGGAGCTGATTGTCGATACGTCGCGATTCATGGCGCTCGGTACCTAATACATAAAGACCACCGAGGTCGACAACTTCTTCGTGGCCCTTTGCGACAGCCGCCTTTTGTTTGGCGATTTCATCTGGCCAAGCACTCTCGTATTCTTCCGGTGTATCAACCGGTGAGAGTCCGCGACGTTGAAGTTCGAAATCCGCCATAAATTCAGGGTTGCCGCCAAGCATGATGTCTGTTCCGCGACCTGCCATATTTGTTGCAACAGTGACTGCGCCAACGGTTCCTGCTCTTGCAATGATTGCTGCTTCACGTTCGTGGTGTTTAGCGTTGAGAACTTCGTGCGCAACTCCATTTTTACGAAGGACTGCTGATAATTCTTCGGATTTCTCAACGCTCACCGTGCCGATGAGAACAGGTTGTCCTTTGCGATGGCGCTCAACAATATCTTGAGCAACTGCTTCATACTTTCCGGCTTCAGTTTTATAAACTAAATCTGCTTGATCCGTACGGATCATCTCGCGGTTGGTTGGGATAGGAACAACTCCCAATTTGTATATTTGATGGAATTCTGAGGCTTCAGTCATGGCCGTACCGGTCATACCCGAAATCTTCTCGTAGAGTCTAAAATAATTCTGCAAAGTGATCGTTGCCAATGTTTGGTTTTCATCTTTAATATCGATGCGTTCCTTGGCCTCAAGGGCTTGATGCATACCATCGCTATAGCGTCGACCAGAAAGAACTCGCCCAGTGTGTTCATCCACGATCAGTAGTTCGCCGTTCATCACGACATAATCCTTATCGCGTTTGAAAAGTTCTTTTGCTCGGACGGAGTTATTGAGATAACCGATGAGCGGAGTGTTTACCGACTCGTAAAGATTGCCAATACCGAGCAACTCTTCAACCTTTGTCACGCCTTCTTCTAGAATACTTGAGATTCTTTTCTTTTCATCAACTTCATAGTGCACATCTCGTTGGAGTTTATTTGCAATATTTGTAAACTCCACGTACCACTTAGTTGCCTTATCTGCTGGTCCGCTAATAATTAATGGAGTACGTGCTTCATCGATAAGAATTGAGTCAACTTCGTCGACAACGGCAAAGAAGTGATCTCGCTGAACACAGTCTTCAAGAGTCCATGCCATGTTGTCTCTGAGATAATCAAAACCAAATTCATTGTTTGTTCCGTAAGTAATATCTGCTGCATAGGCGGCTCGACGCTCAACCGGTGTCATCGAAGCAAGAATTACTCCAACGTGTAGGCCAAGGAATCGGTGAATACGACCCATCCACTCGCTGTCACGTTCGGCCAGGTAATCATTTGTAGTAACAACATGCACACCACGTCCAGCAAGTGCATTAAGATATGAAGGCAGCGTTGCTACAAGTGTTTTTCCTTCACCAGTGCGCATTTCGGCGATGTTTCCACGGTGCAGAGCGGCTCCGCCCATAATCTGAACGTCATAGTGACGTTGCCCCAACGTCCGCTTTGCAGCTTCTCTGACTACTGCAAAACTTTCTGGCAACAAGTCATCAAGACTTTCGCCTTGGGCGAAACGTTCCTTAAAGGCAACGGTCATTCCGCGAAGTTCCTCATCGTTAAGGGAGGAAATCTTTGCTTCGTGCGAATTTACTTCAGCAGCAATTTTGGTCAGCTCTCGCACTACTCGGCCTTCACCGGCGCGCAAGATTCGATCTAAGAACGCTGCCATGACCTGACCCTTCTTATCCTCGAACAACTTTCGAAATCAGGCTAGTCGGCCCGTCCATTGCCCTATCGTAGGGGAAGAGCAACGCAGGCAGTAATCGCGCCGGCGACTTCAAATCCTGCGCATCTGAGCGCCCGCGCAGCCTCTCTCAACGTAGCCCCAGTTGTGACTAAATCATCTACTAAAACAACTCGGCGACCACGTCCGACTACATTCGCCGCACTTAGCGCGCAATGAAGATTCTCAAATCTTGAGCGGGCGCCAAGTGTGGATTGATCTTTTATTCCCCGAGTATGAAACAAAATATTCTTTAGTACTAAGTTTTCGCGATGACCCAATTCAGCTGTGATTTCTCTAAGGAAGTCTCTGCCTCGACGACGAGTTGAGTGAGATCGTGAAGGTATCGGAATCAATGAAATTCCTTCTGAAACTTGGGAGGAAAAAGAACATAAAGAATAGGACAACGCATCAAGAATGAGAGCGTCAGCTGAGCGAATCCCGTTCTCTTTAGAAGCCAGAACGATTCGACCAGCGATCGGGCTATATGCAATAGCTGAATGAACGATTAAGTCATCCTTGCCTGTCACGTAACGGCGCAAGGTCCAACTTGCACCGCAGGTTGGACATAACTCTTGCCCTAATGCTCCACAACCAAGACACCTTTGAGGAAAAAGCAACTCGGCAACGTCATGAAAGATCTGCATCTGCAAATACTTCAGTCAATTACTTTGCGAGAATTGAAAACCTATGGACGTGTGGAAAAATCATCCTCTGGCTTGAGGCTAATTAAGCGTGATTCAATTGGTTGACCCACTCGCTTAGGAAGAGTCAGAACAAAGTGCGCTCCACGACCCGGACGACCCCACGCTTCCAACTCTCCATTATGCAATCGAGCATCTTCCAAGGCAATCGATAAACCAAGACCGGTGCCACCACGTGTTCTAGCACGAGAAGGATCGGCTCTCCAGAAACGATCAAAAACTCGGTATGTAGAGGCCTCTTCCATGCCGAGGCCGTGATCGCGCACGCCCACTGCAACCGCATTTTGATTTTGATTCAAAGTAATTCTCACGGGCTTGGAGTCCGCATACTCAATTGCATTATAAATGAGATTGCGAAGAATTCTTTCTACCCTTCGTGGATCTGCCTCAACGAATACGGATTGATCCGTATTCGTAATTCCAATCTCAACTGAGCGTTCCTTGGCCACTAAGTTCAAATCTGCAACGCACCTATCTATCATTGCTGAAATATCGAAAGTGACGCTTTCAAGAACTGCAACTTCTGCATCAAATCGACTGACTTCTAAGAGATCCTCAAGGAGACGTTCAAACCGATCTAGCTGAGCGACAAGTAACTCTGCGCTCCTGGCAACTGTTGGATCAAATTCCTCTCTCGCACTATGAATAACTTCAGATGCCATACGTAGCGTTGTGAGTGGGGTTCGTAGCTCGTGGGAAACATCAGAAACAAAACGTTGCTGAACTCGAGAGAGATTTTCAAGACGCAAAATCTGCCGTTGAAGGGACTCTGCCATTTCATTGAATGAAATACCAAGGCGAGCAAGCTCATCGTTACTTTCTACCTGCATGCGCTGATCAAAATTGCCGGTAGTAAACATTTCGGCAATGCGTGCTGCTTCGCGCACCGGTCTTACAACTTGTCTTACTACCATCCATGTAATAAGCCCAATAAGTGAAAGCAAAACTAAACCGGTGAGAAGTAAGGAATTATGAATCAAGTCAAGGGTGGCTGTCTGGTTTTGAAGACTAAATAGAAGGTACATCTCATACTCACCAATTTTAGGAATTAAAATCTTCTTGCCAACAATCAAACCGGGTTCTTGATTTCCGTTCGTGTAATGGATGAGCGAATTGGTCCACTGGGGGACATCGCTTTTTCGAACGCTGATCCTTAGTCTTTCTGGAACAGAAGTAATGGATATCAACTTGGAGGTCGTTTGATAATTCTTTGCGTTCTTAGAAAGTGGCTTCGTAAGAAGCAATGCGACTTCCCTGCCGGCCACAGCGCTACCAATTTGATTTGATGAATTTATGACAACATCTTGAATGATCTGGCGGATGACTTTATTTGACGATCCCTCAGCAAGAAATAATCGATACTGAGCGTTAAATACTGCAGACCTAGTTTCATCAATTGAGGATTCAACTTTTACCTTTTTGATTCCATCAGAAAGTTGAGAATTCAACGTCGAACCTGTCAGCCAGACAACGCCCAAACTCAAAAGAACTGTTGAAAAAATTACTCGAAAAGCGAGTGAATATTGAAATCGGTTAATCCGAATCCAGGGGGTCATCTCAGGCGCCGCCCAGTGCTCCGGCTTTGTAACCTACGCCTCGCACCGTAAGAACGATTTCAGGAGTTTCGGGATCATGTTCAACTTTGGCTCGTAGGCGTTGCACGTGAACATTGACTAACCGTGTATCTGTTGAATGATGGTAGCCCCAGACTTCACTCAATAATTCATCACGAGTAAAGACTCGACCCGGATCCTTTGCTAAGGCCACAAGGAGATCAAACTCTAAGCGAGTGAGTGGAATCATTTTTGTACCGCGCGTTACTTGATGTGCCACCAAATCAATAGCCAGATCGATAAGAGTAAGTTTTCCCGAAACGCCAACATTCGCACGTCGTAGGCGAGTCCGAATACGAGCTACAAGCTCAGATGGGTGTTTGAAAGGTTTCACCATGTAGTCATCGGCACCAGCTTCTAAACCAAGCACGACATCGTGGGTATCGCCTTTGGCACTTAACATCACAATAGGGACCATGGATTCGGCGCGAAGAAGTTTGCACACTTCGATGCCATCTAATCCAGGCAACATCACATCCAATAAAACTAAATCGGGAGGATTATTCCTAAATACTTCTAGGACTTCATCCCCCCGACTTACCAAGTCGACGTCTATACCTGCTCCAGTTAAAACAATGCCGAGCATTTCGGCAAGGTCCTGGTCGTCATCGACGACCATAACCAAAGTCATTAGCTACCGTGCTCCCAAGAGTTGAGGTACATATCTTGCGCTGGCGTAAGAGTGTCGATTCTGCCGCCCATGCTCTTGAGTTTCAGCTTTGCAACTTCTTTGTCAATGTGTTCTGGAACATTGTGAAGACCAGGTTTCAAGTTCTTTGATTCGGCAACGAGCCATTCTGCAGTCAAAGCCTGATCGGAAAATGACATATCCATTACTGAGGCAGGATGACCTTCAGCAGCGCCAAGGTTAACTAGACGACCTTCAGCAAGGAGGAGCAAACGACGACCATCTGCCATCACATATTCATCTGTTTGATGACGAATCTTGAGATTCTTCTTTTTCGCTTTTTGTTCTAGCCATGCAACATCAATTTCAATATCAAAGTGACCGGAGTTAGCCATAATCGCGCCATCTTTCATGACAGCAAAGTGCTCATCACGCAAGACATCTCGGTTACCTGTGACGGTGATGAAAACATCGCCGAGCGCAGCAGCCTCGACCATCGGCATCACTCGATATCCCTGCATCATTGCATCAAGGGCCTTAGTTGGATCAATTTCAGTAACAATCACATCAGCGCCCATTCCTTTGGCGCGTTCTGCAACACCCTTGCCGCAGTAACCAAACCCGGCGACAACCAAGATTCGCCCAGCAAGGAGAAAGTTTGTAGACCGGAAGACGGCATCTAGCGTTGATTGCCCAGTGCCATAACGGTTATCGAACATGTGCTTTGTATCGGTGTCATTAACGGCCACCATTGGAAACTTCAGTGCGCCATCTTTGGCCATCTGGCTCAGGCGAATTACGCCTGTTGTTGTCTCTTCGCAGCCTCCAGTGATGCCGCCAAGGAGTTCGGTGCGCGTTGTATGAAGTGTGTTTACTAGATCGCAACCATCATCAAAAACTTGGTGCGGTTCGATATCAAGGGCAGCATTGATGTGGGAATAGTAACCATCACGGTCGACAGCATTACGGGCAAAAACGCTGATACCGAATTCGTGAACAAGCGCGGCTGCAACATCATCTTGAGTAGAAAGTGGATTTGATGCGCATAATGCGATTTCTGCGCCGCCAATTTTCAAGGTACGCATGAGGTTTGCTGTCTCGGTTGTGACGTGCATACATGCTGAAATACGAACACCAGCAAATGGTTGACTCTTTGCAAAGCGATCACGAATTTGAGCAAGAACTGGCATGTTGCGCTCAGCCCATTCGATGCGCTTACGACCTTCTGCTGCTAGCTCAGCGTTCGCAATATCGTGGCGTGGGATGGTTGTGGTCACAGGTACGTTCACTGGAAATCTCCTTGTATGTATGTAAAAGGTAAGGAGCATAGATTAGCCCCTAGAAGGCCTTTGGGCACCTTTCAGCCACGAATGATCTCTAACACCTCTGCCGTCATGCGTTCTAACTTGTTTTCAGTGCTGGCTTCAACATTGAGGCGCAAGAGTGGCTCAGTGTTTGATGCCCTCACGTTAAACCACCAATTTTGAGAACTGATGGTCAAGCCATCCAAGTGATCAACGCTGATGCCGTCCATGGAAGCATATTTATTCTCAAGAAGATCTAACATTTTAGATGAATCAGAAACCGACGAATTAATTTCGCCGCTGATGAAATAGCGTTGAAAAGGTTTCAAAATTTTAGAAAGCGAATTCTTCTGAGACCCTAAGGCAGCAATCGCATGAAGTGCCGCGAGTGCACCCGAATCTGCGCACCAAAAATCTTTAAAATAGAAATGTCCAGAATGCTCTCCGCCAAAAATCGCACCGGATTCGGCCATTAATTTCTTGATGTACGAATGTCCCACTCGACTACGAATTGCTTTGCCCCCGTTTTCTGCAATCACTTCTGGCACCGCGCGCGATGAAATGAGATTATAAATAACACTTGATCCAGGGTTTTTTGTGAGCTCCTGGGCGGCGATCAATCCAGTCAAGGCTGATGGATTGACGATCTCCCCTTTCTCATCAACCAAAAAGCAACGATCTGCATCCCCATCGAAGGCGAGTCCAATATCTGCCTTGTGCTTAAGGACTGCTTTTTGAAGGGCCTTAAGATTCGCTGGGTCAATTGGATTGGCTTCATGATGCGGAAATGTGCCATCTAATTCAAAATATAATTCGATTACTTCTACGTTGAGTGATTCAAAAATATATGGGGCCGTGTAGCCAGCCATACCATTTCCTGCATCAATCACAATTTTCAAGGGGCGAATAGACGAGACATCGACGAGGGAAAGTAAATGCGCAACATAATCATGAATCATCTCCCGTTGTGTTTCAACTCCAATTGAACGCATGGGGATCGGATTTCCATCCATAACAAAACGCTCGATTGATTGCAGGCCTGACTCCTTTCCTATTGGGCGAGCGCCACTTTTACAGAGTTTGATACCGTTATATTCCGCTGGATTATGGCTAGCAGTAAACATCGCACCCGGAAGATTGAGTTTTCCGGATGCGAAATACAACATGTCTGTTGACGCTAAACCAATCCGGATGACATCCATTCCGTTTGAAGTTGCTCCCGCCGCAAAGGCTTCAGCGAGTAAGTCAGAGGAAGGTCGCATGTCTTCGCCAACTACCATCGTTCCGGGTTCACGCTCTTGTTCTAAAAATCGTGCGAAAGCCAAACCAGTTCTGAATGCAAAATCGGGAGTGATTTGGGTATCGACTAAACCCCTGATGTCATAAGCTTTGAAAACTTTTGAAAGTGACTGCTCTGCCATAGTTAAGAAGGTACAGCGCGCAGGTGACCTCGTCGACCAAGATCATTCCCCTGCGAACCTTGAATCTTCCCGTCCGCTGATCCGGACGCTGCGTTGGCAACTTCTCTAACCGCATCAGCAATGGCCATAAGGTCATCATCGCTTGGTCCGTTACTGGCTTCATCAATTTCTTGGCGGATTACGTTCCAGCCATTTGGAACTGTCAGTCGATCTCCGTGTGATGAACACAAATCATAAGCATGAGGTTCGGCAAATGTCGCCAGGGGACCAACTACAGCAACCGACTCGGCATAAACATAGGTGAGTGTCATGACAGCCTTTTGTCGGCACCCACCGCGAGAGCAGACTCTGCCGAGACGAGAGGTTGATGACATGCCAATAAGGCTAGTGGGGGGCGTCCGTATTTTGATGGAAGACAAGCACCAACTACCGATTTATCACCGAAATATTTGAATTAGGTATTGCAGCGCGTGTTAGGACACTGCCAGGAGTTAGCGGGAATCCGCCTACTCCGCTCGTCGAAGTCACAATAACTGCCCCGTAAACCCCATTACTGACAGAGGAAATCATCAGAGAAAGCGCATTGGTTGGAGATTTCCAGATGACAATGTCTTGCCCAGCGATTCTGGAAGATTGAACCTTGCCGCTGCTCAATCGGGCATCGATCTTTAATGAAATTTCATCACCGCTAAAAACTAATGTCGGTTGCAACCCAGTGACCGCAATCGTGAAAGGCACCAATGGCGGAGTGGCTGTATTCCACATAAAGTCCCGAGGTCCAGACAATGACAACGGTGAGAATACTGCCGCAACAACAGGTTGATCAGATTGAACCCTTAAAGAAAAAGCTGTTGCTGCGATTTCTGGAGCAAGCACAATCTCGGTTACAACTCCAGGTGCGATGGAACGTTGATCTAAGCCAACAGGAGCAAAAGTTCCATCTTTAGAAATGAGATCTACGTGAACATTTGCGCTGACTCCACCTGGCGCCAAAATTCGAAGAATATGTGAAGTTGGAGTTGCCTTAATGATTTGATGCGGAATTCCGGCAATCACAAAATCTTTGGATGTAGCTGAGACTGGACTCACCAAATCTCCCCCAAGGGAGCGAAGTCCCCTTCCGCGTTCATCGACCATATAAGCACTCACGCGGCCAGCACGTGGAATCACGCGCAGAGTTAATTTACTTTGCCCAGGAGCCAAAGCGTCGAGCTTTATTTGAGTAAATGAATTTGCGGGGAATGAGATTACTTTTCCGGTTTGCACGCCACTCTCACTCCAAACGGCGACATCTACAATGGCTTCACTCATTCCGCTATTGACCAGAAGTAATCGGCCCTTACTGGTGATATCACCCGCGCCGCCAACAAACCATTGCTCACCTTGCGGGGATGAACAAATAGCCGATCCAGCCCAACTTCCGGGCACGCTTTGCCAAATCACGGGAGTGACCTGTCGGCCATCTATAAGTATCGGATCACTTGCAATTTGGTAACGGGAACTCTTTATTTTTTTGAAAGAGGAAATTTTTCCAGAAACATTACGAAATGGAGTGTTGCCAGAAGCAGTAGAGACTAAAGAGCTCATGCCGACACCAGTAGGAGGGCATGCTGAAGCAGGAAAACTCTCTGAAAACTTCTTGCCTGAAACGCCAGAGGCGAAAAGGTTTCCTAAAACGAGAACGGCACAGAGCGAAGCGAGAAACAATAAGGCGCGGCGATTTTTCATGTGAGTTCCTCAACAGATATCTCGCGTTTACGCCGTCCCGCAGGTAGCGCCATCACTACCCAAAAGAGGACAACAATAAATTCGATTGCTAGCCAGCCGCGACGAGTGGTGCCGTCGTGGAAAAGTGAAAATTCGCCCGCCTGGATAGCTTGGAACTGTGGAAGGCCGTACATAGATTGTGTACGAACAAGCATCTTTCCATCCTGGATCACTTTCCAGGATGCATCAAAGTTTTCTGCAAGAGAAATGACTCCCTTGCTTGATACCGAGGTGCGCGCTCCAATATCAGAGGCGACAAGAGATTGAGAGACACCGCTTGCGTTTGTGAATACGAGGCGCTCGCTCACTCCCGCAACTCGCCACACAATTCCTGCCTTCGTTGCCGAGTTACGAATAAACCCCCCAACGCCATCAATGGCCCGAACTACTTGAGGGTCCACCGGATTTTTCATAAACACATATTTAATTCCATGAGCAGATAGGACGCTGCTGGCGTTTAATCCACTCCCGTCCACCATTGCCTTCACCGTCGAAATTAGAATTGGGGAGGTGTCGGGCGATACATCGGGATCTCCAAGAATTGAATCGTTTTCTCGAGCGATGAAGAAATTCAAGTTTGTTAAACCTGACTCATGAATTGAACGCAGAACTAGAGTTTTAACTCCAGGAGAAATCGCAAGAAATGGTGGAAGGATTGACTCTTGATTAGCTCGCACAAGTGAATTTGATCCAACGGTGAGCGCCCAAACCGAAGCCGTGGCTGTGTAGAAGAGCGTAGAAGCAACAACAAGCCCGGCCAGTACATGTCGATAATGAAAGCGTGATACGGCCAAACGCTCACGTAAGCCATCGAGAATGATTACCGCACAACACATCGATGCAATTGTTGCTAGAGCGATAAGCGAACCAGCCCATAACTTTTCATCGATTGTGCCCCCGTGCCCAAAAAATGATAACGAACTCACAACTGTCCCCAACATCAGGAATACAAGGCCTGCTTCGGCATATCGACGCGCTTTGCTGGATGAAAAAACTGCCACAAGTAATACAAGGGTGATCGGGCTGATAAGCCACCACGGAACTGATCCTCCCCCGCCAGGATTTGCTGAAATGGCGAAATTTGGACCCCCGCCTGCAATAGATAAACCCGGTTCAAGGAGAAATCCAGAAGGATGAATAATTTCTTGTAGCGACCACGGAAGACATAGTGCGATGGGCGACACGATTAAGATAATTAATCGCGATAGCCGTCGGATCAAAAGCTCTTTGTCTTGCGAGCGTCGAAAATCTAAGTAGTCGCCTCCAGCTTTAATGGTAAACAAGGCGGTGATTCCAGCGTATGCCGGAAGCGAAAATGCAGACAGTAAAGCCAGGAGGAGGCTAAACCCAAAAATGAATTGCCACTCCAAAGTTTCAATGGCCAGAAGGCGGGGAAAGTATCGCACAATCTGCGGGGCGACAATCAACGTAACGATTGTTCCGAGACGACCTGAATTAACACTGGCAATTGCAACCGGGGTGAGTGCGTAGCTTGCGCTTGCCCCAACAATGAGCCACGAATTCTTTGTAAATTGCCGCACCAAACTATGCATGGACCACATCAGAATAAGTGGAGTAGCCCAGAAAAGTGCCGCAATGAAAAAGCTCGCTTTTCCTAAAGTGAGCGCCGATGCCATTGCAATAATAGAAACCCATGTTGGAGTTGGCACTGCCGAACCCATCGCAACTGCGTGCCATGAAACCAAATAACGGCGCCATAAATCCATGGCACTTTCTGGCGTTGTTGAAAGTGCGCCACCCGAAAGCGATCCATAACGATGACGAGACCAGAGAGTTGTAAAAATTAATAGGAATAAAATGCCAATGATTTCGGCGCGCTTAAAAATTGACCGCCACTGATGCGATGTCACGGGGGCCAATAAGTCCTCATCTTCACTGGCAACTTCTAAAACGCTTTGAAATGTTGGGCTCGGAGGAAGAAACCTTTCCCGCAAATCTTCCGTCAGGCGACTGATTCCTAGTCGAAGTTGAGACCAGCGAGGCGGGATAAATGCAGAAACTACTCGGGAGGAAATCAATCGATGAGGTTTTCGAAACTTCCGCGCACTTCTTATAACCCTGGGCCTGACGATTAAAAGTGCAACCGCTAGTACTTCATCCGCTGCATAACCCGGTAGTTTGGCAAGTAGATATCCCACTGCGCGAACAAGTGAACTAGCTAATAGTTGTAATGCAACCCATGGCAGCAGCCACCATGAAGAATTTGCAAGCAAAACGTAAGCGGCGTTATGGCGATCAAGAAGTAATGGCCTCTTTAAGAGTGCATCCGAAACATCTACGCTTCGGCGCTCTGATGCAGCGGCCTCGGCGTGAAAAATAACAGAATCTGTAACCGCGATGATCGAATGGCCAGCTACTCGTGCTCGCCAACCAAAATCAACATCATCTCGAAAAAGCGCAAGATGCTTATCAAATCCACCGAGTTCTTCGAAAACATCTCGCCTTACTAACATTCCGGCAGTGCTTACTGCCAATACTTCATGAACTCCATCGTGTTGGCCTTGGTCGTACTCGTGAGGTTCTAACCCAGTCCATCGAGCACCATTACCCGCGATGCTGATTCCTCGTTCAAGCAAATGTGTTCGGTCATGCCATCCGAGAATTTTTGGGCCAGCAATAGCTACTTGTGGGCGATTCTCAAGAGCACCAATTAAGGCTTTGAGCGCGCCGGCTTGGGGAGCGCAATCATCATGAATAAACCAAAGCCATTCGTGAGTCCCTTCAATGGGTGGAAGATGCGAAATAGCAGAATCGATTGCAGCACCAAAACCAGTGTCACGTGGAAGTGAAATGCAAGGAACGCGAGAATTCTTTAACAATTTCGAAGATGAATCTACTGACGCGGTATCAACTGCAATCGTGTGATCGACAACTCGAGTTTGCGATGTAAGAGAAGCAACAACTTGAGGAAGCCAAATTTCACCATCGTGCACCACCACAATTGCGGTGATATGTAGGCCGTCGCTTTGTTGGGCTGAACTAGCCACAGCTACAGCCAGACTTATGCTGGGCGGCGCTTAAGGCGACGGCGTTCGCGTTCTGAAAGTCCACCCCAAATTCCAAAGCGCTCATCATGAGCAAGGGCATATTCCAAACACTCCGCGCGAACTTCACATGACATGCATACTCGCTTTGCTTCACGAGTAGAACCGCCTTTTTCCGGAAAGAATGCTTCTGGATCGGTCTGGGCACAGAGTGAGCGCTCCTGCCAAGAGAGCTCGATGTTCTCTCCGGTGACAAGTTGAATGCTTGGGCCGACAGGTCGAATATCCGACATTCGATACTCCTTTGAAAACTTAGGCCGCGCCCCTATGGCGCTAGTCCAATAGATGAATTACACGCGTGTAAGTCGATTAAGTCAAGTCGTATTGGGTCTTTTTTTCCCTTTACTTAGGCTCAAAATCACGATAAAAGAGAAAAAACTCCATCGTTGGCAAGATAACTATCGCAAATATCGACAGTTGGCTCCACTGTTGTCCCTGCAGCGACAAAACATCTTTCAAGTCTTGCGCCACGTGAGATAACTGCGAAATCAGAAATGATTGATCCGTTTATGCGTGCTCCAGCCTCAATACGTACATCACGACCAATCGCACTGCCATGAGAAATGACCGCCGAAGAGTCAATCTGCGCACCCGCAAGGGCAAGGTAGTCAGAGCCATGATGATCTGCCCCTATTTGCGTGGCACCTCTGGCAATCGACTGCACCAAATCTTTAGAGCCTTGCAATAAAGCTGAAGGTGTTCCGATATCCAGCCAATAGGAGTCATCAATTACGCCGAAAATCTTGCGGCTGTTCGCCAATAAATTGGGAAAAACTTCGCGCTCGACACTAACGACAGCATCGGACTTTATTTGGCTTATCACTCGTGGATGAAAAACGTAACAACCTGCATTAATTGTGTTGGCAACGGGATTTTCCATCTTTTCTAGAAATGCCTTCACTTTCCCTTCCGAATCAATTGGCACACAACCAAATGCTCGGGCATCAGCAACATGGGTTAAATGCAGCGTCACATCAGCATCCTTAGCTTCGTGCAAAGCGATTTGCGCCCCAAGGTCATGGGAACTCAAGACATCGCCATTGAGAATTACTATTGATTCAGTGGGATTAAGCAATTGGGCAGCATTTCTTATTGCCCCACCTGTCCCGAGGGGCTCGTTTTCTACTGCATATTGAATCTGCATCCCCCAGGCTGAACCATCACCAAAATATGGAACAAAAATCTCGGCTAAGTAGGAAGTTGCAAGAACTATTGAAGTGATTCCAGCGCGCCTAGCCATTGCCAATTGATGTTCGGTCACTGGTAAACCAGCCAATGGCAACATGGGCTTTGGAACAGTGCGAGTAAGGGGCATAAGGCGAGTGCCCTTTCCACCAACAAGAAGTATTCCTTGTGTCATTGAATTATCTCTTTGCCAATAATCGCGAAGCGGCAGCGCTAATCTGGCTATCGGTGGCGGTGAGTGCGACGCGTAAATGTTTTGCACCCTTTTCCCCATAAAAATGACCAGGCGTTGCCAAAATGCCTAAATCTGCAAGCCAACTCACTGAATCCCAATCGGACTCACCTCGCGTACACCAAATGTAAAGACCGGCTCGTGAATCTTCAACGACAAATCCAACGGCTTCAAGAGCAGGAGTCAAAAGATCTCGTCGTTGGTTGTAGCGCCCACGTTGCGCAGCGACATGTTCATCATCACCAAGTGCAGCAATCATTGCATGCTGTACCGGAAGCGGAACCATCATTCCGGCGTGCTTTCTGACTTCTCGGATTTGTGTAATGAGTTCTGGATCCCCAATGAGGAACGCTCCACGATAACCCGCCATAGATGAACGTTTTGATAATGAATGTACCGCTAACACATTGGAATTATCTCCACCAGTAAAGCTAAGGATAGATTTTGGCGTGGAGCCATGTCCAAACTCTAGATAGCACTCGTCAGAAACCACGATTGCTTTGTGCTTGCGAGACCACTCAAGGACTGCGCTAATTTCAGAATCGCTATGCACGCGTCCTGTTGGATTTGATGGGGAATTGATCCAAGCAAAATCTGATTGTGGCCACGACGATGGGTCAATTGCGACAGGAACCCCTGTTACCCCTGCAATGATGGCACCCACACTGTAAGTCGGATAAGCGATTTCCGGAAAGAGCACAGTCTTTACTTCCAAAATAGTTGGAAGCCAAGCAACTAATTCTTTTGATCCAATAAGGGGCAAGACGTCAAATTCCCCGGTTGCGCCAAGCATGCGAATAGCCCATTGCGAAATAGCACCTTTGAGTTCTGGTGTACCAGCAGTTGTTGGATAACCAGGAGCATTAGAAGCCTTCTGCAAAGCGCTTTGAATAAATGCAGGAGTTGCATCAACTGGTGTTCCTACAGATAAATCAATGATCCCCTCAGGATGTAAGCGCGCGCGGTTGGCAAATGGTGCAAGCGCATCCCAAGGAAAATCTGGAAGATTCAAAAGCCCTCTCTAGCTTGCTGGCGGAGGGGCAGCGATTACTTCTGCGTGGTCTGTATTGGTAGGACCCATTTTTGCGGCGCCGCCAGGTGATCCAATTTCTACGAAAAACTCAGTATTTACTTTTGTATATGCGCTCCATTGAGCAGGAACATCATCTTCGTAATAAATAGCTTCAACGGGACAGACGGGCTCGCAAGCGCCGCAGTCAACACACTCATCTGGCTGGATGTAGAGCATGCGATTGCCTTCGTAGATGCAATCCACGGGACACTCTTCTATGCACGACTTATCTTTTACGTCGATACATGGCTCAGCAATGATGTATGTCATGACACGCCTCCATCTGGTTTCCTGACGTCATTCTAATCACGTGCGGGCGCGAGGGCGAGATTGGCACTCCCTTACTTCGAGCAGCCCTAATTAATGGCTGCCTCTATTGTGTGCCTATGGGGCCAGGGCTAGACATGGTTGGAAAGCGAATGACGATTCGTCTGCATCGCGCTGAGGGCGGGTATCGAGACATTGTTGGGGTTTTGGAATCACCTACCGATCTTCGAAAGCGAGATGGGTCACTTGCTCACTTCGACCCCGACGACATCGCAATTTGGCGAGAGATCATGGCACCAGTAGGGCGCGCCGGACATGGCGCCCCATTATCGCAACGGATTCGTGAGATCGAAGTCGTGGCAAATGAAACATGGCCAGCAAAAACTCAAGAACAGTTCGGCGGATGGCTATTGCGCTCATCAGGTAAATTCACGATGCGTGCAAATTCAGTTCTGCCACTTGGGCAACCTCCTTATGGAGAGCCCGGAAAATCAATCACTGAAGCCATCTCCCATGTTGTGGACTTCTACCGGGGAGCAAAGCTCACTCCGGTTTTTCATATTCCATTGCCCACTTATTCTGAGTTAGACACATATCTTGCCGAGCAAGGTTGGACAAAAAAAATTAGCGCAGATGTGATGGTTGCAGACATCGACCTCTCGCAAATAGTGAGCAAGCCAGGTTGGGAAATAGCAGATTCACCGACAGATGAGTGGTTGCACGTTCAAGAAGATTTCGGGGTCGCTGAAATCATGAAGAGTGCTCCTGCCCTGTATGCCGCCTTGCGAATTGATTCACACCTTGTTGCAGTTGGCCGAGCAGCGATTTACGAAAACTGGAGCGTCTTTTCTCGCTTCTTTGTGAAGAAGGAATTTCGTGGCCAGGGATTTGGCCGTGATCTCATCAGATATTTAAGCCGCGAATCCATCCTTCAGGGTGCGACCAAAACAATGTTGCAGGTGGATAGCGCAAATAGCGTTGCAATTAGACTCTACGAGAACGAAGGCTTTAGACGCCACCACAGTTACGTATATCGAACGCTCGATGCACTGGCGGAATCTAAGGACGCTTGTTAATGCAACTACACCTTTATGACACTAAAACTCGTGGAGATATCGCCGTTGCCATGCAAGAGCGTCCAATCCACATTTACTGTTGCGGCCCAACTGTTTATCGCAATGCACACGTCGGAAATTTACGCACTTTTCTTTTGTCGGATCTCATCCGTAGAGCACTTGAACTATCCGGACAAAAAGTAACGCTTATTCAAAACATCACGGATGTCGGTCATATGTCCGATGATTTCGAAGCCGAAGATAAAATACTGGCTCAATCTACCGTAGAAAATATTGACCCTTTTGAAATAGCTAGAAAGTATGAAGAGAAGTTCCACGCAGACTTGGCTCTTCTCAATATCATCCCTGCCGATCGCTATCCGCGGGCCAGCGAATGCATCCCAATGATGCAAGAACTCATTGCAAAATTAATTGCCAACAAGAATGCATATATTGGCAGTGATGGCTGTGTTTACTTTGATGCCAAGTCATATCCAACTTACGGAGAGTTGAGCGGCAACCGCCTGGATGCCCTCAAACCTGGTCATCGTTTTGAGTTTTCTGGCGAGGATGGCAAAAGGTTCCATGCAGATTGGGCTCTTTGGAAAGCAGCCGGTGCGCGGAAAAAGATGATCTGGGATTCTCCTTGGGGTCCAGGTTTTCCGGGGTGGCACATTGAATGCTCGGCAATGTCGCTTAAATTCTTAGATGAAGTAGTTGATGTACATGTGGGAGGAATTGATTTACGTTTTCCACACCACGAAAATGAACGAGCGCAATCTAATTCCCTATCCGGAAAAGAAATCGTGGTGTTGTGGTCTCACGGAGAGCATTTACTTTTCGAGGGACGCAAGATGTCCAAAAGCTCTGGAAATGTTGTGCTCTTGCAAGATGTCGTTAAAAAAGGTTTTGACCCTTTAGCAATCAGATTAGCTCTGCTTGAAAATCGCTATCGCAGCCAAATGGATCTCTCATGGGATTCGATCGCAGCAGCACATTCCACCCTCCGAAGGTGGAGAAAACTGGTCTCCCAATCTCCTTCAATATCGCCATTTCCGACGCCAGAAATCTCCCATGCGATCAACGCTGACCTCGATACTCCACGAGTGATACAAATTCTTCGAGAGATTGAAAAGAATGGAAAGTTGAGTGCTGAAAGCAAAATAGGTGCATTTTTATTCGCTGACCTTGTGCTGGGCCTGCGACTCGACCATCAGGCTGCGCCGCCACCATTGCCCAACCACTTAGCGCAAATGTTAAGTGATCGCGAGTATGCCCGAGATTCCAAAAATTGGGCAGAGAGTGATCGATTGCGCCAAGAACTTGAAAGCAGTGGCCTTGTAATTAAGGATGGCCCTACGGCTCAAGAATGGGAATGGCGATAATTTAGGGTTTGAGTGCCGCAACAAATATGACCATGAAGATTCCAGCCATTAGCAATGTATTTCCGGCGGAATTTCCTTGCACAACTAACTCATTTCCAACTCCGAGCGCGCCCGCCCGAACGAGAACCATGACCCAGGCGGCTCCTGCAATAATTTTGTAACGTCGATAGCCCCACAGGCGTCCTACAAGCCAGATTGAAATTCCGCTAGCGGTAAGTGCAAGGTATAAGCCCCATGGCGTAAAAGCATTATGCAAAAATGCGGCGGCAACGCCACTGAGTGCTCCAAACACCAGCGAAGCTACAAATCTCATGACTTATTCACACCAGAGAAGAGATCGGTTTCTCTTCCGTCAGCGTCAAAGGGTGCATGCGTAACACCTTTAACGAGAGTGTAAAACTCCTGCCCCCAAACCTGGAGACCAAGACTATTTGAAAGTGCGAAAAATGGACCGTCAAGAGTGATTTGAGTTTCGTGCGCTTTCATTGCAGCCATCTTATTGTCAACATATTTGGTGGCATCGACCACAGAGGTTACGAGTGAGTCATCCTTAGCAAAGGGAAGATCATCAACGCTATCTGCACCGAAGAAATTAGAGCCGATTTTTTTCATTTCTTCAATCCCGTGGGCAATTAACGATTTAGGAATCGTATTCCAATAGACCTTTTGTACATCCCAATTCTTCGACAATTCCACCGCGCGCATCGCTACGCGATGAGCCTGAATGTGATCGGGATGGCCATACCCACCGATTTCATCATAAGTAATAAGAATATGAGGCCTAACTTCATTAATAATCTGGAGAAGAAGTCCCGCCGCATCGTCAATATTTGCTTGCCAGAATACATCGGGACGATTGTTAGGTTCGGTACCCATCATTCCGCTATCGCGAAAACGTCGCCCTTGACCGCCTAGAAACCGAAAATCTTTGATTCCTAGTTCTGCCATTGCTGATGCCAACTCAAGTTCTCGATGTTCTCCAAGACCGTCATCGTGAGAACTAGCAAGGTGGGCTAGGCCAGGAACTAAAACTTCGCCCTCTTCTCCTCGCGTACAAGTAACCAGAGTGATTTCTGCACCAAGGCTCGCATACATCGCCATGGTCGCACCGTTATTAATGGTTTCATCATCCGGATGCGCATGAACTAAAAGAGCTCGAAATCCTGCGTAAGGCTGAGAATTCATGAACGATATTGTGCCGTATGAATGCGATGAGCTTTTGCCATTATTTGAAGAATTCCCATTACGATAGGTCCGATGACTAGCGCCGATAATAAACCTCGCCTTCCGCGCGATGAACGCAGAGCTCAACTCTTGAGTGCTGCGCTAGAAGTCTTCACAGCAGCTGGTTATCACTCCGCAGCCATGGACGAGATTGCTGATCGCGCAGGTGTAAGCAAGCCTGTTCTCTACCAACATTTTCCTTCAAAACTGGAGCTCTATCTAGCAGTACTCGATATTCACATCGACTCACTCGTCTTTGAAATTCAGAAAGCCATTGCATCAACCCCAGAGAACGCCAATCGAGTTCGTGCAACAGTCGTTGCATACTTTAATTTCATTGACAGCGAAGGCGAAGCATTTCGATTGCTTTTCGAAAGTGACATGAGCGTTGAACCTGCTGTACGCGAACGTCTTAACCGAATGACTTATGACTGTGCTGCGGCTGTAAGTGCGGTCATTTCTCTTGATACCGGTTTGCCTCAAGAAGCAGCAATGCTCCTAGGTGTCGGATTAATCGGTAGTGCACAAGTCACTGCTCGTCATTGGCTTGAAAGAGATAGCAAACTCACTCGACAACAGGCAACCGACCTGGTTGCAAATGTAATCTGGCGTGGAATATCAGGTTTTCCTCGCACATAATCACTATCTAATTTTCGATTCGGCAATCTGAGCGTCCATCGGTAGGATTTAGGCATGAGCACAAAGAAATCAACAGATAGCCACAAATCTGAAGTTCGAATTGCAATCACCAATGTTTCCGGTGAGGTTGCCTTCGAGTCCCCATTAGGTGCGGAAAAGATTCGCGAGTTGGTGGCTAGTGCGCTCACAACTGGAAACGCATTAATTTTGAGCGATGTGCGGGGAAAAGAAATTATTGTTCCAGCAGACAAAATCGGTTTTGTCGAAATCGGCGATCAATCAGAACGCCGAGTCGGCTTTGGCACGCCCTGACGTGAGCCCAACATTCGCTGAATTACCCCTTCGCGCTACAACGATTGAGGCCCTCAATAGCCACGGTTTTATTTCACCATTTGCAATCCAAGAAATGGTTTTGCCAATTGCCCTGGGTGATGGGGATGTCATCGGTCAGGCAAAAACGGGTACTGGAAAGACTTTAGCCTTTGGAATCCCACTTGTTGAAAGAGTTGTGGCACCACAAGATCCAGAATGGAAAGATTTCGAACATCAAGGACTGCCTCAAGCCCTTGTGGTAGTTCCCACGCGCGAGCTTTGCGTGCAAGTTGCAAAAGACATTTCCGAATTGGCGGGTACCCGTGGCATCCGCGTGCTAGCCGTATACGGCGGCCGCGCTTTTGAACCTCAAATTGAACAACTACAAGTAGGCGTAGAAATAGTTGTTGGCACCCCTGGGCGCCTGCTCGACCTTTATCGCCAAGGACAACTCAAACTCAGCAAAGTCGCACGCCTTGTCTTAGACGAAGCCGATGAGATGCTCGATTTAGGATTCCTCCCCGATGTTGAAAAGATTTTTACGAGTACTCCAATACGTCAACAGACAATGCTTTTTTCGGCAACCATGCCAGGAGACATCATTGCCCTTGCTCGTCGATTTATGTCCCAGCCAGTGCACATCCGCACGCAAGAAAATAATGATGAAAGCGCCGTCGTTTCTCGAGTAGAACAACATGTATTGAGGGCACACGCATTAGACAAGATTGAAATGTTGGCAAGAATTCTCCAAGCAGATGGTCGTGGTCCTACGATGGTTTTTTGTAGAACTAAGCGCACCTGCCAAAAGACTTCCGATGATTTACTCGAGCGAGGATTCAAGGCAGCAGCAATACACGGTGACTTAGGGCAAAGTGCCAGAGAAAAAGCGCTGGCAGATTTTAAAGCTGGTAAATCTGATGTGCTCGTTGCTACTGATGTTGCGGCACGCGGAATTGATATCGATGGGATAACGCACGTAATCAACTACCAATGTCCAGAAGATGACAAAACTTACGTGCACCGAATCGGCCGGACCGCACGTGCTGGTGCCCACGGTATTGGAGTCACGTTCGTTGATTGGGATGACATGGCTCGGTGGAGCATGATTAATCAATCCCTCAAACTTGGCTTGGCTGAACCAATAGAGACATATTCATCTTCAGAACACCTCTACACATCAATGAAGATTCCAGTCGGTTCAACTGGACGTATGTCACCATCAAAAGCAGTAGACGCGCCTGCTCGTAGCCACTCCCCTAAAATGAAAACCGCGCATGCTCCAAAGACACCACAGGAACAAAAGGTTGCCAGAAACCGGATTCGCACTAAGAGATTTACTGAAAGCTAAATTAACTGCAGTTTTTCCAAAAGCGAATAAGCCAGCTCGCGAAAACTTTCCGAAACAACCGACTTTTGTGCAAAATTTAGAACACTGGTTACTGTTTTCTCGGCATCGCGTAGATCTTGTGAAAACGGAATCTCGCAGTCGAGAACAACAAAATCTGCATTGACTTCCTTGCGAATTACTTTGCTGCTGTCACTGTCATCGCATCCGTTCATGAAAGCAAACACTTCGCAATTTTCTGGGGCTTGGCGCTGAGCGCGGACTGCGCCTCTAAAAGAGTGCAAGGTTGGAGAAATTGGAATCACCATGTGCGTCGCACCTAAGAAAAAGGCATTCATCACAGCACTTGAGCTACTTGGAGTGTCGATGATTACAAGATCAAACTTCTCTGGTAGATCCTTAAAGATGTCAGCACAATTATCTGGCAGCTCCACAGGACGGGTTGCTGAAGGAAGAAATTCAATCCGCTCATCCATGGTAAGCGTTTCTAAATCTGATCCGGATTTAACATTTAATAGGTTGGAAAAATTTATTCGCGACCCCTCTGCTCCTAAGCGGAAGGTGAGATCTCGCTTTGTATCCCCATCAATCAGAAGCACTTTCTTACCGTATTCGGCACAAGCCACGGCGAGGCAGTGTGCAGTTGTGGATTTACCGCTTCCGCCAGCAGTATTCGAAACGACGATTACTGGTTTCATTGCGCCACCAGACCCCACCGCTCGCGCGCTTGCTTCAACAGTGGCGGCTCCATCAAGTTCTTGGGTAAGAACAAGAGAGATGCTCGTGAGGTTTTCAAGGCAATATCTGTAGCAATTCCTTGTCCCGGAAGGGTCGGCCATCCATACAGTTTGCGAGCCCACGGCGGCAATGAGAGCGCGGCCAGTGAAGAAAGTGTTGCCCACATTGGAGTTGCAGGAGTTGCAAACCTCACGATATTTGGCATGGGAGGAAGGGCCAAGAAAAGTGCTGCCTTCTTTGCATCATCACTAGCGGAAAGTTCTGGTGCAATATCAATGAAGTACTGCTTCATCTCGCGAACATTTGTTGGCACATTAATCGACTCAATCCCCACTTGATTCGCAAAAAGAACCATCTCGCTGACGTACTGATCTTGCTCTCCATCGGAGATCCCAAGTCCCGACCTAACTGCGCAATCAACAAATGAATCAACCATGGCCATATGAACCCAGAGCAATAAGTGTGGGTCATCCAGCCCTAACTTGAAATGAATTTTGCGTACGCGCTCTGCTAAGGCCTGTGCTTCTGAGCTTGTCCCAAAAGTAATCGTTGACACATACTCACCCGTCCTTTGCAGGCGTCCCCATGCATCTTCTCGAAAATTAGAGTTCTTTGCGACTCCATCCATGGCCACTGGATGTAGGGCTTGTTCCAACAAGGCGCGAATTCCACCAACCACCATCGAGGGGTCAGAGTGAATCTTCCAGGTCACTGTATCTGGAGAAAAAAGACCTTTCACCATCCGACAGAGAAGCCTTTAATTGCATCGACCACCATTTGAACTGCAATTGCAGCAAGTAACAATCCCGCAATTCTTGCAACAAGGGTGACACCAGCTTCGCGAATCACACGAAGGATAGTTGTCGAAGACAAAAGCGCGAGGGCGATTGCTAAATGCACCGCAATCACAGCAACAGCTAATCCGACTGCATGCGATGTGTCATGCACTCGACCCACAAAAATCATCGTTGCGACAATGGCTCCTGGCCCCGCCAAAAGCGGTGTTCCGAGAGGAACTAGTGCGATGTTCGCGCCATTCTTCTGTGTCGCATCTGCACTTCGTCCGGTAAGCAGATCCAAAGAAACAAGGAGTAACAAAAGGCCGCCGGCAGCTTGGAGTGATTGGATCGAAATACTTAAATAATTAAGAATGAACCGACCAAAGAGAGCGAACGTTGCAATCACTACGAGTGACACGGATGCCGCTTGCCAAGCAAGAGCGCGGCGCAGCTTCACAGATTTATCTGCCACTAATGCTAAAAATATTGGAGTCGCTCCGGGAGGATCCATGATGACGAAAAGGGTTACGAATGCCTGCACCGCAAAAGTAACTGCGGAGGCATTTGCAATCGTCATGCTTGGACAACCCTTCGTTTATCTGCCATAGACTCTAAGCGTTCCCATTCTTGCGCATCTGTAGTGTTCTCGCCTAGTGAATTTAATTTCCCGCTGCCGTGATAGTCGCTAGATCCCGTCACGACGAGCCCTAAATCCAAGGCAATCTCTCGCAACATCGATCTCTCCTGCGCATTGTGATCTCGATGATCTACTTCGATTCCATTGAGCCCAGCTTTTACTAGGGAGGTGAATGCCTCTGACTTCAAAACTTCTCCGCGGTGAGATGCAAAAGCATGCGCAATCACTGCCACACCTCCGGCCGACCGAATCTGAGCAATTGCACTTTCTGGTGTCGGTGCTAAATGGGAGACATAAAATTTTGAATCATTATTAAGCAGCCCCTGAAATGCTTCATCCCGCGAGGCAATAAAACCGCGCGCTACCAATGCATCCGCTAAATGTGGTCGACCAAGGGTTGCACCTTCAGGTCGAGCAGCATCCACATCATCCATCGATACATCGATCCCATCAGCATTGAGAAGTTCAATCATCTTTTTCATTCGTGGAATTCGTCCATCCCGAGTTTCCTCAAGCATTTGGAGTATGGCCTTATCAGCGCCGTCGAAAAGTAAACCCAGCATATGCACACTGATTCCATCAGTAGTTAAACATGAGATCTCTGCACCTGGAACAAGTTTGAGGCCAGCGCGGATGGCATTACTTGCTTCTTGCCATCCAGCGATCGAATCATGATCTGTAATTGCTAATGTAGTAATTCCGCGAGTCAATGCAACGTTTACGAGCGCGCGAGGAGAATCTGTGCCATCACTACAAGTGGTATGAGCATGGAGATCAATCATTTCGCCGCCACTGCTTCATTTGGACGAGTGCGCAGGACAACGAGTCCGCAACCAAGAAGAATCAGAATGATCCCCGGAATCACGCCCAGTGGAGGACGTTGGCCTATCCACCAGAGAGCCAATATTGCACCAACTGGAACTTCAAAAAAAATTACGAGTGAAACAATCGCTGGAGAAACTCTCTTCAGGACCGAATTAAACATCGTGTGTCCCAGAATCTGTGCGCCCATGACGAGTCCGATGACGATCCACCACTCTCGTGCCGGATAAGAAAAAATGGAATCAGGGTAGATGAGAGATAGAGGTAGCGCGGTTAATGCGCAAACAAAGTAACACACGGTTGTATATGAAGTTGTCTCTATATGCTCTTGAGCACGAGCACCAGCCATAACATATAAGGCGGCTAGGGCTCCAGCACAGAGGCCAGCAAGGTCGCCAATAAATGAACGCAATGAAATATTTAGGTCAACTCCAGAAACTAAAAGCACTCCTGAGAAACTAACAAACATTCCAAACCACGCGGTCCTTGGAATGTGCCCTCCAGAAAACTTCACAAAAATGGCCGCAAATATCGGCTGTAGAGCGGTAAGTGCCGTACCTGCGGCAATGCTCGTCAACCTCATGGCAAAAAACATTCCGACAAAATGAAAAGCGAGTAATACTCCTGCAATAGCGGACCACTTCATTCCAGTGCGGTCGCTCCATTGTCTGTGCCGAATCGCAAATGGCAGCGTTAAGAATGCTCCCCCGAGATTTCTCCAAAAAATTAATGTCGGAACAGGCATCAAGCTAGTTGCAATGAGTGGACCAGAAGTTCCGATTCCAACAATCCCAAGACCGAGGCGGACCAAATCTGGCCGGGCTGGAATATCAGTATGCCCAGTAACCTGATTCTCGCGTGGAATTCTTGTTGCCATGAGGCAAAACTATCTATTTGTACGGGTAAATGCATAAGCGAGCACTCGCAAAGAGCAGATACCCTTTGCTCATGAGCGGAAACATCATTAATCGAGTGTTTCTCGCCCGTCTTGCTGGTACAGCGGTCTTTGACCCTAATGGCGATCCAGTTGGAAAGGTGCGAGATGCTGTTGCGACCCTGCGCACTAACAATCAAGCACCACGCATTTTAGGATTAGTCGTAGAAGTCCCCCTTCGACGACGAATTTTTGTCCCAATTACTCGCGTGACATCAATCGAAAGTGGCGCTGTTGTCATTACCGGACTTCTTAACATGCGCAGATTTGATACTCGCACTGGCGAAATCTTAGTCTTGGGCGAACTCCTAGATCGTTCTGTTGCTATTACTGAATCGAATGAAGCTGTCGTTGTTGAGGACATGGGAATGGAACAAAATCGTTCCGGTGACTGGCTGATTACTCGGGTGCATGTAATGCGCCGCGGTCGCGGACTGCGCCGTAAAGGTGCCACTTCAACGCTTGCTTGGGAAGAACTCAGTGGATTTGCGATCATGGAAAAAGATCAAGGTGTCATCAACCTTCTTTCAACTCTTACAAACCTTCGAGCTGCAGATTTGGCGGCAGTGCTCCTGGACTTAGCCCCTAAGCGTCGAGTGGAAGTGGCTCGTGCGCTAGAGGATGAACGTCTTGCAGATGTATTAGAAGAAATGGATGAGAAGGCACGAGTTTCGCTCCTTGCAGAATTAGAAGGTGAACGTGCAGCAGATGTCTTGGGTGAAATGGATCCGGATGACGCAGCAGACTTACTTCGCGAAGTTGGCCAAGAGCGAGCACAAGCACTCTTAGATTTGATGGAGCCAGAAGATGCAGAGGACGTTCTGCGTTTGATGAACTATGAAGATTATTCTGCTGGTGGTTTGATGACAACCGAGCCAGTTGTCCTAACAGCCGATGCCACAGTTGCAGAAGCACTTGCGGCCGTACGCATGAGCGAAGTCTCTCCCGCACTTGCATCTCAAGTTTATGTCTGCCGCTCTCCTCTTGAAACTCCTACTGGGCGTTTCATTGGAATTGCGCACTTGCAGCGCTTGCTTCGCGAACCACCAGCAACACTTCTTGGTGCAATTGTCGATACCGATACGCAAGCACTTAATCCAGATGCATCACTCAATGTTGTTGCGTCATACTTAGCAAGCTATAACTTGCTCTCAGTGCCTGTAGTAGATGCCAATGAAAGGCTTCTGGGAGCAATCACCGTTGATGACGTGCTCGATCACTTGCTGCCGGAGAACTGGCGACATGGTCATCAACAATCACTCGACTCTGCAAAGAATCTGGAGGTCTGAAGATGGCTCGCTCACATCGTTTAGATACTCCTCGCGAAACTCGCAGGACTTTGCGTCCCAATTTCGATCCTGAAACTTTTGGTCGCCTCTCAGAGCGTTTTGCGAGATTCTTAGGCACCGCGCGATTCTTGGTTTACATGACGGTCTTCGTTTTGACCTGGGTGCTCTGGAATTCACTTGCACCTAGAGATTTACGTTTTGACGACTATCCATTTATTTTCTTAACACTTATTCTCTCGCTACAAGCCTCCTATGCCGCACCGCTGATCTTGCTTGCTCAAAACCGTCAAACTGACCGTGACCGAATTCAATTCGGTGAAGATCGTGCTCGCAATGAGAGAAATATTGCCGATACCGAATACCTCACGCGCGAGCTTGCAAGCTTGCGTATTGCACTGGGTGAAGTAGCAACCCGTGATTACTTACGCAGCGAACTTTCCGACGCAATTGAAGAAATTATCAAAGAGTTACGTAGCAAGCCCCAAGCGGACTCCAACTAAGGATTTGCTGCGCACCATCAATTGGGCCGAGATTGCATTGATTGCAATTGCCGCTGGTGAATCTGGGTGAGCGATAACAACTGGTGTGCCAGCATCTCCACCAGTTCTCAAATCTGAATTGAACGGAACCTTTCCTAATAATGGAACTTCTCCGCCAACGAGCTGAGTCAATCTCTGCGCCGTTGCTTCGCCGCCACCAGTTCCGAAAAGAGAAATTGGCTCGCCGCACTTTGGGCAAGGGAAATCTGACATGTTTTCGATGACTCCAATGACATGTTGCTTAATTTGATGTGCGATGCGTCCGGCTCTTTCGGCGACTTCTGCTGCGGCAACTTGTGGGGTTGTGACAACAATAATTTCAGAAGTTGGTATCAATTGTCCTAAGGAAATTGCTAAATCACCCGTGCCAGGTGGCAAATCAATGAGCAGCATGTCTAGGTCGCCCCAATAGGCATCGCTGAGCAATTGCTCCAAAACTCTATGCAGAAGTGGGCCGCGATAGGCAACGGCATCAGAGCGTTCGGGTTTAAACATCTCCATTGATACCGTCTTTACACCAAAGGATTCAAGCGGAATAAACATTTGATCGATTGCTGTAGGCCGTTGTCCCATCAACCCCATTAGGCGCGGGATGGAATGTCCATAAACATCTGCATCCAAGATTCCGACTCGTAAACCCTTTTGGGCTGCGGCAACTGCAAGGTTTACGGTCAACGATGACTTTCCAACTCCACCTTTTCCGGATGCGATACCTATTACACGCGTCAAAGAATCTGGTTGAGCGAAAGGAATAAACTTTTCTCGCCCATTCCTAAGGATGCTTTTCACATTATTTCGTTGTTCCTCGGACATGACACCAAATGAAAGTGCCACTTGTTTTACTTCATCGACGCTTGTCAGGGCCGAAGTCACATCAGCTTTGAGGCGATCTTGCATAGGGCAGCCAGAGATCGTGAGCAAAATTTTTATCGTCGCAAGTCCATCTGCAAACAGGACCGACTCGACCATTCCTAAATCTGGTAGAGGCCGATGTAATTCTGGATCTTGAACTTTTCCCAGAGCCTCATGAATCTTCTCGAGAGTTGTCATAGAAGATCAGGATCAATTTTCGGTGTCACAGTCGAAGCTGGCTCTGACTCTTCAAGCGCATCAGCCAGTTGTTTTTTCAGAAAAGTTTTTGGATTGAGGTCTGCAGGTTGCAGATCTTCAAATCCTGGCCCAAGATTTTCGCGAAGCTCTTTAGTGGCAGCTTGTGACATCTTTTGAATTTTTCGCACTAGCGCTGCAGCATCGGAAGCAAACTTAGGTAAGCGCTCAGGTCCAACTAAAATCAGACCAAGGATCGCTAGGCCAATGATTTCTCCAGCACCAATATCGAAGAACATGGCTCCAGCCTACCTGTCTAAGTTAGTTATTCTCCAGCGATCAAAACTAGGCTCACTTCATGCGAAGCGGTACCTCGGAGATAGGTAACCTTGATGCGATCTCCAACATTTTTTGCACGGATTGCGACAACGAGTTGATCTGAATTCATAATCTCTTTTCCGTCAAAATTCGTAATGATGTCGCCCACCAAAATGCCAGCTTTTTCAGCCGGCCCTCCAGCTCGAATTCCTTTTGGAATGTTAGCGATCTTTGCTCCAGGGCCCGCAAAAGAAGTGTCAATAGAAATCCCCATGATCGGATAGGTTGCCTTGCCGTTCTTGATCAATTGCTGAGCTGTTTTACGGGCTTGGTTAATCGGAATCGCAAAACCTAAACCAATTGATCCCGATTGATTTCCAAAGGAACTACCTCCGAGAGATGCAATCGCAGAAGTAACGCCAATCACTGCGCCAGTTGAATCCACTAATGGACCACCAGAATTGCCTGGATTGATTGCCGCATCCGTTTGAAGCGCATTCATAAATGCACTCTCTCCTTTAGTGCCGCCTGTAGTGACCGGGCGATCCTTTGCGCTGATGATTCCTGAAGTTACAGTTCCAGTGAGACCTAAAGGCGAGCCAACAGCGATTACCGCATCGCCCACTTGGATTGAATCGCTATTTCCGAAGCGAAGGGCTGGAAGATTTTCTGCGGAGATTTTTAAGACCGCTAAGTCGTATGAGGCATCTCGCCCGAGAACCTTTGCATCAAATGACTTCCCGTCATTAAGAGTCACGGTGATGCTTCCACCAGCAACAGCTGCATTTTCAACGACGTGATTGTTTGTCAAGATATAGCCAGCGCTGTCGATAAAAAAGCCAGAACCCGTTCCACTCCCATTGGAAGATCTAGTCGATATTGAGACAACCGATGGCAAAACTCGCTGCGCGATTCCAGCTACCGAATCTGGTTTTCTTTCAATTGAATTTGTCCCAGAAACCAAATTAACTCGGTGATTGACTAGCGTTGTCAGGTCTGGAAAATTGCCCATCAAACTTCCAACTAAACCAGCGATAACCGCTAAGAAAATTGCGTAGCCTGTCGGAATATAAGAACGAGAGGAACGGCGAGAAGGCTCACTCCACCAAGGTTGATCCTGTGGCTTTGAGTCTTGCATCTTCGTCTCCTCAGCTCTTTGGTGTCAGTAGTAAACCTAAAATACCTTAAAACATTGTGAGAAGGGGTCTAGCGTTTTGTTGCAACAAGCAATCCATCGCCAGCGCCAATAACAATGCTCGTCCATATACTGGTCGCTTGGCGAATAGATTTCCCCGCCTCGCGAAGGGCGATAGTCCGTGGATCACGTTGGGTGGGATCCGGGACCTTCCCGCCGCCAAAAAAACTATCAATCACTAGAACACCACCGGTGCGCAACATTCGCTGGGCATGTTCGATCGAAAACTCGAGGTCTTCGGGATCATGGCGCAATACAACGAGGTCGTAGGCACGATCGGTAAGTTTGCTCATAACATCCATAACTGGATTTGTAATAAGACGAAAACGCGTTGGCGATATTTCTGCCTCAGAAAAGGCAATGCGTGCAATGCGTGTGTGCTCTGCTTCGTCATCAATAGATGTCAACGTTCCGCCTTCAATCATTCCGCGCAGCAACGCCAGGCTTCCGACGCCAGAGCCAGTTCCCACTTCAACGACAGACTGTGCAGAAATAAGGTGAGCCAGATGCTGAAGGTATGCCGCAGTACCCTGCGAACTATCTCTCGTACCGAGCTCTACTCCTCTGGCGCGAGCGGCTTTGGAAATATCATCCTCGGCTATAAAATCTTCAGCATACGAGTGCAGATCTATATTCATTTCAAACCAACAATCCAGTCAATCAAAAGCCGAACACCAAATCCTGTACCGCCCTTAGGGTTCTCGCCTGTATCTGTTTCGCTTCGTGCTGTACCAGCGATATCTAGGTGTACCCAATTGCGATCGCCGGCAAATTTTTCTAGGAAAAGCGCTGCTGTCACCGAGCCAGCTGAAAACTTTGGTTTATCTGCAGTGTGGTTTAAATCTGCAATGGAACTCTTGAGCGCTATTGCATAGTCGTCAACTAGGGGCATGTGCCATACACGGTCTCCGGAATTTTCTCCGTGCTCGTAAAGTTTTTTGGCCAGTGAACCACTCCTTGTATACATTGCTGCATATTGGCGGCCAAGTCCCAAGGTGGCTGCCCCGGTCAATGTTGCAACATCTATTAGATAATCAGGATCCAAATTCAAATCTGCATATGCAAGGCCATCTGCCAAGACCAATCGGCCTTCAGCATCGGTATTGATGATCTCAACAGTTGTTCCACCATATTGAGTAATAACATCACTGGGCCGTTGAGAGGTGCCAGAGAGAGCGTTTTCTGCACACATCAACAAGGCTGTAACTCGTACCTTGGGAGCAAAATCAGGCATTGCGTTTACAACTGCTAGTACGGCAGCGGCCCCTGACATGTCACTCTTCATTCCGATCATCGTGTCGTAAGGTCTTTTTAAAGAAACCCCACCAGTATCAAAAGTAATTCCTTTTCCGACGAGCACAACATGAGGCCAATTTTTTGAGCCTGGTGGTGCGTAGCTCACCTCAATGAAACGCGGACCAGGTTTTGGCGATGAATTTCCAACAGCAAGGAGACCACCGAATTCTTGTAACTGCTTACCCGAGAGAACTTTTACGCTCACTCCGCTCTTATTGGCCATGGCTCGAGCTCGGGATGCCATCCATGCTGGAGTCTTAATATTTGATGGAGTATGAATCATGTCGCGCGTATGCCAGATGGCGCCGATCAGAGAGTTGGCATTGGTGATTTCCGTTGGGTGGGCATCGCTGACAAAAAACTTTGGAGACAAGACTTTCTTGGTCTCACTCTTGAGATTCCATTGATATGTACCCAGTCCGAGCGCAATGGCATGTCCTCGAAGGTTTGCACGAGAAGTTTCTGCGATGCTAAAAAGTGAAACGCTTTTGCCTCGAATTTTTCGTCCTAAGGCTGCTCCAACCAGGCGAGAGTCAGAGGCTGAGTTGGCACCGAGGGCAACTGCGATCACCCGCTCGCAACGAGTACCTTCTGAGCTCACTGGAATTTCGAATATTTCGCCAACTTTGCCACTCGGGTTCAAGAAGGCAATTTCATCGGAGAATGTGAGGTTGAAGTGGGATTCGATTTCGCGAATAAGTTTTGCCGCGACCGGAAAGGTTATCTCACCGGATTCAGATTTACAGAAGCCAATCGCAACAACATCAGATTCGAAGATCGATGAAAGCGTCAGAGGTTTCGTGTGAATAACTACGGCAGCCATTGGGCTCACGTTAGCGCGAAAAGATTATTTCTTAACTAAAAGCAATACTGCGGCGTGGAGTGCGCTTCCTAAATTAGAAGCTTCTTCGCCATTGAGTTCGACGACCAAGCGCCCGCCACCTTCTAGGGGAATACGCATTACCAAACTACGGGCTTCCTTTGTAACCTCCATTGGTCCATCACCAGTACGAGGTTTCATGGCTGCCATGGTCGGTCTCCTTTAGATCTGAGCTGCACGCCTATTGGCGAACGAGGGAGAAGTATCTCGCATTTATAGCCCAACTATGAAATTGAGATAAGTAGGCCCAAATTTCCTATAAATCTAAGCGTGATGTGAGATGCCTACGGCCCGATGCAATGACATTGACAACTGCCCGCTCGGGTACATGCAACATTTCTGCAATCGCTCCAGGGGTTAGGCCCTTGAGATAATGAAGCGAAAGAATAATACGTTCTTCCTCTGGCAAGCTGGCAATTAATTGTGCCAACGTTTCGGAGGTCATGTCCCTAAGGCTACCGCGAGGGCTTCTTCAACACTGGTAGTCCAGTGCAGCAATTCTCTTTGTCCAGGCTTCACAAAGCCTTCTTGCTCAAGATGATCCACCAATACTTTCAATGGAGCATAGAGATTAAACGGATCGAGGACTATCACTGGTTTATTGTGGAATTTAAGAAATCGTCCCACCCATATTTCGAAGAGTTCTTCTAAAGTTCCAAGTCCTCCAGGAAGCGCGATGAATGCATCAGAAATTTCTTCAATCTTTGCCTTTCGTTCACGCATCGATGTAACAACATGAAGTTCATGACTATCGTGATCTGCAAATTCAATGTCAACTAGTGCTTGTGGAATTACGCCGATTGTTACACCGTCCATCGACCGTGCGCCGCGTCCAACAGCACCCATCATCGAAATGTGACCTCCGCCGGAAACAAGATCCCACTTGCGCGTGCCAATTGCAGCGCCAAGTTCGAAGGCGAGGTCCACGTACTTGGGGTCGATTGTTGGCGAAGAAGAACAGAAAACGGCTACGCGCATCTCGCAAGGATAGGGGCTACCCTTGACCTATGTCGCACAGCGCAAATAGCACCGCATCTGGTCATGGCATCGCAACGCTCGCACACGATGGAGCGATATTGGATGCATGGTTTCCAGCGCCTTCACTTGGTGGATTATCCGGAAAAGTTCCGGATTCTCTTGTCGCCCTTGTCGGAAAAGATGACACGCGACGGGTAAGTCGAAAAATAGTTTCTTTAGAAATTAATCTTGCAACTCCTCCAAAAGACGCAGTTGATGCATACCTTCGCCTGCACCTTCTATCCCATCGACTTGTAGTACCCCATGGGCAATCTCTCGAAGGAATTTTTGGAATCTTGTCTAATGTCGTGTGGACATCACATGGGCCATGCTCCGTGGAAGGATTTGAGGAAACTCGTGCGGCTCTTCGCGCAAAGTATGGCCATGTCAATGTTCTTAGCGTCGATAAATTCCCACGGATGGTGGATTACGTCATCCCAAGTGGCGTGCGCGTTGCCGATGCAGATCGCGTGCGACTTGGTGCGCACTTGGCACATGGAACAACTGTCATGCATGAAGGTTTTGTTAACTTCAATGCCGGAACACTCGGAACTTCGATGGTTGAAGGTCGAATCTCCTCGGGCGTTGTTGTTGGAAACGGTTCAGATATCGGTGGTGGGGCATCCATTATGGGCACCTTGAGTGGCGGCGGGAAAGAAGTGATCTCCATCGGAGAAAAGTGTCTCCTTGGAGCAAACTCCGGACTTGGAATTTCATTAGGCAACAACTGTGTCATTGAGGCAGGTACGTACATCACTGCAGCAGCCAAAGTGCGATTGCCTGATGGCACAATTGTTAAGGCCGGAGAATTATCTGGCGCTCACGACATTTTATTTCGCAGGAATTCATTAGATGGAAATCTAGAAGTTGTGCCTAGAACAGGTACCTGGGGCGGATTAAATTCGGTGCTTCACGCGAACTAGCTCTAAAGGCTATGAAATATTGTCCGCACTGGTTTTGGCAAGCTGTTTGCATCACTCATCTGTGGGCCCAGAAAATCAAACCAGGCAGAGGGCAATTTAACTTTGCTTCGAAATGTTTCACCTGATAGTTGAGCTCTAAGACCCGTGCTTGAAGTAGCAATGATCACAGAGACAGTCCCGCTTTCAAAATGTCCGCCAATCTCCATTCGTGCTACATCTGGTAATCCGAAAGCTTGTGCTACTAAGGCTCTATTGATTGCCCTCTCCCAATGAAAATACCTCGGGTTCAATACTGGGCTTGTACTCCAAGAATCTGCAACACTTACTGTGTAAGGCACTGGAGCGCCCCACACATCTTGAGCAAGAACGGTTTGCCCAGATGATGAAGAGAAAAAATAAGCGGCAATCGGTTGCGAAGCGTAGGTAAGTGTCAATCCCATCTCATCACCTTCCGAGGTGGATGAGACTGCCCCTTTCCAAATACTTCCCCAACCTTTTTCCAATTCTTTGGAATACCCAACAAAGCTTTGATCTTGCGTAGAGGAATAAATCTCGCAGTCACATGCAACGCGCATTTTGCCAACTTTACTTAGTGCAAAACTCCTAGATGCAATCGCTTGTGCTTGAAGTGCTGCGATCGGCCAGGAAGAAGGTACTTCTCCGATTCCCCATAAATATTCATCGTGAAGCCTGAGAGTGTTAGTCACTTCAATGCGATAACCGACCGCAGCCGCTTTGACTAACTTAATTTGTATCTGTCCGTAGCGATACTGAGTACTTGAAGCCCCAATTTTGACCGCAAGCACTGCATCTGGGCCTTGCATACTTCGTGTGCCACTCCAACGAATGGTCCACGCTTTCGCACTGGCTAAGGCGTCAACTCGACCATTGGCATAGGTGGCATTTGCGATCATTGAATTGCCCAGAAGACTGAATGAAATATTTGTTTTTGCCGGAACCGTTAAATCTGGAGATGCAGTAGTACTTGTATCCATATCACTGGAAAAGAGTTGAACCTGGCCGAGCTTTGTATCGCTCATAAGGGACAAGCCCGTCAATAAGTGTCCGATGTTGACTCGAATAAATTGTGAATCTACTACTGGCTCGACCAAAACATCCTTGTAGTAATACTTCACAATATCGGTCGCGCTCTTTCCTTCAAGGGCCTGACCGCGGGCGCCAATTTGGCTCATCCCGACTCCATGGCCGTACCCCGAACCTTGAAATGAAAAAGTTTGTGGCACCTCATCAGCCAACGACATAGTTGGAGTTAAAAAAGCAAAAAGTAAAATGGAGGCGCTAAGAAGCCTAGACATCCTCATTAATAGCAGCGCTCTTTCCGACCTGGAGGAATGAGGCATAAGCATCCACCACTTCGTCTGGCTTTCCCCGTTGGATCAGCTTTCCTTTATGGAGCCAAGCAACTTCATTGCAGATATCCCGCACGGTGCCCAACGCATGGCTCACAAGAATGAGGGCGCGAGCATCACTTCGCAGCTCTTTAATCTTTTCTAAACTCTTCTCTTTGAATCGAGCATCGCCCGTGCTGAGCGCTTCATCAACAATCAAAATATCTGGACGTACTGTTACCGCTACCGAGAAAGCTAATCGGGCATACATGCCGGAAGAATAAGTGCGCATGGGTGCATCAATTGCATCGCCAAGTTCCGCAAAATCAGCGATCTCTTCAAAGTGATTTTCGATTTCTTGGCTGGACATTCCTGCAGCAAGTCCACCCAGATAGACATTTGCGCGGCCAGATAATGAGGGACTAAATCCAACTCCCAACGCTAAGAGCGTGCTGACTTTTCCGTAAACTTCAACACGCCCTTGGGACGGTGGCAAGATTCCAGAAATCACTCGCATAAGAGTGGATTTGCCCGCTCCGTTTGCACCTACGACTCCAAGCACAGAACCATAAGCAACATCCAGCATCACATCATCGAGCGCACGCACTACACGAGTCTGTTTTGTTCCACGGCCCATTGTTTTCAGTCGCGCTTTCAGAGTCGGACGTTTGTCGATCGTTGTTGTATACGTCAACCCGAGGTGCTGTACCGAAACAGCAATCTCACCTGGCTTATGCAGTGAATTAGACACGGACGGCAAATTCCCTCTCTCGTACTAAGAAGAAATAGGTTCCAAAGGTAAACACAAGGACTGCCCATGCCAATGAAATAAGCATGCTCGTTAAGTGCGGTGCCTGTGCGTGAACAACTGCGCGCGACCATGAATCCAAAAGAGGAAATAATGGGTTTACAAGTTCAACTTTGCGCAATTGCGGTTTAATCGCTGAAGTTTCCCACAAAATTGGAGATAAATAGAGAAGCATGCGCGTGAAGTAAGGCAAGAAATTGGCGATGTCCCTGAAATAGACATTGATGCAGGAAATAAGGATGGCGACCCCTGAGGAAAATAGGATTGCGATCAGCACAATTGGAATCGACCACAACATATTCCAGCCAATTGGCAACCCTAGAATCGTCCGAAGTATCAGAAAGATAAAAATTGTTGGTAGAAAGCGAAAAAATGCCACAACGCTCGCTGAAATAGGGAGCATCAACCGCGGGAATGCAGTGTTGAGTATGAGGCGTTGACCAGAGGTAACTGATTTCACCCCACCGGAAAGAGTGTTTGCCATCAGATAGAAGAGGAATAAGCATGCGGTTAAATGCCCGTAGCGCATCTTGTCGCTATGGCCACCGATAATCACGATGAGCACAAAATAGACACCCGAAAGCAGGAGTGGATTCAGAATCAACCAGATTTGTCCAAAGACTGAATCGAAATGCTGTTCATGAAGTTGAGTACGTGAATATTCTGCAATAAAAGAACGGCGCTTCCAGAGCGTGCTCCAGTATTTTCTTAGTGGAGGCAACCCTTTTCGAAAAGGTACAAATACCTCTACTGGCGTTGCGGTTCCCATTGAGTAAGGCTACCGCAGCGAGTTAGACACCCTCGCGCTATCGTGCCAAAGTCTTGGGTGATGTGAGAAATCCCGCTCCCCACGACATGTGCATCGTGAACAATATTGCTGGAAGTCTCAGTCGCTCAAAAAAAGTTCGCCCAATCATAAGAGAGGAAACAACTAAAAATGCTCCGTAAATCCCCGCTGGAATTAAGAATATGGATGAAATAGAAATACCAGTTATTAAAGATAGAAGGGTTCCAAGTAGCGAAAGTGGTGGGGCTAAATAACGAAGATTTACGGTTCCTCGGTGTCGTCGCATCACGGCGTGGCGCCACCGCCCATATTCAAAATATTGTTTAGCTAACGCACGCAATGTTGGGCGTGGACGATATGTAACCTCTAAGCGAGGATCAAAATAAATTAAGCCCCCGGCCTCGCGCAAACGAAAATTCAATTCCCAGTCTTGCGCACGAGTAAAACTCTCATCAAATCCGCCAACTTTCAGTAATGCTGACTTTACAAAACATCCTAGATAGACGGTGTCCGTGGGGCCCGCGCTTCCTCCTGTGTGGAAACTTGCTGCACCAACTCCTAATGGACTTCTCATCGCTCGGGCTACTCCTCTTTCAAAAGGGGTAGCACCTTGGGCAGCCATAATTCCGCCAACATTGACTGCTCCCGTCTCATTGAGCAGAGATACAGCCATTGAAATGTAATTGTTCGGTATTTGTGCATGGCCATCAACTCGAAGAATGATCGGAAAACGGGATTGCTTAATCGCCAAGTTAAGACCTACAGCTGTTCTTCCGGATGGATTCTCAACAAGGATTATCCGAGAATCTTTTGTTGCCAGTGCCTGCGCAACCGAATTAGTCTGATCATTAGATGGGCCGAGAGCCAAAATTATTTCAATAGGTCCGAGAAAATCCTGAGAAATTATCGCTTCTATGGATTGAGCAAGATAAAACTCCTCATTAAGAACAGGTAACACAACCGATACGCCCTGCTCTGAAGGTCGTTGGTTGAGCGGTGAGCCAGATAACTGGTCAAAAGTTGGAGTCATAACGCCCCAACGCTATCGCCCAAGTACGCTCTCCTAGTGAAATCAACGCGCTCGATTCGAGTAACGACCTTCCTTTCTATCGGGATAGTGCTCGTTGCAACCATCGCTTGGGCAGGACTGGGGCACGTCAGCGGTTCACTCAAAAGAGTGGATGCGTTTGGCGGATTGAAATCACGACCAGAAAAACCATCCACTGCCATAAATTATTTGCTCGTTGGTTCTGACACGCGAGAAGGCCTTACGGCTGCAGAACGCAAACTACTCCGAGTTGGTTCTACGAAGAGTGCGGCAGGCAAGCGTTCCGACACGATGCTCCTAGTGCACATCAGCAAAGCGCGTGATAAGGCAGTAATCATCTCTTTGCCTCGTGACACTTTAGCGACGATTCCTTCGTACATTTCAAGTGCAGGCAAATCCGTTCCCTCGGTCAGAGCTAAACTCAATGCAGCATTTGCTTGGGGTGGGGCGCCGCTGCTCATTCAAACAATCGAATCTATGAGTAATTTGCGTATAGATCATTATGTAGAAATAAACTTTGCTGGGTTTGCGCACATGGTTGACGCTCTCGGTGGCATCGAAGTTTGTACAAAACGCGATATCAATGATTCAAACAGCCATTTAACCCTTGCCGCAGGAGTCCATACATTGGATGGAATTGAAGCGCTCAAGTATGTTCGCACGCGCGATTTTGATGGGATGGGCGACTTGGGGCGCATGCAACGCCAACAACAATTTATGAGTTCTGTGATGCGCAAGGCGACTAGCTCTGGAGTTTTACTTAACCCCATTAAACTTCTTAACTTTTTCAACGCCGCAATGGCGACAGTTCAAACCGATTCTGCTCTTAACGGAAATGACCTCATCACACTGGCAAAGCAAATGCGAAACTTATCGGCATCGAAGGTGCGTACTCTCACCGTTCCGCTTTCGAGCACTAATTATTCAGTTGAAGGATTAGGTTCTACCGTTGTCTGGGATCCCATTCTCTCTGCAGAATTATTCCAGCGCCTCATCAACGACCAAGCGGTGATCGATGAAGTCACACCCTCGCCATCTGCTTCCTCAAGTGTTAAAGCCGCTCCAGTCATCGTTGATAAATTCAAGACTCGAACAGCCCTGGAAAATCCTTGCGGTGCGTTGAAATAGCCCCACCTCAACACCTCATAGACTACGAGCCATGAAGCACGTTCTTTCGGTCATCGGCACCGGGTATTTGGGTGCAACCCATGCTGCGTGTATGTCATCACTTGGTTTTACTGTGATCGGTATTGATTCTGATCTGGAAAAAATTGCACGCCTATCCAAAGGTGATCTACCTTTTTACGAGCCTGGGCTTGAAGAGTTGCTAAAAGAGCAACTGGCGACTGGCCGCCTGAGCTTCACAACAGATTTTTCGGCAAGCGAGAAAGCGAGTGTGCATTTTATTTGTGTGGGGACTCCACAAAAAGCAAATAGTTTGGCAGCAGATTTAACATTTGTGGAAAGTGCAGTAGAACAACTCGCGCCACATTTAACAGATGGCTCCCTCGTTGTTGGCAAATCGACTGTTCCGGTGGGGACAGCACAAAAACTTGCCACCCAACTCGCATCATCGGCCCCTACTGCTGAGCTAGCTTGGAATCCAGAATTTTTACGAGAAGGTTTTGCCATCCAAGACACACTTCGCCCTAACAGATTAGTAGTGGGTGTGACGAGTGATCGGGCGGAACAAATCCTGCGCGAATGTTACGAGCCCCTCTTGGCACTCAAAACCCCTTGGATTCGTGCAGATTTGCCAACCTCAGAACTTGTCAAAGTCGCTGCCAATACATTCTTGGCGACAAAGATTTCTTTCATTAACGCAATGGCCGAAGTTTGTGAAGCAGCCGGTGGCGATGTCACAGTTCTGGCTCAAGCTATTGGCTATGACCCACGAATTGGAGATAAGTTTTTGCAAGCTGGAATCGGATTTGGTGGAGGCTGTCTGCCCAAAGATATTCGTGCATTTATGGCCAGAGCTGAAGAGCTTGGGGCCCAGCAAGCACTTGAATTCCTAAAAGAAATTGATGCAATTAATCTTCGAGCCCGTGCTCGCGTCATTGAAGTGGTCCGCCACCTTCTTGGTGAGGATCTTACCAAGTTTAGAATTTCGGTGTTGGGCGCAGCCTTCAAACCAGAAAGTGATGACGTTCGAGATTCTCCAGCGCTAGATATTTCGGCTCAACTTAGCTCAGCCGGTGCGCACGTTGTTGTGCATGACCCTAAAGCGATAGCGAATGCAAAAAAGCGTTTTCCTCAACTAGATTTTGCGACTACCGCCAATGAATGTGTCACTGGCTCCGACATGGTTTTGCATTTAACTGAATGGCGCGAATACCGAGAAATCGATCCGACAGCAATGAAGTCGCTGGTGAAGAGTCCAATTATTATCGATGGCAGAAATGCACTGGATCGTGACCTTTGGGTGCAAGCGGGGTGGAAATTTCACGCTTTGGGTCGCAAGAACCCATGACAGATCAATCTATAGATGAAGTTCTTGCGATGCACACCTGGGCGATTGTTGGGTTGAGCAATAATCAGGATCGTCCTGCATTTGGTGTGAGCGCACTCCTCCAACAAAAGGGCCACCGCATTATCCCGGTGCACCCCAAAGCAGAAATTGTGCATGGCGAAAAGGGGTATGCCTCGTTAAGCCAGATTCCATTTCCGGTAGATGTTGTTGATCTATTTGTTAATTCATCTCTTGCTGGAAGCGTTGTCGATGATGCGATTGCCATCGGCGCGCACGCAGTGTGGCTTCAACTCGATGTGATCGATGAGCATGCAGTTTCACGCGCACAGGATGCAGGACTTAAAGCGGTGATGGATCGCTGTCCGGCAATTGAGTATCGAAAGCGTGGCTGACTAGAAGCCAGTTTTTTGTGTTCGTCTTGCCTGTAAATTTTCACCTTTTGCTTGTGCCTCATCGTGCATCTTCTCCATCGCAGCCGCAACTTTCAAAGACACGGCTGAATCTTTAAGCCCCAAAATTCGTGCTGCTAATAGAGCGGCATTTTTGGCGTTTCCAATTCCAACTGTTGCAACAGGGACTCCCGCTGGCATCTGCACAATAGATAAGAGGGCATCCATTCCGTCAAGATTTTTTAATGAGATCGGGACGCCAATGACCGGAAGAGTAGTGAGCGATGCAACCATCCCCGGTAAATGTGCCGCGCCGCCGGCTCCAGCAATAATTACTTCTATCCCTTGGGCTTTGGCACTTTGAGCAAATTCGACCATCTCTAACGGCATGCGGTGAGCAGAAACAACTTTCGCCAGATACGAAATTCCAAACTCATCGAGGACTTTGGCTGCATCCTCCATCGTTGGCCAATCCGAGTCAGATCCCATAATGATGGCAACGCTGGGGTTACTCATCGATCACTCCGCTCATATAGTCAACTGCATGTGCCACTTCTTCTTGTAAGTCTAGAAGATCAGAGCCGGTAGCGCACACATGGCCAATTTTGCGCCCGATGCGAACCTCTTTTCGATACTGATGCACTTTAAGTCCAGGAGATCTCGCCATGAGATGTAAATAAGGGCGATACATATCAGATTTACTGCCTCCCAAAATATTTCCCACCACCGCAAAGGGATGAAGCATTGAGGTATCACCAAGCGGTAAATCTAGAACCGCTCGCAGATGCTGCTCAAACTGACTCGTGCGCGAACCCTCAATAGTCCAGTGACCAGAATTGTGTGGACGCATTGCTAATTCATTGATAAAAAGCGCATCGCCTTTCACAAACATTTCTACTGCCATAACACCAATGAGCCCGACTTCTTCTGCAATTTTCAGTGCAAGAGCCTGTGCCTTCACGGCAAGTGAATCAGATAAACCAGGTGCGGGAGAAATAGTTGAGGTGCAGATGCCATCACTCTGGAGAGTCTGCGTTGGCGCCCATGTACAGGCTTGACCATGGGGTGAACGCGCAACCATCACCGCGATTTCATAATCGAAATTCAATAACTCTTCGATGAGGAGGCGATGATGCACATTCAATAGCTCTTTCAGCGCGCTAGCAGAATCTACTTTCCAGACGCCTCGTCCGTCATAGCCACCTGAGATGGCTTTCGCAATAACTGGAAATTGCTTCACTTCATCAGCATGTGTTGCAACTTGCCAATTCGGCGCTGGAAAATCTGCAAGTCGCTCGCGCATAAGCGCCTTGTCTTGGGAATACACGAAAGAGTTAGAACTGGGCCTCACAACAACTCCTTCGGCTTCCAAAGTCTTAATGATCGACAGCGGAATGAGTTCGTGTTCAAAAGTAACTACATCGCATCTTTGGGCAAATACCCTGACATCATCAATATTTGAATAATCACCAACAATATATTTACCGACCTGCGCGGCTGAATCATCGGGTGCCTGAGCTAATATCAATAAATCAATACCCAGTGCCGCAGCGGGTGCAACCATCATGCGCGCTAATTGCCCGGCGCCAATGACGCCGACTACTGGAAATGGTGAAGGCACTGGCACATCCTAGTTTGAGCGAAGGTGAGCCACATCTCCCACGGTAATTAATTCAGCGCCGTCGATAATCAGGGCGCCGGATTGATCAATCCCTGTTGCGTGTGCCTGGCGAGTTTTTCCATCTGGTGCGGTGATGGAAATTGCTCGGCCAATGGTGGATGAAAGTTCTGCGTACTCATTAATTAAGGAGGCCTCTCCAGCCTCCCAGCGCTTTAGATACTCACTAAACGTCTTCAAATAAAGGCTTAAGAAATCTGAACGATCACATTGACTGCAGCCTTCTATCGATAACGAGGTAGCAAGAGGCGTCGGCAACTCTTCTTTAGTCATCCCGACATTGATTCCAATACCGATGACAACAGCTTCATCGGACACTTTTTCTGACAATAAGCCAGCGACTTTCTTCTCATTTATCAAAATATCATTTGGCCATTTTAAAGTTGCTGTGGTACTTAAAGTACAAAGTTTAGAAATAGTAGTAATAAGTGCTTGACCGGCCAACAATGGCAACCATCCCCACGTATCTACTGGGCGATGAGGTTTAATGTGAAAAGAAAACAGGAGTGCAGAGCGCGCTGGCGCAATAAATGATCGCTCTAGTCGACCCCTGCCCGCACTTTGAAACTCTGAAACAAGAACATCGCCATGTTTTGAATTTCCGTTTCGAATCTGTGCAACTAAATCTGTGTGAGTTGATCCAGTGACATCGACCACGCTTACTCGCCAGTAACTATTTTTTAAGGCGGAATAAATGCGCTCACTATCTAACGATGCACGTAATGTCTCCACGACGAGTACCGTAGGGGCATGAGCCGTGATCTGCATACAACCGCTGGAAAGATTCAAGATCTTCGTGACAGATTAGACGAAGCCGTGCATGCTGGATCCGCGCGTGCTATCGAAAAACAACACGCTAAGGGCAAGATGACCGCGCGTGAGCGCATCTCCAAACTCGTCGATGCCGATTCCTTTACCGAGCTCGATGAATTCGCTCGCCATCGCTCTACTAACTTTGGAATGGAAAAGAATCGTCCGTACGGAGACGGTGTCATCATCGGTTACGGAACTATCGATGGCAGAAACGTTGCCCTCTTTTCTCAAGATTTCACGGTCATGGGTGGAAGCCTTGGAGAAGTTTTTGCCGAAAAGATGATCAAGATTGCTGAGTTTGCTCTCAAAAACGGAATGCCCCTGATCGGCATCAGCGACTCAGGTGGCGCCCGAATTCAAGAAGGAGTTGCATCCCTGAGTGGCTACGGGAAAATATTTCGCCTCAACACCAGATCATCTGGAGTAATCCCTCAAATTTCCCTGATTCTGGGTCCGTGTGCTGGTGGCGCTGCCTACTCCCCTGCACTTACCGACTTCACAATCATGGTCAACCAGACCTCGCATATGTTTATTACCGGCCCTGAAGTAATTAAGACCGTTACGGGTGAAGAAGTAGGGATGGAAGAACTCGGTGGCGCACATACACACAATGCACGCACCGGTAATTCGCACTACTTAGCCGAAAACGAAGACGATGCGATCGATTACGTTAAAGCTCTTCTTTCTTATTTGCCAAGCAACAATATGGATCCTGCGCCGATTTTGCCTTCCACTGAGACTCTCGAACGCAAAGCGACGGATCAATCTTTAGACACGTTGGTTCCTGATAGTCCTAATCAACCCTACGACATGAAGGTTCTTGTCACAGCGCTCTTGGATGAAGCAGAATTTCTTGAAGTTCATGCGCTCTTTGCACCCAACATCATCGTTGGATTTGGTCGTGTCGAAGGACACTCTGTTGGAATCATCGCAAGCCAGCCACAACAGTTAGCCGGCACGCTAGATATCGATTCAAGTGAGAAAGCTGCACGGTTCTTGCGCTTTTGTGATGCATTTAGCATTCCAATTATTACTCTCGTCGATGTACCAGGATTCCTTCCTGGCATCGAGCAAGAATGGAACGGAATCATTCGCCGCGGAGCTAAATTGCTCTATGCCTACGGCGAAGCCTCTGTCCCACTTATCACATTGATTACACGCAAGGCATATGGCGGCGCATTTATCGTTATGGGTTCTAAATACATTGGTGCCGATGTGAATTTAGCCTGGCCAAGCGCCGAAATTGCTGTCATGGGAGCGCAAGGCGCAGTAAATATTCTCTACCGCAAAGAGCTCAACGAAGCTGATAATACTGATGCTCTCCGTGCCTCCCTTGTGACTGATTACAACGAAACTCTTGCAAATCCATATCTTGCTGCAGAACGTGGATATGTTGATGCGGTTATCGAACCCAATCAGAGCCGCGAATACATCACCAAAGCGCTACGTTCTCTGCGCACAAAGCGCGATACTTTGCCACCCCGCAAACACGGAAACATTCCTCTGTGATTGCTTACACAATTACCTCTGGAACTCCAACGCTGCAAGAACTTGAGGCCTTGGAGTACGCACTCGAGCTTCATCACAAGCCCGAAGTGATTATTCAAGTTGCACACAGTGCCTGGGCCAAGCCTCTACTTCGTAAAACTTTGCCAAAGAAGTTCTAAATGCCAGCAATCATCCTTGCATCGGCTTCGCCATCTCGAAAAAAGCTTCTCGACGCAGCGGGCATTGCATCTACCGTAATGATCAGCAATGTTGATGAGGAAGCACAGGCTTATACAAAACTATCCCCAAAGGAAATGGTTATTGCCCTGGCAATTGTTAAAGCCCACACCGTTCGTGAACGTCTGAGCGAACCTGCGCTCATTATTGCGTGTGACTCTACATTTGAATTTGAAGGTCAATCACTCGGTAAGCCGCTTGATGCTCGCACTGCAACAGCGCGTGCTCGAGCGCTCAGCGGCAAGTCCGGATATCTTCACACCGGCCATTGCATCATTGACACAGAAAAAGGCATGGAACTTTCCGATATTGAAACGACCAAAGTTACATTCTCGGTCATGAGCGATGAAGAAATTGCAGATTACGTCGCATCAGATGAGCCTCTCAATGTTGCTGGTGGATTTACACTCGATGGCCTTAGCAGCGCATTTATTTCCTCTATCGATGGCGATTATTCAAACGTGATTGGCTTATCGATTCCACTAGTGCGACGCATGGCCACACACCTTGGATATTCATGGCCAGAACTCAAGAAACTATCAGCGCGGGTGAGCGCATGAAGAGCGTACTCATTGCCAACCGTGGTGAAATTGCCGTCCGCATTATTCGTGCATGTAAAGATCACGGGTTAAAAAGCATTGCGGTGTATTCGAGCGAAGATCGCAATTCGATGCACGCACAAATGGCAGATGCTTCCTACTCTTTGGCTGGTCTCACTGCGGCGCAAACCTACTTAAACATTGAAAAAATCATTGAGGTTGCAAAAACTTCAGGAGCGGATGCAATTCACCCTGGATATGGATTTCTTTCTGAAAATGCCAACTTTGCTCAAGCAGTTCTTGATGCGGGTCTTATTTGGATTGGACCATCCCCTCAGGCGATTGCACTACTGGGAGACAAAGTCTCTGCGCGAAAGATTGCAGCAAAAGTCGGTGCACCTCTTGTGGCCGGCACCACTGATCCGGTTGCCGGACATGAGGAAGTAATGACCTTTGCAAAAAAACATGGCCTGCCTGTTGCAATTAAGGCGGCGCACGGTGGTGGTGGACGCGGACTCAAGGTTGCACGCACAATGGAGGAAATTCCAGAACTCTTCGCCTCTGCAGTGCGAGAGGCAATTGCAAGTTTTGGACGCGGTGAATGTTTTGTTGAGCGCTATTTGGATCGCCCTCGCCATGTTGAAACACAGGTTCTGGTTGACTCACATGGCCATGCAGTTGTTGTCAGTTCTCGTGATTGCTCGTTGCAGCGCAGACACCAAAAGTTAGTCGAGGAAGCCCCGGCACCATTTTTGTCAGATGCCCAAAATGCCGAGCTCTACCGCTCGAGTAAAGCAATCATGAAAGAAGCAGGCTACGTCGGCGCTGGAACATGTGAGTTCCTCGTTGGTATCGACGGCACGATTTCATTTCTTGAAGTTAACACTCGCCTGCAAGTAGAACACCCCGTGAGTGAAGAAGTTACTGGACTTGATCTTGTGCGCGAACAATTTCGTATCGCAATGGGTGAGAAATTGGGTTATGACGACCCAGCAATACGCGGCCATTCTTTGGAATTTCGCATCAATGGCGAAGATCCTGGTCGCTCTTTTTTACCAGCCCCTGGTCGTATAACCGAGTGGGTCTTGCCCACTGGGCCTGGCGTGAGAGTGGATGCAGGTTTCAAAAACGGTGACACCATTGGCGGTAATTTTGATTCACTCCTAGCAAAGTTGATCGTTACTGGCGCAACAAGAGAACAGGCACTCGAGCGCGCACGTCGGGCACTTGATGATTTTAAAATCGAAGGGCTTGCAACTGCCTTGCCCTTCCACCGTGCAATTGTGCAAGATCCATCTTTTACTAAAGATTTTAAGATCTACACGAGTTACATCGAGACAGATTTTGT
>WLPU01000028.1 GCA_009698615.1 Actinomycetota bacterium | reverse complement strand
CTTATTCATAACCACGATTCTAATGTAGTACTAATAAGAGGATGTAGGTATTTTAACGTTTTTTAAATAACTTACGGGGCAAAATCTTTTCACCATGATGTTTAACTCGAACGAGAAGCGTTTCAGCCCACTTGAATTCAAGGGCTAACACCACTAATCCACCAATCACTAAAGGCATAGTGAATGGTCCGGGTAAATCAATTAACAAGAGGCCAACAATTATTAACGTTGAGCCGAAAACCAAGACAATGATCTTTCGCAGGCCCGATGGCAATAGTCTCCAACTGCTAGCTAGTTTCTTCTTCATGCACCTTGCCTCCTGTGATTCGTCCTGCATGTTCCCTAGCTGTTGAATCTGATTTAGACTTTATTGCACTGGCGATTGTCGAAATCATGAGAATACTAGCAATAACTCCGAGGCTAACTGGCGTTGAAATCTTTGGTACCTCATTGAAGAGCTAATGGAAGTAAGTCAAGATCAACTTAGCCCCAATAAACACCAGAATAGTAGAAGTGTCGCCCAATGAGCCGAAGAATTGGAAAGGGCCCCGATCTCTCGAGGCCCTTCCATGCACAGCTATTGCAATTCCTTTGATCACTACCAATAGATCGAATTGCACTAACTAAGACTGTGGTGGAGACGACGGGGTTCGAACCCGTTCCGCTTGTTTGGTAAACGAACAGGCTGCCAATTACAACACGCCCCCATCACGAGAGCGAAGTTACGCAATTACTAAGTAGCGAAATTTTGAAATGAATGAACCTGTGCATGAATTTGTTGTATGGAAAGCAAAAGAGACTCGGTGATTAACCAAGTCCCAATTACTACCAAACAAGCGTGAAGGAAGTATTGCATAAAACCTAGTTACTCAGAGTGAGTATCGATAAAAAAAGATTCGCCCCATAAGCCGGAAGAATTCACGTCAGGCTTAACTAGTTGAATTCCCATGAATATTTCATTTGAAGTTGTAAACACTTACAAATAGAAATCATTTTTCCTTAAGGTTTTGGTGGGGTTTGGGCATATTCTGCGGCAATCACCTGGCCAATGATCTTTGCCGCCTCTGGCCATGGGGTTGAGTAGACCTTCATAAAAGCAACGTCCATTGAATCCCCGTTAGCCATTAACGCATGCAGCGCCATTACCGCCTGTGGGCCACCAATTGCAACCAAAACTTCGGTGGCCAAGCCACCAGTTGAGTTTCCGATCTCAAAAATTGGATTTGGGGGCAGAACTGATTCGCTTATTTTTTTACCGTTGACATCGATGCTCTCGGTTGTTGAGCTGTAGAGCAAATAGTTTGTAATCCCTTGAGCAGTGAGATTTTTAAAACCGCTACGGCGTAAATTGAAACCTTGTTGACTTCGAGCTTGCATGTAACCCTCTAGGGTTCCGGTGCAGATCGTCCACGCTGGCTGGTTAATTCCACCCATAAAGAGCCAGCCGGGATACGTCTTATTTTTAAGATCATTTAAGTTGTCATACTTGGTGCCATCCCATTGAGCGGACTGCACGATATGTCCGTACTCATGTGCAATTGACCCAGATTCGATAAATGGATGGTTTGCGTTATCTACCGTTATGTTTATATAACCCTCATTGGTGCCACTGATCATTCCGGCGTTATTACCATTACAGTCCCCGCCATTACAGGCTGATTCGATATCTTGAGCTCCACGATCATGGTAATTCTTCACGGCAGAGTATTTTCTAGTTGCAGCTACTGAATTATATTGTTTTTTGGCCCATGCAATACTGGCTTTGTTGTATACATAGACTGCAAAATATGATCCTTGCTGAAAACCTGCATAATATTTTATTGAGCGATCGACCATCTCTGAAACACTTTTTACCGTTACGGTTGACTGCAAAGCCGGCGCTATGAAAATATCATGAGGAATCACTTGCAAAGTACTGGCTGCAATCAAAGCCTCTTCTTTATTAAAGACTGCAGTAGGTATATCTGAAATACGAGTCAGGACATTTGCAAAAGTTATTGCATTAGCATCACTAGATTTTGCAATGGGAAGAGTGATTGGGATCGGTGCTTTGAAGGCTGCAGAAGTCCCCGACTGCGATGTCGTTGCACCACTCTTATTTGCAGAATTGTTATTCGACGAAGGTTTATTCCACTGTTGCCATACAAGCTGCCCACCAATTTTCGCACAAACATATCTAATATTGGGCGTGTCACCGAAGCTGCCGACTTTAGAACAAGCACCTCCGAGTTTGGGTGCAGCAGCGTTGGCTTGAGTTATTGCTAGGGGCGAAGCAAGGAGAATAAAAATAGTCAGGATCGAAAGTTTGCGCATAAGCATCTACCTCTCCGTAGATTTCGTCTCAAGGTATTGAGGTTCAGGACGAAGCCCACACTCTGCGAAGTGAGAACGGTTAAACCGTGCATCTACTGGGAAGGCTAGACCTTACGGTTGAGTATTTGAAGCAATTCGATGAGAAAGATCCCTTTTGAAACTTAAATCTGCGCAAATTGAGGATAAAAGAAGAGTCGCTCTACAAGCCGGATTGCATCTATGCGAAAAACTCTACTTCGCTTCCGCCGTTTCTTTTAGTCGAACTAAAGTCTTCGCCACGGCAAGCTGAGTCCACGGATAAGCCTTACGTATGTTGAGCCATATCTGGGCAATCCCCGGAGCATAAGAGCCATCAAAGGTTTCAGTCACCTGGGTTGAACCATTTCCAATATCTACTAACTCGTAGCGCCATCTCCACTGACCTAGATGCTTCCAAGCAATCAGTTCATTCTTCTTGTACTCAACAACAGTGTTACGAATTCGATAGGTGACGCCAAGGTGCATCTTCATTCCAAATTTTGAACCTAGGACTAATTCATCAGGGCCGCTTACGTTCGCTGTGATTGTTGCACTGCCGTCAATCTCTTTATGTCTCTTTGGATTATTTAGAATGGAGAAAATTAATGATGATTTTGCATGAATAATAATTCGAGCAGACTTGATTTTTGGATTGCCAGTTTCGAGAATCTCGGCGCGAACCTTGTTTTCAGTCATGTGTAAAGTATAAAAGAAGAGTCGCCCTATAAGCCGGAAGAATTCACTTCAGGCCTAATCCCGAGGTTTCCCCATACTTTTTCCCGTAAAAACTTGTAAAGACTTGTAACTACTTTTTATTACTTGACATATCAACTATATCTGATTTAATACTCCCGTGGCACAAAAAGGTATGAAAGAGCTCGACTCCAAAGCCTGGCGTGCATTCCACAAAATCGGCACCAGT
>WLPU01000027.1 GCA_009698615.1 Actinomycetota bacterium | reverse complement strand
CACTATGTAAACCAGCTCTTTCCAATAGATCTTGCACGGTAGATTCTTCTGATTTGGGCACAGCGATTGTTACTGGTAGATCGGCGTAGATTCCACGAATGTTATTGAGCACTCGCACCACACTTGCTACTTTGTTGAGATGAAGTAATCCAGTAGGAGATGTCAGGGTGATGACCACATGAATGCGTATAGGCGAAGTAGTCATCACGCAGTATCCCCTGAGCTCACGGGACGGATGGCATAGCGCCCCAGAAATTGCGCTTTCAACTCTTTAAAATCACCGCTTGTGATGGACTCTCGCATCTGATCCACCAATCGCACAATAAATCGCTCATTATGAATCGTGGCAAGAGTTGCAGCCAAAATCTCTTTGCCACGAAAGAGGTGATGCAGATAAGCACGGGTGTAGTGGGTGCAGGTGTAGCAATCACATGATTCATCGATAGGAATAAATTGGCGTCGGAAGGTTGCATTAGAAACGTTATAGCGCCCATTCATTGTGTAGAGGGCGCTAGTGCGCGCGATGCGAGAGGCTAAGACACAATCAAATGTGTCGATTCCGTTTTCAACGCCGACAAAAAGATCCTCGGGTGCGCCAATACCCAGCAAATGTTTAGGTTTTTCGCGGGGGAGTTCTTGGTTAACCCATCCAACAATGGTGCCGAGTGCTTGCTTATCAAGGGCTCCGCCAATTCCAAACCCATCAAAGGAAATGCCCGATGAGTTCATGGCGCCCAAATCAGTGGCTGCTTTTCGACGAAGATCTTCATATTGAGCACCTTGAAGTACCCCAAAAAGTGCTTGGTAGGGGTGGTCACCTCGTGCATCGCTTTGGCGTTTGTGTTCATCTAAACAACGAATTGCCCAGGCATAGGTGCGATCAATAGCACCTTCTTGATACTGGCGAGTGTTATGCAACGTGGTGCATTCATCAAAGGCAAAAATAATGTCTGCGCCGATTTTGTGCTGGACTTGCATCGAGATCTCTGGCGTAAAGCGATGCATTGATCCATCGAGATGGGATTTAAAGGTAACCCCCTCATCATCCACGTGGGCAAGGCGATCCTTATTTTTGGCGATCACATCATCCGAGCGAAAAGTAGTCGAGTCCATTGCTAGGACTTTTTTAAATCCCACACCAAGGGAGAGGACTTGAAAGCCACCGCTATCGGTGAAAGTTGGCCCCGGCCAATTCATGAAAGTGCTCAAGCCGCCTGCTTCATCCACGATCTCAGGTCCCGGCTGCAAATAGAGATGGTAGGCATTAGCTAAAAGTGCTTGCGCCCCAAGCTCTTTCATTGATTCTGGCAGAACTGATTTCACTGTTGCCTTAGTACCGACAGGGATAAATGCAGGAGTATTGATGAGGCCATGTGGCGTAGTGATACGTCCAGTCCGCGCTGCAGCACCGTTGCCCGCTGATACTTCTGCGGTGATATCGAAGGAGAAACTCATTTGTCCAATCTAACCAGAGATGACTACTCGTGTAATCTCACGTTATGTCAGGAGCAAAGCGCGGTGCAGGCTCAGGAGCAAAGCGTGCTGCTACCGCAAAAGAAAAGGGTTCCTCTGCTTCTCAAGTAATGCCAGGGGCGACCTCGACTGTAGCCTCAAACACTGGGTTAGCAATAACCGCAAAAACCAAGTCAGCAGCAAAGCTTGGAGCTAGTTACTGGAAGCTCTGGTCGGCAACTGCGATATCTAATTTGGGTGATGGAATCTCTCTGGTTGCCTATCCATGGCTGGCTTCGGCCACTACGCGCTCGCCACTATTGATTGCGCTGATTCCTCTAGCGCAACGATTACCGTGGTTGATATTTACACTGCCTGCAGGTGTTATTACTGATCGATATGACCGTCGAAAGATCATTGTTGCAATGGATTTTCTCCGCGGAATATTAACTTTGGCAGTGGGGTTTGGCGTTTTAGCCGGCGCTAAATCATTACCGGCCCTTACAAATATCACGCAATTGCAATCAACTCATTTCACTCTTTATTTCTTGCTTCTGATCACAGCGCTCCTTTTTGGCTTCATGGAAGTCCTTCGAGATAACAGCGCACAGACACTGATGCCATCTTTGGTAGAAAGTCAAAACCTAGAAAAAGCTAATGGCCGCATGTGGTCTGCCGAGTCATTGACTAATAGTTTTATTGGGCCTGCCGTAGGCAGCTTGTTGCTTGGCATAGCACTTGCCTTACCATTTTTTGTTGATGCCGGGACATTCTTTTTTTGTGCAGGGCTCATTGCCACATTAAGTGGCAGTTTTCAGCCAAAGTCAGCAGGTGTTGGCGAAACGACCATCTCTCCTTCTAGCGACGATAATGATCGACCTCATGTGGCACCAAACTCGGATCTCCAGGATGCCATCGACGCTGTTGTCGCGTCACGGGCAAAGAGTTCCTTCCGCACCGAAATCAACGAGGGCGTTGCGTGGCTGTGGAAGCACGACCTCATTCGCTCTCTGGCGATCAGTCTGGGCCTACTGAATTTTGCCGGATCAATTTTTGGTGCAATTTATATTCTCTATGCTCAAGAAATACTTCACACATCCGTTTTCATCTTCGCACTCCTAGGTACAGCAGGAGCAGTCGGTGGGATTGCTGGCGGAATGCTTGGGCCAAAACTTTCAGCCAGGCTCGGTAGCGCTCGATCCGTCTCACTCGCACTGATCTTCATGCCGTCATTCACGTTAGTGATGGGGCTGACAAGTTCGTGGCAAGTGGTGTGGGTTGCAACAGCTGCGGAAACTTTTTTTGCTGTGTTGTGGAATGTAGTCACGGTTGCATTTCGCCAAAGCATTATTCCGCCAGAGTTACTTGGACGAGTCAACAGCGTTTATCGCATGCTTGGGTGGGGTTCGATTCCTATTGGCACACTGGTCGGGGGGCTGGTTGTCACGATTAATTCACATTTCCTGACTCGCGACTGGGCGCTGCGAAGCACCTTCATCATTGCAGCAGCGGTTGGGGGTGCCATCTTTTTCTATGCCGCACCTAAACTCACATCTGCCAAATTTGAATCAGCTCATAGTGTTACTCCCACATAGAAAGTACGGGTAAGACTGGTTCTCCACCTGCTGTCGATCCAATCTCACATCTACCAACTAGCGTTGATGGCTCCGAGATTGCACTTTTCTGGGCCCGTGTCGATCCCTTTCTTAGCCCTTGGCGCATAATGGTGGGATTAGGCACTTTTCATTCGGGAAGTACACGCTTGGCATACGAGGGAACTGGCCATCCCCGACCCCAGAGTCTAAAATTGGCCTTCTGAATCTTCGCTATCTTTCCCCAAGAAAGCGGATCAACCTTAGACGGGGCACTGGAGGGGTTTGGCCAATGAATTCCTCGTGCTATTTTGTGAAATATAATTTCTATGTATAAAGCCCCCAACGCGTCAAACAAACCGCCTAATTTTTTTAGAATACAAAAATTAAGAATTTCGCGATTCTTTCTCGGCTCCGCCATCGCATTCTCATCACTGGCGGTGATCCTACCGGTTTACCTTCCGAGTGCATTGCCGGCCGCTCATGCGACAACGTTTAACGTAAATGATTTTCGGGTAACGGGAAGCTACGCCAAGGAATGTTCGGTTACCACTTGCGTGGGTACTTATCCAATTACCTATGCAACCTCTTCTCCATTAGCGAGCAACACGGCTGGCACTGTTGAGTTGACAACAACAAGCCCCGGTAATCAAGGAGGCTTTGCATGGAGTAGGGACCGAATGGACCTTCGTTCAAATTTTGATATCAACGCAGAAATCTTTCTAGGCAAAAATGATGGTGGCGCCGACGGCATAGCATTCGTATTGCAAACTGTGAGTACTGCCTCAGGCACAACTGGCGGCGGTCTGGGCTATCAAGGGCTAAACGATGGTTCGACAAATTCTGATGGCTCTTACGCAAAACCATGCTTTGCGGTGGAGTTTGATACTTATTACAACGGCGGCTACCCGTATGGTGACCTTGGTGCAGATCATGTTGGATTAATGGATTGCATTAAAGACAATATATTAAAGCACAATATGTTCACCCCTGCTTCTGGTGCAGTTGGGGTAGCGAACATCGAAGATGGACTGTGGCATAGAGTCCGTTTCGTTTGGACTGCCCCTGCGACCCCCACCGGCGCTGGTATTTTGGAAGTTTGGTTTGATCAAAATGGAAATGGCACGTATGAAGCCGGAGATAAGTTATTTAATACAAGTCTCAATCTTTACAACCTCTTCACCAACCAAGTTAACGGCGTTTTTTGGGGATTTACCGCAGCAACGGGTGGCGCATCCAACTATCAGGCGGTTAGAGGATTGGTATATACCGTGGTTCCGCGTTCCAACACGGCACCAGTTGTGACCGTCGCACCCACATCACCTGCGAGCGCTGCAGGCGCTGGGTACACAGCAGTGACTACTTTATCGGATGATGCGACAACACAATCGCAGTGGCAATTTGCAACTACAACGGATAACCCAAGTCGAGTAACTGCGTTATCTACTGCCGCAACGTCAGCCACCAGCGCCACTACGACATTCACATTAGCTGGATCTAGTGGGCAGGCAACCATCTTCATCACTGCTACCGATGCCGATGGAGCAACGGTGCAAACCAGTTTTGTAATTTCTCCCGCTAGGGCTGCGTTGACGGCCTTTTCATTCGTCGGATTATCGCCACCGGTAATTGGATCTATCAATGAATCAGCCCACACCGTGACTCTTACGGTTCCATACGGAACTGATCGAAATGGATTAATTCCTACCTTCACTTTAGCATCCGGTGCAACTGCAAAAATCGGAGCAACTTCACAAACTAGCGGTGTTACCTCAAATAACTTCTCAAGTGCCTTAACTTATCGAGTGACTGGCTCGGATGCCACATACCAAGATTATGTTGTTACCACCAACCTTGATACCCTAGCGCGCAATGCCAAGGTACTAAGTGCGTTTTCTTTAGACGGCGGGTACGTCGCAACAATAGATCAGACTGCAAAGACCGTCGCGCTGATGCTTCCCTATGGCTCTGCAGTGGGTAGTCGAATTGCGACATTCACACTCTCCTCTGGCGCTACGGCAACAATCGGTGCAGTTTCACAAATTAGCGCAGATAGTCCGAACGCTTTCACAAATCCCGTGACGTATAGAATTACTGCCCTCGATGGTACGTATCAAGATTACGTTGTAACAGTCACCGTTCCCACATTGGCGCAAACCTACAAAGTGCTATCAGCATTCTCCTTTGCTGGACTTTCACCAACGGTCACTGGAACTATCAATGAAAGCGCCAAGACCATTGCGCTGACTGTTCCCTACGGAACTAGTCTCACCAGCCTGCCAGCAACATTTACAGTCTCGGATTCGGCAACCGCAACTGTCAGTGGAGTAGCGCAAGTGAGCGGTACGACAACCAATAATTTCAGTTCAGATGTGACTTACAGGGTCACCGCCTTTGACCAAAGTACACAGGATTACAGAGTTACGGTCACCACTGCTGCCAACCCAGCTAAAGCAATCACAGCCTTCTCCTTTGCTGGACTTTCACCAACGGTCACTGGAACTATCAATGAAAGCGCCAAGACCATTGCGCTGACTGTTCCCTATGGCACTAGCGTCACGAGCCTGGTCTCTACCTTT
>WLPU01000026.1 GCA_009698615.1 Actinomycetota bacterium | reverse complement strand
TCATAATTTTCCGGAAATAAAACTGTGTGGTGTCTTAATCTTTGAGCCATTGGATCTGGCCTGAGCCCCAAGAGCAAAGTGAAGCCGGCAACGGATGCATCCGAATGAGAAATCGATTTCCGCGCCGACCCTGTGACCGGCAACGTAGGTGGCAGCAATGAGGTGTAGACATCACGTGCATCTGCATTAGCCACGACAATCGCAGATTCAATGACTTCACCATTTTCGAGCGTAATGCCCGTGACCTTCTTGTTGGCTTGGTTAATGGAGGCAATAGGTGAATTGAGATGAAATTGAACTCCACATTCGAGCGCCCGATTATGAACCGCCTCAGATAGTTTTCCGATACCGCCTTTGATATGCCAGGCTCCAAAGGCTTCTTCAACAAAAGCGATCGAGAGTAAAACTGCGGGGGCTAGTCGAGGATCCGAACCGCTGTATGTGGCATAGCGGTCTGCAATGTATTGGAGTCTGTAATCTTTGGTTTCTTTTTGCACCAAATCACGCAGCGATAGCCATGGGGCAATTATCTTAAGATCGCGCATGAGTCGCGGGCGTTTGAGAAGTGAGAACACCGATCTGAGTTCGGATTCAATAAAAGGCTCCCTAGATACATCCCACATCTTTTCTGCTCTTTGCATCAATGTGTTCCAGTCACGACTCGAATCTGCGCCAAAGGCCGAGGTGATGGATTGCAACGTGTCAAAGCGTGAAAGATTATTAAATTCGACTCTACCTCCATCGGCGAATCTGTAATCGAATGAGGGCTCTACCGGTTGCAGCTCTAATACCGTTTCAAGCGGCGCTCCAGTTTTAAGAAAGAAATCTCGATAGACTGCCGGCAAGGTTAGTAATGAGGGCCCGGTATCAAATGCGTATTTACCAACCCACTCAGTCCTGCATTTTCCACCGACTTGGTCTGAACTTTCATAAACATTTACCGTGTATCCCGCCCTAGCCAAGCGGGCCGCAGCGCACATTCCTCCAAGTCCGGCCCCAATCACGACAACCTTTTTCACATCGCTCATATCACGCGGCCCTTCCATTGTGTTTTGCCACGCATAGCCCAGGACCGAACAATCAAAAAGATGAGAAGGACAACTGCAAGGGGATGCAAGAGAGCATCGCGAATTCGTCCCTGCGTAGCCTGCGCGCTAAGAACGCGCGAAATAACCACTGCGTCGTATCCAATCCAACCGTATGCGGATAATGAGGGCACAGTTAAAGCAACCAGGAAAGGGAGCACTCCTGAGACGAATAAAAGTGCAATTGCTAAAAAGCTCCCGCTCAACCCACCAAATGCAACACGAAGTGATTTTGAATATCCTTCGCGAAGTTGCGACCACGAGGAATACATTCTGCACGTGGCTATTTCTGAGCCATCAACGACGCACCCGTGAAATCCACCCCTGAGTAAGTTTCGCGCCAACGCGATGTCATCGATGATTTCAGATTTGATGGAAGAAATGCCACCTATAGCGAGCAACGATTCCCTTCGAACAATGAAAAATTGCCCGTTGGCAACCGCAAATGCTGGATTGCTAGATCTTTGCGCGATTTTGAGTGGAACTGTTGACATCCATGACCATTGGAGGAGCGGTTGTATCAATCGCTCAGACCAACTCAGTGCAACCTGCTTTGGATATGGTGAAACAAAATCTAAATTGTTTTCTTGCATAGTGGCGATGGCTCTAGCCACAGCATCTTCCTCTAATCGCACATCGGCATCCATCATCACCACAATCTGGGAGGAAGTGGAGCCCACCAATTGATCTAGCGCAAAAGGTTTCCCGAGCCATTCATTAGGAAGTTCAGCGCCACGGTAGATCATGCTACGTGGATCATCAAGAATCTGTGCTGCAACTAATTCATATGTATCATCACTGGAGTTATCATCAAGAAAATGAAAAGAAAGTTCTCGAACTCCACGTTGTTTGCGTAGGCAAGAAATCAAAGCAGCAACATTTTTTTCCTCATTGCGAAGGGGGACGATCACAGCAACGGATAAACTGACTTCCGAGAATATATTCTTGGGGCGCAGGACGAAGAAAATATTAAGGCAGGCGTTTAAGACCAAAAACAAAGGTAGAACTAATAGTAAAAGTGCAGGTGTCATAGTGAAATGAATGCCACTGTTTTAGGGCCGCCCTAGCCAGCGCGAAAATACATATGGCGCCAGCATTCCCCCGAAGAAGAAGCCGCCCAAAAGTGCGACACCCGGGCGGTGAAAGAAGAATAAATTCCCAACGATGCCGGAAAACAAAGTCCACCCAAGAAAGATATCTACCACTGCAAAGCCAGCGCTTTCTTTTCGCCGATCGCGGGGGAGGACAACATGCAAGAGGGCGATAAGGCCCATGCCGGCAAAGAGCCAACCAGCTGCATTTGATAGCGGAATATTATTTTCGAAAGGTACGTGCGCTCCTTTCAATGTCCACGTCCAGCGATGAGAGGCGACCATTTGAGGATCGAGGAAAAAGTCCCATGCCATCATCGTTATACCGCCGTAAAGAAAGCCCCAGTGTTTTGTTACTCGTCTCGCGGCAACCAGGACTGGGTGAGACATCATGACCCAAGCAAATGGGACCACAAGGGGGACACCGAATATTTGATACGCAAGAGAGTCATCGTAGGCGTAACTCCCAAAGGGCCATCCGGTTCGCATTCCAATTTGTTCAATTGCCAGAGCAAAAATAAAAGTAACCAAGAGATATGTGATCGCATATCTCCATCCATATGAATAATAAGCATGGAGCACCATCGTCGCTGCACCAAAATAGACAGTAGCCAATGTGATGAGGCGAAGAATTTCGCCGTTAAACAAGGGATAGGCGATCTGTAACCCAATCGCGATTGCCAAAATTAGATTAAGAAAGTTCTGCGCACGATTTGATATCCCCCGGCGCCTACTTCTCCTCGGGTTGTAATGGCGGATTGACACGAGCGTAAGTCTGCCCTATTTCAGAGCGAGCCTCTCACCTCACGCACGGCAAAGCGCGCAAAAAGCTCTTCTGCATACCATTTGTATCGTGAGGTGGCATCAATTGCTGCTGTGTGTGGAGCGCTCTTGTATGCAAAATCGCGCATAGCAGCAGCTGATTCCCAGAGAGAGAAAGTTCCTTGCAAGCCAATGGGTGCCTCACCAATCCCGAATGCAGTAATCAATCCAGCGCTTTGGTGCAAACTCTTCGTCACTGCTGGCACAGTTTTCCAAAATCTAAAGTTTTGCATCCATTTGATTCTGGCGCGAGTTATAGCAACAACGTTTCCGTCTTTCGTAGAGGAAGGACTAAATGAAAATGGTTCTGCTCCCGACCACTTTCCATGGGATGCAATGGGATCAAGCAACACGCGGAATTCAGAGCGAGATCTCTTTCTCCAACCCGTAACTAGTGTTGATTCATCTAGTTCTTCAACAAGTTTCTCGTCGATGCAAATTAAGAAGCCCCACCGCTCAAGACTTGCATCACGCGGGGTAAAAGTCTCACCCTTCCCAGTGCCAAGCATTTTTGCAAAAGTAACTCCCTTAGTTTTCCGCAATTTTCGCCGATCCAGCGCCATATGCAGGAATGCAAAGCCAGCTGCTGATTTTGGTATGCGCCAAAAATAGACAACGGTGATCATGGCTTGATCCCCGTGGTTTTGATAATTTCCTCAACAATGAGTGCTGGGTGATCCCACATCGGCGCATGTCCACATTGAGCCACATTGATCCAGCGAGTGTGCGCGGGGACCAAACTTTTCTCCTGGGATGTGGCTGTTGGCAAAGTTCGATCCTCGTCTCCAAAAATTACAGTGATGGGAATTGAGGATTTGATCTGCCCGTCGAATCGCTTCTTTAACATTGCATCCCAGGCTGGGTAATAGCCAGCAGATGTAGCCATTGCCAGTGTTGCATCCAGACAAGTTTCGTAGGAGAACTCTTTCCAGCGAGGGCTTACACTTTCAAATCCAATTTTGCGAGCCCATTCGTAATGCAAAAGCATTGGCGAAACCACTTTGAGACCATTGGCAAGCATGCGCGCAATTGCTGTTCCGGGATATCTTGCGTTATAAGGTGCCAACCACAATCCAGCCGGAGCAAGACCGGTAATTGATGCAATTGCTTCTGGTTTCAACACTGCCATCTCAAGTGCTACCCATCCACCCAAGGAATTGCCAACAACGTGAAATCGCTCGTATCCATGTGTTTTCATTGTCTGAATTACCGCCAGCGCCAAAGACTGTGGGTCCATTAATTGAGATTTATCCAGCGGTGTTTCACCGTGGCCTGGCAAATCAATGGTCACAACCGTGAAGAGCTTTTCTAAGTTGGGCGCAATTGTTTTCCACGCCGTGGAAGCAGATCCCATACCGTGGATGAGGAGCAGCGGGTAGGTACTGCTGCGCGAGGGATAAACTTTTGAAGTCAGGAGCATCGCGAGGCGAAGATACAGAGGAGATCGGCTAACACGTAGAAATCATACCCTGCGGTCTTCTTCGTTCCGCGTGGTCAGAATGCTAACGTCGCCAGCCTTGGCCACTGTAAGGAGTTCATCTGAAGTTAATTCTTTAGATGATTGCTATAGGTACACTGATTTAAGATTCTACAAAAGACCAAAAATAGTCCCAGCGCGAGAGGCAGTGGTGGATGATGGTGAGAAGGAAAGCGTTCGGTGAATTCCTAGGCACAGGTCTGCTCGTTGTAACTGTAATTGGGTCTGGAAAGATGGCCACAAATATTTCCAATGATGTTGGAGTCCAGTTGGCAATTAATGCCGTCGCGACTGTGCTTTCGTTGAGCATTTTGATCTTTATTTTTGCCGGAATCAGTGGCTCACACTTTAACCCCGTTGTTACCCTGTCGGAATTCTTACGTCACAAAATTTCTATGACAACTGCTGGCGCCTACCTGCTTGCTCAGTTTTTGGGAGGATTTCTTGGCGCAGTCTTAGCAAACTTAATGTTTGCGCTGCCGGCCATCTCTCCTTCCCACCACATTCGATCTGGCGGACACTTATGGCTAGGAGAAGTTGTTGCCACCGCTGGGTTGCTCTTTCTCCTCATGGTCATGGAGATTGAAGGCAAAGTATCGGCTGCCCCTCTTGTTATTTCCGGTTGGATTGGGGCGGCTTATTTCTTCACCTCATCGACATCTTTTGCCAATCCAGCGGTTACCTTCGCGCGATCTTGGAGCGATAGCTTTTCGGGCATTGCATTGAGATCTGTTCCAGCTTTCGTTCTGGCCCAACTAATGGGCGGGTGTATTGGTGTAGCGCTTGCTTCACTATTGAAGAAGGGGGCACAACCACATGGATAAGAAGCCATCCGTTCTATTTGTTTGCGTTCACAATGCGGGGCGGTCTCAAATGGCGGCGGGTTTTATGGAAAAGCATTCAGCTGGCAAAGTTTCAGTTCTCTCGGCAGGCTCCGCTCCTAAGGACTCCATTAACCCGATCGCAATTCAGGCGATGAATGAAGTCGGAATAGATATCGCCAACAACTCACCAAAGATTCTCACCGCAGAAGCAGTTCAAGAATCCGATGTGGTCATCACGATGGGATGCGGAGATGCGTGTCCTTTCTACCCAGGTAAGCGTTATGAGGATTGGGTACTCGATGATCCTGCTGGGCAAGGAATCGAATCAGTAAGAGTAATCCGCGACGAAATTGAAAAAAGAGTTACAGATTTGCTGAAGGATCTATTACCTAGCTAGTCACCAATAACCATTGGTGTGGCATTTGTACATTTAATTAATTCAGCGTACGTAGTTGGATAAACCGCATGAGGGTGGCCGGCTGCTGCCCAAACAACTTCAAAATCATTTAGCGCTTCATCAATCAGGATAATTTTTGGCTTTGAAATCCACCCCAATGGGCTCACGCC
>WLPU01000025.1 GCA_009698615.1 Actinomycetota bacterium | reverse complement strand
TCTTGGTGGTCGCGCACTAATCGCTGGACGCCATATCTTTCCATTGTGTAGGCCTTTGCTTTATTGCCCATCTGGTGTCGAAGGGATGGGTCCGCGATAAGTTTTTCGAGGGCTTGGGTCAGTGCCGTGGTCGATAAATCAGTAAGCAAACCGGTACTTCCATCAACAACAATTTCAGATATCGATCCCACATCTGTTGCGATCACTGGCAGATTCGCCATGCCAGCTTGAATCAAACTCAATGGAGTACCTTCATTATCGCTTGTGAGTATGACCATGTCGGATGCTGCAAAAACTGTCTCAATATCTTCTCGCCAACCAAGAAAAGTGACCGGCAGGGATTCTCGCGCTACTCGCTCATTACAGTAATCCAGCAAGTCTCCAGCACCAGCGACTATAAAGTGAATGCTATTCCCACGCCGTGCAGTTTCTGCAACAACATCAAGAAATCTATCGGGGCGCTTAATCTGGGTGATGCGTCCGATAAAAGCGCAATAAGTGTTCGTTGGATCCAACTTCAACAGATCGCACGCACTCGCGCGCGATGGCATTTGCTTCATTTCAAGCCCCGGCGGCATTACTGAAAATTTTGAAGCTTTTCCAATCCCCACCTCCAACAAATCATCCATCACCTTCTTGCCGACGGCCAGCAGATGCGTTGTAAAGATTGCTAATAGTTTTTCGGTAATAATCACCAATTGAGTTTTCAAGGTTCCAAAATATCCGTGCAATAGGTGCCCATGGAAAGTGTGTACTCGAATCGCTTTGTGCCCCGAAAGAATTGATGCGATTCGTCCGATAACTCCAGCTTTCGCAGTGTGAGTGTGTATAACATCTGGGCGAAAGGTGCGGATCTCTCTGACGACTTGTAGCAAGGAAGAAAAATCGGCCATCGGAGAAACTGAGCGACCTAAGCCCTTGATCCGAGTTGCCGTGACATCGGTTGCTACAGTGTCAAGATAATCAGATTCGTCGGGAGCACAGAAGCCGGTGATGAGTTTTTGTTCAAATTGCGTTGTATCAAACCCGCGCATCAGCCCTGAAACCTGGACGGCCGGGCCTCCAACATTCATCCTGGCTATGATTCGCATAACGCGAATGCGCTCGGACTGTTTTCTCACCATAGGAGTATCTTGTCGCAAATAAACAGATTTCAGAGGGCAGAGCGCCTCTGTAATAGACGCGCCCGTACTTTCTTGCTCGCCACATATCACGTAGATCCGACTTTTTACGATACCAAGGTTCTATCAAAATGAATGGCGCCTCAAATTCGCAGATTCTTTCAGATTGCAGCGCCGATACCTTGGCTGTAGCAGCAAAGGCGTTAAAAGAGGGAGCCCTTGTCGCCTTTCCAACAGAGACGGTTTATGGACTTGGGGCCGATGCATCTAACGAAAGTGCAGTAGCAAGAATTTATGAAGCCAAAGGACGCCCAGCAGATCATCCCCTCATAGTTCATATTGCTTCCATGGAAGACATCTCTTTATGGTCTAAAGAAATACCCATTTATGCCATATCGCTAGCGCGAGACTTTTGGCCAGGTCCAATGACTCTTGTTTTATCACGAAGTGAAATTGCTAAAGATTTCATTACTGGCGGACAAGAAAGTGTTGCGCTACGAGTTCCCGCACATTCCATAGCACTGGGATTGCTTCGGGCATTTAGATCTCAAGGAGGGTTCGGTATTGCTGCGCCAAGCGCCAATCGATTTGGCCAAGTTTCACCGACGACAGCTGAAGCCGTAGAAGACGAAATTGGCATCCATCTTGCAAGTAAGGATTACATTCTTGATGGCGGCCCTTCCATGGTTGGTGTTGAGTCGACGATCATTGACTGCACGAAAGAACTACCACGCATATTGCGTCCTGGTGCAATCACGGTGGAAATGATCGAAGAAAGCACTGGCTTAAAAGTTGTGAAAGATTCCACGACGGAGATTAGGGTCTCTGGCTCTCTAGAAAATCATTATTCACCCAAAGCTCGAATTACTCTTGATGCTCTTGCAGAGCAGGGTGAAGGTTTTATTGCGCCATCAAGCATTTCAACCCCGAAAGGCGCTATTCGGCTTGCATCTCCAAAGAGCGTTGATGATTATGCGCGTGATTTGTATGCAGCGCTTCGAGCAGCAGATGCACAAGGAATCGCGACAATTGCCGTCATTCAGCCTGAAGGAGATGGACTCGCACTTGCCATTCGCGACCGTTTATTGCGCGCCTCCCGTGGCCGTTAAGCCACTGAAAACCCGCTACGATTTGCGCTCGCGACTTCTTAATTCATGCGCATGCTGAATGTGTGTAAAAGAAGTGCGCAGTGGGGCCTTTAGCTCAGTCGGTAGAGCAACGGACTTTTAATCCGTGGGTCGTCGGTTCGAGCCCGACAGGGCCCACGCTTTCCCTAAATTGTATGACCAAGACCTGAAATTTGATGAGGGAAGAATATGAATTCGCAATTCACGATATCCAGCAAATCGATTTCGGTAATCGTTCATCCAAAGAATGCTGGGACCATTTCGCACATTGGCAGAACACAATCTCCCGAAAGCAATGTTCTTGCCTGGTATGAATGGAACGATATAAAGCCAGTTCCATTTGAGGCTACCGAAGGTGAAAGCCATGTCAATTGGCTTTCTCGATATCGCGGTGGCTGGCAATTTCTCACTCCTAACGCAGGTGGTCAGTGCACTCACTTGGGCAGGGTCCATCCGTTTCATGGAGATTCATCAAATGGGCCATGGAGGGTTACCGAGAGCGCGAGTGACAAACTCACTATGGAAATCACATGCACGCAGTCGCTACAAGTAACACGAAAACTTTCACTACATGCGAACAAGCCCATCTTGAGTATCGCAACGACTATCCAAAACATCACTGCGCATCGACAAGAGATAGTTCTTGTAGAGCACGCAGCATTTCAAGGAAGTTCGACCGGACTAGTGAGTGCCCCTCCCGAGAGTCATTGGTCGATGGCACCTGGATATGAAGAAGAAGGTGTAACTTCACTGATCTGGAGAGAAGCTGGAAGAAATAAACCAGACTTACGAAATCCACTTCAGCGAGGCGACAAAACTGAGCGAATGGTTTACCTCGACAAGGGAAATGAAGGATGGGTTCACTTCACCGATTCCGGGCGGCGGGTTGGTGCAAAGCTTCTGTGGGATAAAGATGTGTTCCCATACCTTTGGTATTGGCAGGAGAGAAATTCCCCTGCAGCACCATTTAATGGACGTGCTGAAATGACTGCGCTCGAGCCGGCATCATGTTTACCTGGTGACACGTTGGCTGGTGCTTCTGGAGCCAAGAGATCAACATTCATCGAACCCTGGGCCAGATATTCATTTAGCGTTGAAGTTGAGTTGGATTAACGCTTTCCTGTTACAGGACAACCGATTTGATGTGACTTACTTAGTTGAGTACGTAAATTCGGAAACGAACAATCTACCGTTAGAGCGCTCTAACCGGCCGAACCCTAAACGAATCCGCCGAATACTGTCCCTGCTCGTCAAGCCCAGATATTCTGTAGATCCAGGCATAGCCAGATCCAGCATCTGTCGAGGTCCAGTAAAACTGCCCTTGGGTAAAGCTGGACTTTGCTGCTGAAGATGTGGTTGCAGCCAACCATTCATTTTGAGATGGCAAGAACCACTGTCCACCACTGGTTGAATCACTACCTGCGTAGGCATTTGCAGCAACAGCGGCGTTTTGTGTTGCATCACCGGCTCCAGTTGGCGTTCTAATTACTCTTGTATTTTCCCATCCCGTGCCGATGCTGCTTCCAGAGGCGTTTGTCGATAGGAGTGACCAAGGAAGGACGGGGTCGCTACTACCTAGGCCGCTCCATCCACTAGGCGCCCATACCAAGTAATAACAATGAGTATTGCAAGTGGACCCGGTCGAGGTGAAGGCAGTGTTTGTAACGTAATAGATGGTGCCCCCACCATCTGCGCTATCGCCAACGGCATAAATGAAGTGATACAAGTTGCTGCCAGTTCCAGAAAGGCCGCTGGTGTTTCTAACGACAATATCAGCGTCACCGCCAGCATGTGCAGGTGTTGTGGCAGTGATTGATGTAGCTGAAACAACTGTCACGCTGGTTGCTGAAGTGCCACCGATTGCCACTGTGGCACCAGCGCTAAATCCAGTGCCGGTGATTGTGATGGCAGTGCCACCGCTTTTACTTCCGCGCGCAACACTCACCGCCGATATTGTTGGAGCACCACTTACTGGAGTAATCGAGCTCGTAACGATGAGTTTTGTGAAACTCGATGACAAAATCGGTGAGTAATCTGGATTGATTGTCACAGTGAAGCCTGTGTTGTCACTTGATGAAATCGATAAAGCGGCGTTAGTGGCAATGGTAAAACTTGCTCCAGTGTCTGAGACGACAATACTGTTTGAACTACCAAAAAGAGTGAGCCCAGAAGCCGATGATGAGCCATATGCCATGATGGTGAAATCTTTACCAGAGCAGCCATTATCAGAGCTATCCACCCCAGAAAAAGTAATTGTAGAGAGAACAAAATCCCTGACAGATTTTGAGTATTCAGAATTTGGTAGAACTTCCATGGATGAATCGCATGAACCCACGGCGACTATCGCTTGACCAAATTCAACGGTGCCACTTCTTGTCAGACCGATTGAGGATGCAAGGGTGGAAGCAAGCGCTAGAAGACCTAACATGGCAACAAGTGCGACTCCATGGATGAGTTTGAAAGATTTCTTGCGTGGCTGGTCAAATTCCAAAGCAAAGCGTGATTCGTCCTCTGTATCGACTTTATAAACGAACATGGCAGCAGCTCTTCCCAGGGGAGAAGTAAAGTAGTGGCCCCACGAGCGCTCCTTTTCAATGGAACGCCTATCCTAGGAAGTGGTGTTATCCAGAGGAAGGTCTAATCAGAGGGGCTTTCTCCTTCCTCCGGTAACTCAAAGGCAGGTTTCACCCCAGATCGGCAGTCCTTATTCGAAGGTAGGGAGAGGGTACTTGGCGAAATGTCCGTTTTGTCCTACTGTCGCGACAAAGTAGCATCGGATTCGTAGTAGCAGGTAGAGGCGGCGACGGTCGGCTCTGCAACACAAAACCGGTTGAAAAGGATCCTCACGTGTCAAAGAAGTCAGTAGCTCACACAGCTCCGATTGCATGGAGCGTTGCCGAGCTGGGTGCTTTCTACACAGAGCACCGTAGTGAACTTCTCACACATGCAAATCGCGTCCTTAAAGATATGGCCAAGGCTGAGGAAATCACTCAAGATGCCTTGATTAAGTTCATGCTTGCTGCTCCTGAATTGGAATCAGCAGAACATGCGCTCTCTTACCTCCACCGCACTATCGAAAACCTCTGCATCGACTTCTTCCGCCTCGAGGGTCGTCGTCCAAATCTGGTTGTTCTCGATGATGCAACTGCCGAAGTTGAAGCCACATGGCAAAACAATGGCGATCACTCCGCTGCCCTGAGCGCTGCCGAAGATGCTGCGATTATTCGCCAAGCACTTGCAATGTTGTCTCCTGCAGAGCGCGCGGCACTTGTGATGTGGGAAATGGAAGGCCGCTCCACAGAGGAGATTGCTGCCGAACTTGGTATCAAAGAATCCGCAGTGCGTCACACAGTCTCTCGCGCTCGCGCATCACTTCGTCGCATCTTGTCCGAACTTATTGTTGATCAAGAGCGCGGACTTACCGCTCTTGATCTTCTCTCTACCTCTTACAAAAAGGCATCTTCTGTTGCCAAGAAATCATCCAAGGTTGCACTCTCACTCCTTCTTGTTGTGACAGCATTCCTTGGCTTTAACTCCATGACCGGCCGCGAAGGAATCACTCTTCCTTCTTCTCAGAGCGAGATCGCATCAGCACCAGTTGCTGGTGATGCCGCTCCATCCGCCGCTGCCCTTGCACAGTCTTCTGCTAGCGCAACTCCTTCTGGTATTGCTCCAACTCCTGCTAAGAAATCCAGCGGGATTATCGGCAATGGTTTCTCCGTTAAGGGTTCTAACATTTCATTTGATGGCTTAGATAAAGATGGAATCCCAACAGGATTTAGCGTTACTGATTCATCTAACAAAGCTGGCAAGTTGTTTGCGAGCAAAGATGCGCCAGTTTTGACTGATTCTGGAATTGTCTTGACTAACCGTGTAATGACAACGGGTGTGGGACCAAATATTTTAATGAATCAGACAATCACCGTCGATGGTTCAGGCACAAGCTATACAGGCACAGCAGCCGTGGGCATTAAGGGCAACTGGACATCACTCAATATCGCCTCCACCTCGACCAATATTGAGCATCTTTCCAACGGCCAGTACCTCATGACTGTGACCTTCATCATCGACTCGGCCGAAGATTCGAGCCTCTCCTTGGCAACAAGTGGCAGCGGGTATGATTTGTCCTCTGCACCAAAGGCGATTACTACCCGCCTTCTGCTTACAGCCGGTAAGACTCAGATTCTTGCCCAGGCAATTGCGATCTCAGATTCCAAGGGAGCTACTTCATGAAGCGCTCAATCACAACACAGGTTTCCTCCGTACTCCGGATAGTGCGGGGGGAAAGAGATGCGTTAGTACGTACAACGCATTTCAAAGCCGCAGTCGAGAACGTCTCGATTGCGACAATCGAAAGGACAATAATGTCTACAAAGACAACCTTCAAGCGCGTAGCGCTTGTAGCTGTTGCTGCCGTTGGGTTGGGACTGCTTACTGCAGTGCCATCTTCTGCGACAGCACAAACAACCACGGCCGCCGATGGCAAAGCCGGGATCTTCTACAGCAATGGCCTAGCAGTAGGTACTGTTGTTGATAACGATTCACAGGTAGTAGGCGGTCAAGCAACTATTGTTGCTTTGCTCGATACTACGACCACTGGAGATTCAGTAATCAACTTCACCTCTACCGGTGTTGGAACTGTAGTTTCAGCTACCATGTCAGGGACTGCGACTACCAACTGGGCGGCAGCAACTCCGCTTGTTTGGTCTGACTCAACATCTTCCTTTGGCACAGCTAATGGTCCAACCGACACCATCAAGCTTTACAGCACAGTGGCTGGTACTCAGGTGATCACCATGACTCCATTAGATGCTTTTGGAACTCCAGGAACTCCTCGTACCAAGAACATCTACTGGGTAGCTGCTGCAGTTAATGGAGTTCTTAATCACTCCACTGGCTTTATCAGCACTGATACGACTGCTGCTGCAAATGCAACTGCTGGATCTACAGCAACTGCATCTCGTGTAGCTGCCTCAACGTTTAGCAACACTGCAGTTGCCAGAATCGCGATTGATCAATATGCATCAACCGATACAGTAACTGCCCTGCTTGCTGCAAGCTCTAAGGCAGTTAGTGTGACAATTTCTGGTGCAGGTGCGGTTGACGTTACTTCTGCGGGCACGACTCGTGGAGCTGTCGCAACTGTTGCTGCTGCTGGATCAACTGTTACAGCAACACGTGGCGCAATGTCAGAGTTCTTCGTATTCCCAGACGGACGTGCAGGAACTGCAACGATCACAACATCTGTTGATGGCGTTACATTGAATACTTGGACATACGCCTTCACTGGCGCTGTTGCAAGTTACGGTAACGACACAGCTGGCGATGACACTCGTAAGACCTCAATTGGTATCGGTTCAACTGATGCCTACACCATCAATGGACTTGATTCTGCTAAGAACATTGTTGCTGCAGGCCCAGGAACCATCTTCTTGGTGAGCTCAGCACCACTGATCGCTTCTGTCCCAGCTTCATCTTCAGGTGCTGGTGCAAATGTGACCGTCACGGGTGTTGCTGCTGGTACTGCTGAGATCAGTGTTTGCAACACATCACTGTGCACCGCCGCAACTAAGATATTGAAGTTCACTGTCACAGTTGGAAAGGTAACTGCAAAGACAGTAACCCTTTCATTCGATAAGGCTTCTTACGCCCCAGGCGAGAAGATGACCCTTACCGTTAAGGCAGTCGGATCTGACGGAACTGCTGTCGGAGATGGCACTTACAATCTCTTCAAATCAACTGGTATCGCTTTTAACAGCGCTGTCGTTGGTGCACCTGCTGCAGCTGCAGCAGTTGTTATCGGTGGAACAACAGCTGGAGTCAAGACATACACCTTGTACGCACCATTGGTATCAGGCGATGTAACTGCGACTGCAACTGAAGGAACAGACACAGATAACGTAATTGCTGCCGGAACTGCTGCAACTCTCTCAGCTACTGCTTCAGTATCTGGTGGAGCTGCTGACGCAGCACTTGATGCAGCAAACGAAGCAACAGATGCAGCTAACTATGCTGCTGATGCTGCTGATGCTGCAACAACAGCTGCTGAAGAAGCAACTGCTGCTGCAACTGCAGCACAAGATTCAGCTGATGCTGCTCTTGCTGCTGTAACTGATCTTGGTCTTAAGGTAACTAGTCT
>WLPU01000024.1 GCA_009698615.1 Actinomycetota bacterium | reverse complement strand
GATATTGCGATTATGCGAGCAATTCCTAACATGACTATTTTTGAAGTGGGAGATGCCACTGAAGCGATGAGCGTTTTAGATGTTGCTCACGCCGTTGAGGGTCCAGTCTATGTTCGTATGTTGCGAGGGGAAGTCAGCCGTATTTTCCCAGTAAACGAACCTTTTAAATTCAACACAGCACGCATCCTTTCAACTGGCGAGGATCTGACCCTTATTACATCAGGCATCATGACTGAGGAAGCACTTCGCGCGGTGCCGTTGCTGCAACAGCGCGGAGTCTCTATCACGCACTTGCACGTATCAACTCTCAAACCTTTTACAGATCCTGCGGTAATGGCAGCGCTCAAGGGTGCAAAGTCAGGAGTCATCACAATGGAAAACCACACCATTATTGGGGGACTGGGTAGCGCAGTTGCAGAGTTGATGGCAGAAAACGCAATTGGTGTTCCACTTCGTCGCATTGGCCTTAAAGACACCTATGCCCATGGTGCATCTCAAAAATACTTGATGAGCGAATATGGATTAGACGCTCAATCCCTTGTCACCACCGTAGAAGGGCTGACTGGAGAAGATTTGAAGATTTCCGAAAGTGATCTGACTCAATCTCGATCAGCCAGTGTTCATAGTAGCGCCAAGGTTGAGGCACTTTAAAGTGAACGATCGCATTGCGATTACATATTCCATTCTCGGTGATCAAGCAAAAGAGATTGCCGAAGCGATACGAGTCGAACAATCGATTGAATTTCCATTTGATTTAGCATCAGAGCGCATCCAACAAGAAGTTGTCGGGCAGATTGAATCAATTAGTGCCCCGATCAATAATCGCACGCAAGTAGTTATTTCATATGACCAACGTGTGGTCGGAGCAGAACTACCGCAATTGCTCAATGTTTTGTGGGGAAATGTTTCACTTATTCCGGGAGTGCGCATTACAGATTTGGTGATACCAGATTCACTACTTAATACCTTTAAGGGCCCACGTTTCGGAATTGCCGGATTGCGCACTTTCTTTAACGCCCCAGATCGTCCCCTAATTACAACTGCACTTAAGCCAATGGGATCATCAGTCTCTGAGTTAGCACAGATGGCAACAACACTTGCCTCTGCAGGCTTTGACATCATCAAGGATGATCACAGTTTGGCCAACCAACCATGGGCAAGATGGCGAGAGCGAGTAGAAGCAGTTGCAATTGCGGTACGCGAGGCAAATGCAAAAAGCGGACACAAGACTTTATACGCGCCATCGCTCAATCTCCCCGCTGATCAGATTTTCAACGCTGCGCAAGAAGCAAAATCCCTAGGAGCGGGAGCACTTCTACTTTTGCCTGGAATAAGTGGTTTTGATGCAATGCGCGCGATTGCACACGATGATTCAATTGGATTGCCGATCCAAGCACATCCCTCGATGCTGGGTTCAATGCTCACATCTGGCGAGCAAGGCGTTGCGCATCCAATTGTTTTAGGAACTCTCATGCGCATTGCAGGGGCTGACATATCAATTTTTCCAAACTTTTCAGGTCGTTTTTCATTTACGAAGCAAGAATGTTTGTCCATTACCGATGCTGCTCAAAGTCAACTAGGTAATTTAAAATCTATGTGGGTGGCGCCAGCTGGTGGTATGAGTTTGGATCGCATTCCACAAATGCGCGAGATCTATGGGAGCGCTCTAGCATTACTCATTGGTGGCGCGCTGTCACGGGGGTCTCTGGCAGAAAATGCTAAAGCAATGGTGGAAATGGTGGAAATTAACAAAAAGAATTGGTGAGGCAAATCGACGAGTGCAGATTCGACTCTTACCCAGTAACTGTAAAGCCAGTAAAGTTGAAATCACTTCCGTAAGTATTTTCAACATAGATAGGCCCGCTAGTGGCTCCCGCTGGAACAACTGCGGTCATTGAGGTGGAACTTACTCCAGTAATAGTCGCAAGATCAACAAAAGTAAGTTGCACGATAGTGACGCCATTTAGCCCTGTCCCAGTGATTGTGATGGTGGTTCCAACTGGCCCAAATAAAGGAGAGATCGAAGTGATTGAAGGAGCAGCGGTTGCTCGCGAACTCCAGGTCGTGCCTCCGCCAGTGACTACGATTGTGTTGGAGCCGGTACCAGCAGGAGTAGAAATTTGACGAGACTTGTCAGAAAAAGTTGAAAACTGCACCGTCACTGTGGTCTGTGCACCAAGATAGCTGGCGCTAGGTTGCTTATAGACAATTACAGTGCAGTAACCAGCAACAGAATTAGTTAATACTGCTCCACTCAAAGTACATGTGGCAGAACTTCCAGAGTCATAGAAAGTCACTGCGCCCGTTCCACTTCCTCCGTAAGCTGTGACAGTAAATCCGGTACTGACAGCAGTACTCAAGAGGGAATAAGTAGTGAAAGCGCTATCGGTAGCACGTCCAATTGTCAGCACTGCGTTGGCATATGTAATGCTGGAATAACTTGTCTGATCGCCATTTGTCAGTGTTGCTGCGCTAGGGATAATTGCGTACGTCCCCACTGCAGAAGGCAGGGTCTCAGAGGATGCACCATAGGACAGAGATGTCGTATCAAACGCTCTAATCGGGTGGACTTGCGCAGTCTGATTAGCTTTGTAGCTAAACCCCGTTGCATCATCCTCTGCACCTAGTGCAGTGAAGTTGATCGAGACCCAGTGGGTGTGTTGGACATACCGAAATCCGACAGACTCTGCGACTGCAATTAATTGTGCATACTCTTCATAATTGGGTAGGTACCAAGATTTTCCGCCACCGGTATATGCAGAAGCAGTTATGGCAGCACCCGCGCTGCAATTGGCTTTCATCAGTGCCGTGTTTGTATCACCATTGCCGATGCCGGTGATGGTGTTAAGTAGCGTTGTCGTCCCTGCGCCACCAGTGCACCAATAGACGGTGGGATCTGTTGTTGATCCACTCCAATCCCACGGTGCAACTTCCAAATATCGTCCCCACGTTTGTGTAGACCCCGCATCATAAAAAACAATTCCCCCACCTGGTCCCGTATCGCCCACTTGGCAATATCCGCCAGCGGCACATGTGGGCAGAGCCGCATAAGAATAAGTTAGGGCTGTGACAAGGTCGCTGTTGACTAGCCCAGTTGCAGAGTTTGTATTAGTCAGGGATATGCCAGAAGTTGAATACGTTTTTTTGCTCGGCGTGGCGGCGGTAATAGTGATTCCAGCTGCGGTTGTCACGGTGACTGTCATAGCAAAGCTATAAGAGATTGATGCCTCATCTGTGGCTGTGATGGTGTCGTAGTAGGTGCCCACGACGACAGTGGATGCGATATTGAGTCTGGCGATAGTTGCAGTGCTTGTATCCATAGTAATTCCAGCGTTACTTGTTGAAGTACTCAGTACAAAGGTGAGCGATCCCATTCCACCTGTCGCAGTGACAGTATCAACCGCGCCTATGCCGTAAGTATTAGAAAGAGATGCTGTGCCCGATAAGGACAAAGCGGCCGTGATGGTCACAGTTGTAATTGTTGAATTCAATGCGTAAGTAGAACTCTCTGCGACACTCATTGTGACAGGGCATGATCCAGTACCGGTCGTTGTGATTCTTCCAGTGGTGGCGTTGACGGTACATATAGATGCCGATGCACTCGTTGTATACGAAATTGTGCCATCACCAGTCCTTGTTGCCGTCGTTGCATCAACCGTGCCGCCAGAGGAGTAAGTAGCACGATTTGTGTTTGGATAAATTAATGAAAGCGTTGGGGTTGTTTTTGCAGTGCTGCTGCTATTGGTAACACTCGTGGCAGAAAGGGTGATCGCATCATTGCCTGCACTATCTTGCACAGCGCTTGCATCATCCCCAGAGGTGGGATCGGTATAGGCAACAGTCACCACTTGGCTTGCATAGATGGTGTTTGTAAGTGCTAAAACCACCGTGCTACCAGATGCGGTTACAGAAGTTGCAGTATCAGCAGAACCAGCCGATAAGACGCTAAAAGCGCTCGTTGCAGCTGTAGTTGCAGAGAGGGCTTCGCTATAGGTCAGTGTGAGTTGAGTACCAGCGGCATTGACTGCAGCAGATGAAAATGTAGGTCGAACACCATCAACGTTAAGGGCCTTGTTATTGCCTAATGAATTAGCGGCGCCAGGGGAGGGCAAAGTCAGAGTTGCGTTGTTGCCGGCAGCATCGGTGATAGTTCCACTATTGAGTGCCAAAGATGTGGTGGCTACGTAATCCAAATCAGAATTAGTATTTCCAGATTGGACGGTATAGGTGAAATTCAGCGTGCTAGTACCAGTTCCCGTGTCGTAGTTTACAGATTGATCAGTGGCACCAGTTTCAAGTGTGAGCTGTGGTGTCCCAGTCACCAATACAGTTTCTGAAAAGTTGACCTGAATTGAAATGGAATCTCCAATTTTAAAGGTGCCATTTGTAGTCGATGAATTCACACTAGAAATCGTGGGGGCCACGAGGTCGCTTCCTATGCCTGCGGGAGGCGCCGTGGTGGCTGAGAGGTAAAAAGTAGCACTGGCTGCGTCGTAATCACCCATGATGTATTGATTGGTGAGATGGCTATGCCCAAGAAATGTCGCGTTAGACATTGAAGTGACACGACTTGCGGTCGGCTTATATATGTAGCACATTGTGTTTGAAACTCCAGTTGTGGCACCACAATTGGTCTGGCCAGTGCTGTAAGCGCCTCCTGACACAGAACCTTCACTTGCATTGTTTACTAAATATGAAACCGAACCACTAGCAAGTGCCCACACCTTGTAGCCTTGCATATGATTAATTTGATAAAGATAAGTTCCATCTGTTGCAATGCCATGATCATCATACGGCCACCCTACTGGGGTGCCGTTAAAACTGAAGGTTCTGTCATCTGCAAGGACTACATCTTCAGAAAAGCTAAGCGTGACTGATGCGCCAGTGCCGGAAGGGGAGTAAAGACGTAAAACTTTGCAATACATTCCAGAAGGACACGCAATTGTTGTCGCTCCATTTGTGCCACCGTAGAGCGTCCCAGTGCCGGGGGTGTAGGCCGTAACTGTTCCAGTTCCAGCTGTCGCTGTAGCTGCACTGACTGAACCAATCCTGCCATCTGGAAAGTCGATCAGATTTCCGGAAAGCCAACCTCCTCCAGCAATCATCCCTTTCCCTGTCGGAATGGTGGTCTCCCTCATCACCCAATCTGTCGTCGAGACGCAATAGAGCTGAACTGGAGTTGTTGGTGGAGTTGCCACAGAGAAATTAACGGATCCGTCACCTCGGATAAATATGCATCCGTGACTATAAGTCAGAGCATGAGAATCTGTCGAGATGCCAGACAAGTTTGTAACAGGGTTAACGGCCACGAATACTCCAGCCAGAGTAGCTTGACAGATGTAGCCACCGTATCCGTTGGTGCGGTAGTAGAGGTATGTACCATCAGATGTGTCGCCTCTGATACTGCCACTGCAATAAGTAAAGTTCGCGACCGAATTACCATTCGTAATACTTATGACACTTCCACCATTGCCGATGACTCGGGCCGCGGCAGGAATACTCCAAATTGCATAAAGCGTTGTTGATCCCGTAATCGTAAAAGTGCCTGAACCAGCGGTGTAAGTCGTGCCACTTCCATTTGCTGCCGTGTTCCATCCGCCAAATGTGAATCCTTGACGTGCCAAACTTCCAGAGTTTTCAGCGACCGTGACAGTTGAATTGTAGGTGTAAGAAGTTGGGCTTGGGACTGTCCCTGATGAGATGGCGCCAGTTTGTGGTTGGTTTGCATTTGAGTCGTATGTAATAGTTGGATGGGCGATTGTGATATTTACGTCTGGAGAATCGTAATAATTGTATTGAGTTCCAGAAAATAAATTTGCATTACCTGTGGCGTAAACGGTACAAGTACCAGTGGTTAGGAAAGTCATTTTTCCACTTGATACATTGACGGTGCAAACTCCGGTCGTCCTACTGTAGAAATTCTTTGTGCCATGGTTCGCATTACCGCTCGCAGCAGAAGCAGTCAGGGTTGGCGTCGTTGCGTAAAGGTCATAAGCTGAAACATAAGACGACGCGTCTATTGTGATTTGAGACATTGTGGCCGCAGTGGCATTCGGTACAAATAGAGCTCCTATAAACCCATGCACTATTAGCGTGGACACCAAGAGTCGTACAATTAAATTTTTATCAAGTATCATAGGTGTGTATCGTTGCATTGCGCTCAAACTTTTGTTAGCGACCATCATGCAGTAGTTGTACTTTCAAGAGTAACTGCAGTGACATCTGCCATCAGCGCTAATGGGTAAGTAAAGATAAGTGTGTAGACACCGGTAGTTGGGGTGAAGGTCAGATATTCGTAGGCATCGTATCGACCGATGTTGAGGCCGATACCATTGACGATCGTAAGGGCGGTGGAGCGGGGAGTTGAAGTGCTCACGTTAACGCTCACTAGTGCTCGACTCACGGCAAGGGAATCGGCATCAGTGAAAAGATTCAGAGGCGTCACACTCCCTGATGGGAGGAGCTTGATCATGAGGGATTTTCCGGCACAAGCGATGGTGTCTAATCCATAAAACTGAATGTTCTTAACTCGAGACTGGCCAGAATACGCTGTGACGCCATCTGCTCGAGTTCCAGAATAAGTTGCACTTGTTGGGGTGAGCTGGATTCCGATATACGAATCACATGCAACGACTGTATACAGACCTTGCCCGAATTCAATTTTATTTCCGCCGCCAATAGATATCGACTGAGCCAAAATAGTTGAAACTACAAAATAGATAGAGGCGATGATGCCAGCGATCATCGGCCGAGTCAGGCGAAAAGGCGCCTTCTCTGCTTCTAGATCACGGTCATCGCGGGGGTTACGCAAGGCCTGCTCCTCAATGAAATAAAGCCAAATTCTACCGTAGGCGATTGCGGTGATTGGACTTACAAGTGATCTCGGAAGTGAAGTCGTGAAAAAAGCGGGCTAAAGTGAAAGTAATCCAGTGATTTCTGGGGTCAGTGCCGAGATTATTGCTTGAGCATCGTGTGCCGCCGTTGCACCGTGGGTGATGACTTCGATGTAGCACTTGATCTTGGGTTCGGTGCCACTAGGACGAATAATCATTCTAATATTTCCACCCAGCCAGAATCTCATTCCATCAGTGGGCGGGAGTTGATCTTTGGGAGCCAAGAGATCATCAACAGAAGTAACTCCATATCCAGCAACTGACGTCGGTGGCGTAGTGCGAAGTTGTGCCATCAGGGATGCAATTGCTGAAAGATCGCTGACACGAATAGAAATTTGTGAGGTGGCATGAAATCCGTGGCGAGACCAAATCTCGTTGAGTAAATCGAGGAGCGTTTTCTTCTTCGTTGCAAGATTTGTAGCCAGCTGGGCGATCATCAGCGCTGCAGAGATTCCGTCCTTATCATTAACGGATTGTGGATCAACGCAATATCCGAGAGCTTCTTCATAGCCATAGGCAAGTGATGAGACTTTTGATAGCCACTTAAATCCTGTCAACGTCTCCTTGAAATCAAGTGAATAATGCACTGCAATCTTTTCTAATAGAGATGAGGAAACAATGGAATTGGCAAAGGTGCCTTGAGCGCCCCCACTGGCAATATGTTCACCCAGCAGGGCTCCTAATTCATCTCCTCGCAACATGCGCCATCCAGATTTTGGATCCTTGATCGCAACGGCGCATCTATCGGCATCAGGATCATTTGCAATGACCAGATCGGCATCAAATGCGCGGGCAGTTTCAAGGGCTAGATCGATGGCACCAGGTTCTTCTGGGTTAGGAAATGCAACCGTCGGAAAATCTGGATCTGGTTCTGCTTGAGAATCAACGAGAATGAAAGAGGCAAAACCAGCCGAGTGAAAGACTCTTTGAATAGTTTTTGTGCCAACCCCGTGCATAGCTGTGTAGACGATCTTGAGATCACCTGGGGAAGTTGAAAGTTTTGCTGTGCAATGAATATATTTTTCAACAATTTCTTCTCCAAGGCTTGTCCAGGAGGTACTTCGCGGTTGGGCTGCCAGGCCTGCGATGCTTGCAATTTCGCTAGATATTTGAGCATCAGCGGGGGAGATAATTTGCGAGCCTTCATAAACAATCGAATCGACAGTGCCACCGAGGTAGACCTTGTAACCATTATCTTGCGCTGGATTGTGGCTAGCGGTCACCATAATTCCAACATCAACTCTTAACTCGCGCACAGCAAATGCAAGAACTGGTGTCGGCAGCGGGCGAGGTAACACAAAAACTTTCATGCCAGCACCACTCAATATCTCAGCGCTCTCTTTTGTAAAATCTTCAGAGCCGTGGCGTGCATCACGTCCGATAACGACGCTTGTGAGCCCGCGCGCCTTCATGTAGCGGCCAATACCTGCAGCAGTACGCCCAACCACTGCGCGATTCATGCACGATGGGCCTGGGCCCATAGGACCGCGTAGTCCAGCGGTGCCAAATTGTAAAAAGCCTGAAAAATATTTCTTTAATTCTCTTTCGTTATCTTGATCAACTAATTGCTGCAGCGCCTTTGCGGTAATTGGATCTGGATCATCTGCAATCCATTCTGTGACTTCGGCTAGCAGCGCTGCGTTCATTGCCTTAGAGTAATTTCGGAATGACGCCTTTGAGGAGTGCGCCCATGTGATCTGCCGCAGCTTTGCCCGCGGCAATAACTTCTTCGTGATTGAGTTTTTCCCCAGTGACGCCAGCAGCAGCGTTGGTAACAAGTGAAATTCCGAGAACTTCTGCCCCCAGAGCGTGAGCAGCAATTGCTTCAGGAACAGTAGACATTCCTACTAAATCTGCCCCCATTGCACGCATCATTTTAATTTCGGCGGGTGTTTCATATGTGGGCCCACGCCAATGCACATAGACGCCCTCTTGCAGTGATGAGTCCTCACCCTTGACGATCGTTCTCATGCGCTTGCTATAGAGATCGGTGAGATCTAGAAAGTGCGCGCCAATGAGTGGACTTGTTGCAGTGAGTGAAATGTGATCACGAATAAGAACTGGCTGGCCAACGCGATAGTCGGTGTTGATTCCTCCGCATGCGTTGGTTAAAATAACTATTTTGCAGCCTGCTTTCACTGCTGTGCGAACTCCATGAACTACTGGCTCGATACCTTTTCCTTCATACAAATGCGTACGGCCGAGAAATACAAGGACGCGTATAACACCAGTGGCGGTTTTGATTTCGTAGGAGCGGATCTTTCCGGAATGTCCCGCCACAGATGGAGGCAAGAAGCCAATGATTTCATCAGCGTTAAATTCGTGAGTAGGAGCGCCTAGCGCATCTGCTGCGCTCACCCATCCAGAACCCATGACGAGGGCGAGGTCATGGCTGGCAATTCCAGTGCGCTTTGCAATTTGCGCCGCTGCGCTATCGGCGGTGCCAAGTGGATCGGTGTAGAGACCTTCTGGTTGGGCGCTCATGCGTCAATGATGTCACAGAGCGTGGCACCGTTTGCAACACTTTCGCCAATAACGGCGGTGAGGTTAGAAATAATTCCAGACTTGTGGGCCATAAGGGGCTGCTCCATTTTCATGGCCTCAAGAACTATTACGAGATCTCCGGTTTGAACATGATCTCCCTGTTGCGCAACTATCTTGACGACTGTTCCTTGCATCGGACTCGTAAGTCCATTGCCAGTGACAACACCACTCATGCCTTGTTTTGCACGATGGCGCTTATGGACAGGTTCTGGTGCGTGGATTGTTACCTCAAAGCGATGGCCATTAATTTCTGCAACAACATACTCTGGCGCAGCATGAGTTTGAATCTGAGCACTCGATGATGCGTATTGAGGTATTTCATTGACAAAATCTGTCTCGATGTAACTCGTGTAGATCTTAAAATCTTTAGTAAAAGATGGATCTTGCACAATTGCACGGTGGAAGGGCAAGGCAGTTGCAAGCCCTTCGATTTTAAAATCATCAAGTGCCCGACGTGCGCGCTCGAGTGCCTG
>WLPU01000023.1 GCA_009698615.1 Actinomycetota bacterium | reverse complement strand
TACACCTGCACCCACTACACCCGTGCTTATCTGCATCACCTCTTTCGTGGCAAAGAGATTTTGGCTGCAACTCTTGCCACGATTCATAATGAGCGATTTATTGTGCGATTGGTGGATCAGATGCGAGAGGCCATCACAAGCGGTGATTTTAAAGAGTTGAAATCGCAATTTCTGGGGCGCTATGCCATCCGTCCCGTGAGCTCAGGGGATACTGCGTGATGACTACTTCGCCTATACGCATTCATGCGGTCATCACCCTGACATCTCCTACTGGATTACTTCATCTCAACAAAGTAGCAAGCGTGGTGCGAGTGCTCAATAACATTCGTGGAATCTACGCCGATCTACCAGTAACAATCGCTGTGCCCAAATCAGAAGAATCTACCGTGCAAGATCTATTGGAAAGAGCTGGTTTACATAGTGGTACGAGCGGCGAGACTCATGTGGAAGCAAAAAGCGATATTCACAAGGGTGAAAAAGGTTTAGTCACACCTATGCAAGATGATGGTGGCTCAAGAACTAACCTAGCAAATACCAACATCGTGATCTGCGATCCCACTAGTCCCGTTGATTTAGCCAAAACACTTGCAGACATAATCTCCTCAACCGATGCGCTACTAATTGCTGATGCCAGCACACCGCTGACTCGCCCGGATCAGTTTGAAAAACTCGTGACCAGTTTTAAAGCTGGCTCCGATGCCGTGCGCCCATATATTGCTTTTACTGAAACTCTTAAGATTGTTGATTCCAAAGCCATCATTAAAGAAACATTGGACCGCACGAGCGTGAAGAGAATTCAGAGTCCAGAAATGATTCGGTGCAGCGCCATTGATGTGCAACCCGACAGAGATTTCCAAGGTAGTGCCGGCGGTTGGTCTGTACCACTCAAAGTTGGTGCCCGCGTTGATTATGTTGAAGGGATTCCAGAGGCGCTGCGGATTAATACCGAAGACGATCGTGATTTGCTGGAATCGTTCCTGCACTGGAGAAGTACTAACGCTTAATCTGCTCCGTGTATTTCCAGCACATGCTCTGCAATGATCAAATCTTGTGAGTGCGTGATCTTGATATTTTCTCGTTCTCCAGCCACGGCAAGAGTAACTAACTCGGGGAAATACTTCTCCATGCAGGCAGCTGTATCGGTGCCGATAAAACTATCTTTATTTGCTCTCGTATAAGCCTCAAGCAGCTGCTCCGCTCTAAAGGCTTGCGGAGTTTGTACTCGCACGATTTTCTCGTTACTCACTCGGTCAATTTCGTGTGCATCGACAGCGATTGCAGGAAGTGCTCCCCCAACCTCAAATGCACTCGTTGCAATACTTTCAAATAGAGCACTTGTTGCCAGTGGTCGTGCACCGTCATGGATCATGACCACATTAATGGTGCCATCTTTAATCGCAGGAGCTAAGTGCATCAGCGAGTTGTATTCTGAGCCGTGGCGAGTGTCGCCGCCTTCTATGACTTCAACTTCTAGTTCGGGTAAATCTGTTGCCAAGACTTCATTGGCAATTTCTTTGTCAGCAGCACTTACGACAAGAATGCATCTAAACTCAGAAAAGCTCTTTACCGCATTGGCAATGGAACGAGAGATAATCCGTGTTCCGTCCAGCGGTAACCAGACTTTATTGGTTGAATGTCCAAAGCGAGATCCACTTCCTGCGCCTAAGATCACAATGGCGATGCGCATCTCATCGCTCATGTGTGCACTCGCCCTTTCACTTTTCGATACTTGGTAATCCTTGCTTTAAACCTTTAAAACTTCCTCTGTATCGATTCTTCAATAATTCCTTCTCTTTCAACAATTATCTCGTAGGCACCATGGCACTTGTTTCGCACCTGCTATTTCGCCGGGCCGTAGGTGAGTCCTAAACTATCTTGCAGACGACGCAACTTAACAATCTCACTCGATTCATCTACCTGCACTTGGTCATAGGTAATCAAATCCCCCACCTTGATTGGTTTGGTGACAACCGCTTTAGCGATAATGCCTATAGGAACAAGTTTGTCTGCCTTGGCATCGAGTGCGATATCGGCATATCCGCGGATTGTGTAGCCGCCAATGCCATCGATGACATCACCAGGTTGCATATCTTTTTTCGCCATCGAAACTACCTCGGCCATAAGAAATGGAGCCGACATAGATGGCTCACGATCCAAGATCGCACGAGCAAGAGACAAGGGTGCTTCCACTGATGCTAAATGGAAAGGGCGATAGAGAGCAAAATATGGGCCCTTGCCCAAATTGAGGTAATTCAATTCATCGTTGATGTACTGCTGATCAGTGCGCACAATCACAAAGACACCTGGCGCAACATCGCCGGTGCAGTAATCAACCACACCTGGGCGATCAACGATTCCACCATCTTCGACAAGTGCAAATACATCCTGCAAAGTCTTGATAGATGCTGGTGGGCCAAACATACCGCGCTTGGACAATTGCAACCCAGTTGTATTTGCAAGGGCGACCATTTCGGTCATCGTCTTGGAGCCATCGGTGAAGGAACACAGCATCTTTGGATTCATTTTCTTAGCAACGGCGCGATCTCGCACCGTATCGGGCGTGCTGAGCGGTTCGAAAGGATTGTTCTTTCCTTTGCCTGCGGCAATGATTTCAAACTGTAGGTCGCGAGCAAAATCGACGAGAACTTTTGCCTCCACTGGTTCATCCCCGTGGCACACGGTGTAAACAGCGCCACCTTTCACAGCAGTGGCATGAAGAAGTGGTCCAATAGTTACGTCCATTTCGACATTGAGAACTGCAACATCTTTCTTTGCCAATAGACATGAGTATGCAACTTGCGCTCCAATATCTGGAACTCCAGTTGCCTCAACAACGATGTCAAAAGGAAGTTCTGCAAGGTGATCCACCGAAGTCATACCGGCTGCTTTTCCAGCAAGTAGGGCTGCAGAAATTACTGTCGGGTCATCGCTAATAACGACATTGGTTACGCCAATATCGCCATACAAACTCTTGATTCGATCTGCATGAATGTCTACAACTAGGGACAGCGCAAGACCCGGCATTCTGTTGATTTGGCAACCGAAGCCATGTCCCATCTGACCTGCGCCCACGAGTGCAACGCGGACATCTCGTCCAATCTTCTTCGCATGATCTTGAAGACGTTGGTTATAAGCCATTACAGAGCTCTCGATTCGTCATAGTTGCGTAGGAATTAGTGAAGTCTATCTCTGGCCGTAAATGTAATGACAATTCACGCCTGTCAGCAAGGGCAAATTTGATGTGGCATTTCGCCCCGGCGAAACTATGAGAAACTCCCTCACATGATTGCGACACAGAGCCTTGAATTGCGCGCGGGTGCGCGTCTGCTCGTTTCAAATGTCAGCATCCGCATCAACCACGGTGATCGCGTGGGATTTGTTGGGCGAAACGGAGCGGGAAAAAGCACGCTAGCCAAAGTTCTAGCGGGTGAAACTTTGCCTGCAGGTGGCCAAGTTTTACGAAGTGGCGCCATTGGTTATTTGCCGCAAGACCCACGCACTGGCGATGAAGCTGGCACGGTGGTCGAGCGAATCTTGTCTGTGCGCGGCCTTGATCAGATTGTTGAGCGAATGCGCCAAGCCGAACATGCAATGTCAACGGCACAAGGTGAAGATCTTGAGGCTGTCATGAACCGCTACAGCCGCGCCGAAAGTGAATTCAGTGCTGCCGGTGGTTACAGCGCCACGTCAGAGGCCGAAGCAATCGCAACCTCCCTCGGACTTCCAGAAAGATTATTTGAAGAACCTCTTGATTCACTCAGCGGCGGACAGCGTCGTCGAGTCGAACTTGCACGTATTCTCTTTAGCGGCGCTCAGACACTTCTACTGGATGAGCCAACCAACCACCTTGATGCTGACTCGGTGACATGGCTTCGAGATTACCTATCAAAATATCCTGGTGGCCTCGTAGTGATTAGCCACGATGTTAACTTGATCGAGACAGTAGTAAATAAAGTCTTCTACTTAGATGCCAATCGCAACGTCATTGATGTCTACAACATGGGCTGGAAAAAATATCTTCAACAACGCGAATCTGACGAACACCGTAGAAAAATTGACCGCGCCAATGCTGAAAAGAAAGCTGCAATCCTGGAAAAGCAAGCAGAAAAGTTGCGTGCTAAAGCCACTAAAGCCAAGGCTGCGCAAGGAATGTTTCGTCGCGCTGAGAAATTGTTATCAGGCCTTGATGAGGTGCGTAAGTCTGACAAAGTCGCAAAATTGCGCTTTCCTACTCCCTCGCCCTGCGGTAAGACTCCACTGACGGCAACTGGTCTGAGCAAATCGTATGGATCACTGGAAGTCTTTACCGATGTTGATTTGGCCATTGATAAGGGATCGCGCGTTGTAATCCTCGGCCTCAATGGAGCAGGAAAAACAACTCTCCTTCGGATGTTGGCAGGTGAACTCGAACCAGATACAGGTGAAGTCCTCCCGGGGCACGGCTTAAAAATTGGGTACTACGCCCAAGAACATGAATCCCTTGATTACGAACGTACTGTTCTTGAAAATATGCAGAGTTCCTCACCCGATATTCGCGAACCAGAAGCGCGCAATGTATTGGGTTCCTTTCTCTTTTCAGGTGATGACGTCCATAAGCCCGTCAAAGTTCTCAGCGGTGGAGAGCGCACACGCCTTGCCCTTGCGACCTTGGTTGTGAGCGCCGCAAATGTTTTATTGCTCGATGAGCCTACAAACAACTTGGATCCCGCATCTCGCGATGAGATCTTGGCAGCCTTGGGCGAATATCAAGGCTCGGTCATTCTTGTCTCTCACGACGAGGGCGCCGTGCAGGCGCTTCGACCTGATCGTGTTTTGTTATTGCCTGATGGCGATGAAGATTTATGGAATGAAAACTATCTCGACCTTATTGAAATCGAATAGGAATTTCTAGCAAACGAATTGTAGTCGGAAAGAATTTACTCACTTAAATGTTTTAGTCTTAAAAAAATATTAAGAAGTTAAACTGGATTTCACTTGAGTACTAGGAGTGCTTTGCCGTCAAGCGGGCTTCGCGACGTTTGCGTTGTTCGGCTGGATTTGGCACCGGAACTGCCGCAATCAATCTTTGGGTGTAAGGATCCTTTGGATGCTTCAAAATCGCATCGCGATCGCCGACTTCCACTAAATGACCATCTTGCATCACTGCAATTCTGTGACACAAAATGTCGATCACAGCTAAGTCGTGACTGATGAAAAGGCATGAAAATTTAAGTTGTTCCTGCAACTCTTGCAGCAAATCTAGAAACCTAGCCTGGACAGAGACATCCAGCGCCGAAGTTGGTTCATCAGCAATAAGAAGATCTGGAGTTAGGGCAAGTGCACGCGCAATACCTACTCTTTGTCGTTGACCACCAGAGAGTTCATGCGGATAACGGTTGCGATAGCTGCGTGGGAGTTCAACTTGATCCAGTAGATCTTCAACCTTGCGATTGAGCGCTTCACCTTTTGCGATGCCAGCAAGAAATATAGGTTCGCCAATACTTTCGCCAATTGGAAGGCGAGGATTAAGTGAACTTGCAGGGTCTTGGAAAACAATTCCAGTATGGCGACGGACTGGAAAAAGTTCCTTCTGCGTGGCGTGACTGATATCTGTACCTACAATTTCAATACGACCTTCTTTTATTGGCAACAAACCAATAGCGGCGCGTCCCACTGTTGTCTTGCCAGAGCCTGATTCGCCCACAAGGCCAACAATTTCGCCAGGAAAGATCTCCAAATTAAAGTTTTTTACTGCAGTGAATGCTGGAATGCGACCGCGCTTGGGATATTGAATCGTGACGTTATCCAAGACCAATACCGGCGATGGTTTCGAAGTACCCGAAGTGGCCACCACGCGTTGCGCGCTGTGACCAAGGATTGGCACTGCTCCAATAAGTTCTTGTGTGTATGGATGCACTGGGCGATTAAAGATTTGATCTGCGGTGCCGTGCTCAACCGTGCGGCCATCTTTCATCACCAGAATCTCATCTGCAAGATCTGCGACAACTCCCATGTCATGGGTGATTAATAAAATCGCAGAATTAAGTTTGGTACGAAGGTCTCGCATGAGGTCGAGGATTTCTGCCTGGACCGTAACATCGAGTGCGGTTGTTGGCTCATCAGCAATCAGAAGCCCTGGATCGCAAGCCAACGATTGAGCGATCATTGCACGTTGGCGTTGGCCGCCAGAGAGTTGATGCGGATACTTATCAAATGACTTATCGGGGTCTGGAATATCTACCATCGTTAAAAGTTCTACCGCGCGCACTCTTGCCTCTTTAGGGCCCATCTCGAAGTGATTGCGAATTGTTTCAACAATTTGGAAACCAATGGAATAAACAGGATTGAGGGCTGTCATTGGCTCTTGGAAAATATAAGCAACTTCATTGCCGCGATTTTTGCGAAGGATAGAAGGGTTGGCGCCGATCATCTCTACACCTTTGACTTGAACACTGCCAGATGTGCGAGCATTGTTGGCCAACAAGCTCATCAGCCCTAAACCAGTTGTTGATTTACCAGAACCAGATTCTCCAACAATCGCCAACACTTTGCCGGGTAAGACTTCAAAATTCATATCAATCGCAGCTGGATACCAATTGCCATCTACCCAGTACTCGACAGTGAAGTTTTCTACTTTCAATACAGGTTGCGTCATCGCGCTACTTCCTTTGCGCTATGGCTGGAAACAATATTGCGTGAGACAATAGATGAATGAGTAATCCTGATGTTTTTCGCCCCTGGAGCGGATATTTCATGGCGGGAGTTATCTTCTTTATTAGTGCTGGCCTCACGATCCAATCTGCGATTTCTGGTGGCGCCCATGATCTGCTCACCACAGTCGCATGGGGTACGGCTGCATCCTGTGGCGCGTACTTGATTTTTATCCGCCCCAAAGTCACGATCTTTGATGAGGGCATCACAATTACTAATCCATTGATCGAAATTACTGCTGGATGGCAACGCGTCGAAGAAATCGAAGCCAGATACTCCATGTCGATTCTCGTTGGTAATAAAACTATTTATGCGTGGGCTGCTCCCGCCCCGGGTCGTCACCATGCCCGAAGCGTTCATAAGAGTGAAATGCGTGGTCTCAACCTCGGTGCGAACACCTTGATGCGTCCAGGTGAGTCTCCGCGAAGTCATTCTGGCGCGGCTTCCCAAATTGCCCGATTGCGCTTGGAAGAGTTTAGAAAACTCGGAACTATTAAGGGGCTTGAAAGCCAAGTCAGATACAACTCTGCTGGCGCCACTGTCATGGTGACCAGTTTGGTGCTTGGTCTGCTCTTGAGTGTTATTCACTTTTAGCTCCCTGATTTTCGAGGGGCACTTTTCGAGTTCGCATCCTTTTTGTAAGCCGTGCGCGCTGGCGCGGATCAAAGGCGTCGCGTAATCCATCACCGATAAAGTTAACGCACAACGCAATAATAATAATGAAAATGCCGGGGTACCAAAACAGCCATGGGCGAGTAGTAAATGCATCTTGATACTGGCTGATAAGCAATCCCAAGGAAACATCCGGTGGAATAACCCCAAAGCCAAGATAACTCAACGCCGTTTCAAGCAAGATTGCGCCAGACATCAACAAGGTAACTGAGACGATGATGACGCCTACCGCATTTGGCAAAATGTGTTTAAAGATGATTCTCCGATTGCTTGCTCCCGCAACTCTCGCTGCGTCGACAAACTCACGCTCACGAAGTGAAAGAAATTCACCTCGTACTAAGCGTGACAACCCAGTCCATGAAAACATACCTAAATAAAAAGCTAAGAACATGACGCCAAGGTTTCCAAAATGGAAACCAATCACCGAGCCGATGATGATCGAAGGGATAGTGATGATGAAGTCGGTGAAACGCATCAATACTGCGTCGACCCATCCGCGGAAGAAGCCTGCAATCGCACCAATGACTGTTCCGATTACTGCGGCGATAATTCCAATAATGAACATAACCAAGATTGAGCGTTGAGCACCACGCATCACAAGGGCGAAATAATCCCGGCCAATGTCATCTTGTCCGAATGGGTGGGCGCCAAGCCCTACTCCTGTACCGTCAATAAATTTTGGAATGACGTCAAGAGTTGGGCAACCAATTGAATCATTGGGACAATTTTTATACATCAATTCTGGTAAATCAGTTGTCGAATACTTCCACCACCCGTGATAGTGAAAGAAAAGAATATGCAAGTTCAATGCACTAAATACAAAAATAATGATGCTTCCCAATAAGAAAAGTGATCCTACAGCTGCTCGGTGCCTGATGAAACGGCGTCGAACTATTTGACCTTGGCTCAAACCCTTAGTTTCTAAGTTTGCGATGGAATGATCACTGAAATCCGCAGTGGGATCCATAGCATTGGATTTCTTACCCATCGCTAACCACCCACTCTGATACGTGGATCAAGAGCAGAATAAAGAAGATCGGCAACAAGATTTGCAAATACCGTAAGGAAACTTGTGAGCAAGAATACGCCCATTAACAAATTGAGATCAAAGGAAGTTAAGGCCTGATTAAAAAGCGTTCCCATCCCGACCCAACCGAAAACTCTCTCGGTGATGATTGCTCCCCCGATGATACCGGCGATATCGACAACAATAATTGTCGTTAGCGGAATCATCGTGTTACGGAAGGCGTGACGCATGATGACAGTGCGCTCAGTCAGACCTTTTGCGCGGGCAGTGCGGATGTAATCCTGATTTAAAACATCAAGCAAGGTTCCACGTGAATATCGTGTGTAGCCAGCAAAAGAAATCAAGGTGAGTGCGATTGTTGGCAAGAACATATGGACCAAAATGTCCAGCGCCGTGAACCAATAGTTGCCAGGAGCAAGAAGCGAATTAGCTTGGCTGACTGTTGGGATAGGTCGATAATTGACCGCATCAGTTTCCATATAAGGGCGCCAGGTTTGCATGAATTTATCAACAATGAGCAGAATGCCAATAAGTGATGCAGTCAAGACTGCAGTTCGGATGACAGGACCGCGATCAATCTTTGCAAAATAAAACGAAATCGCTACAGCAAATCCAATTGTGACGAGCACCAGCAATGGGAAACTGATCAGTCGCCCATTAGTGTTGAAAATGTATTGCACGGGGTAATACACAACTGGCCCCATAGCTGCCATTACAAGTGCCGCCTTGAGTGCAGGCCGGTGGCTGATTCCGGTAGAAAGTTGAGTAATTGCAAATGCCACACCAATGCCTGCACCAAGAATTATTACCGGGCCCAGTCCTGGGTGAATAAACCACTTTGTAATTGAAAGGATTTCTAAGAAGATGCCAGTGGAGCTTGCAGCAGCCACGAAGATTGACCACACCCGTTTGCGGCTGCCACTAATTACTGCTGCCCAGAAAATTCCGCTCGCGATGCTCAGCCCAATCAACCACCCCGGCGTAACAGTTGGATGCGAAAGGAAATTATTAAATGTAATTGCAAGGTATTGCTTGAGCAATACGGCGACCCAGAATATTGGAAGGGAGAACATAAGGAATGAAACGAACGTCATAAAGTAATCAAATCGGCTGTACTGGCGAAGCGCGGTAACGATGCCCATGGTGATTCCCAGAAGGATGGCAACAAAAGTAGCGCCAGCAACTAAACGAATCGTGACCGGGATTGCTGCTGAAATTGATGTGGCAACGGGCTGGGCGTTGCGAGTCATTCCAAAATCAATGTGTCCTATAAATACGCCCAAAATCCCTTTGAGCCAGATGAAATAGCGAATGGGCGGCGGAATATTAAGGTGCAAGGATCGTGTGAGAACAAGCATTTGTTGCTTAGCATTCGGTGCGCTGCTCGTGCGAAGCGCTTCTAATGGATCGCCCGAAATCGCCGCCAAGTTATACAAAATAAAACTTGACCCAAATAAGATGACAAAAAGAACTCCTAGGCGACGCATGATGTACGCGAACACGGGAATTCACCTTCTTCGATTATAAAACTGAGTGCATCTCGCTGACGGGGTCAACGACTTCCAAAATTGTACTTGCTGATAAGCGTAGAAGTAGCGTCCAGAGAGTATCTGGACGCTACTTCTTTTTACGCTCTTAAGGGGTGATTACTAAGACTTAATTCTTAGTAGTGCCACTCCCAGTAGTTCCACACCAAGTTAGGTGACAACGGAGCTGGCTTAACGTTAAACAACGCTGAGTTATATGCCGTTGCTGCTGGGTGTTGGAAGATTCCAAGTGAGACTGCATCTTGAATCAAGATGCTGTCGGCCTGAATCCACTTTGCGAGTACTTGTGCTGGAGTCAGTTGAACCTCAAGTGAATGAAGCAACTTATCCATACGTGCACTTACGTAGCCGATGTGGTTATTTCCGCCATCGCTTTGGTAGTTCGCATTGGTACCAGTCTGAGTAACAGAGCTTGGGCACCATGCATAGAACTCAGCATCAAAGGCATTCTGATCTAACTTTCCGCCCCAACCAGAAATTGGTGGTGCAGAAACAGTGAAACCAGCTTTAGCTTCTTCTGCAATCACTAGTGCTGCTTCTGCGGCACGACGTGAGTTGTTAGCAGGCAACATGAGGTTGATCTTGATCGATCCACTTCCGGCTGCAGCCTTTGGATAATACTTCTTGACAAGTGCAAGTGCTGCTGCAGTGCGAGTTGCTTGAGTACCAGTTGTGTACTTAGAAACTCCGCTGCTATTGATCAGTTTGTCATAGCCAGCCTGATCAGGAAGCATGAACTCTGAGTTCACGACAACTGCATCTGGGTTGATTGGCTTAACAATCTTGTCAACAATCTCTTGACGTGGGTAGGCAAGAAGGAATGCTGTTCGCAGGTCCTTACCCTTTTGATTCTTTGCAGCATTTGAGCTCGTTGCGAATGGACCTGTGTAATCAGAGGTTTCTCCTGGGCCAGAACCTTGACGAAGTTCAAGATGCTCGTAGCAAGCGTTAGTTCCACCAACAACAGTGGCGCCTTCAATTGCTTTGAGTTGCTTGACTGAGTCAGCAGTTGGTTGACCTTGATAAATGTCTACCTCTTTATTAGCAAGTGCCTGTGCAGCTGCTGTGCCATCACCAATCATCTTAAAGACGATTGTCTTGATGCCACTAAGAGCTGGACCTGAGTTGTAATTGTCATTGACGCCAAGTGTCAGAGTCTGATCTGAAACTGCACCTGTTACGACGTATCCACCATTTCCAACAAGGAGCAATGGGTTGGTTGAAGAATCTACAGCAGTGATGTTGTAATCCTCGCTCCAGACCTTGCCAATCTTCTTGAGGGCTGCAGTGTTGTATGAGGTGAAGTAATCCAAGAACTTAGCTGTAGCTGCTGTATTCTCTGCAGCTGTTCCAAGAGTCTTCTTGCCTTCGGCCATCAATACAAGAGTGTGAACTGGCGCTGGTCCAGGGCCCATAAGGTCCCAGTTAGCAATTGGAGAATCATAAGTAATTGTTACTGACATCTTGTCAGCACTTACTTCTGGTAGTCCGACAACGTGTGAATCATATGTTCCGCCATAGTTTCCGGAATTGAAAGCCGGTGCAACGTCAGCATTTGTTGGATCACCAAGACCGGCTTTAACCGAGTACTTACTGCTCATGAGAATGTGGCTCAGCAAGAGATCCACAGCAGTAATTGGAGTTCCATCAGACCACTTGCGGCCAGCATTGATTGTGTATTTTACAACCAATGTCTTGTCAGAGGCCTTGCTGACTTTTGCATACGAACCAAAAATTGTGTTCTTAACAAGTTCTTTTTTGTCCGTGTAGTAGTTAAAACCGGAGCCAGTCAGATAGGCAATATCAGTGTTGATTGTGAGGTTGGTATCTGGCGTGCCTGGGTTTAATGATGTTTCGGCGTTACTTGTAACGATTACTACTGTGGTTCGGGTAGCGGCATGAGCAGGAGCAATAACTCCCACAACCAATCCAACCGATGCGACAAGCGCAACAGCAGTACGCGCGAAGCGTGCTGATTTCATTTATTCTCCTAAGTTATCCAAGAGTGTGAAAGGTAATCACTCTG
>WLPU01000022.1 GCA_009698615.1 Actinomycetota bacterium | reverse complement strand
TTGCTTACTGATTTATCGACCACGGCACTGACCCAAGCCCTCGAAAAACTTATCGCGGACCCATCCCTTCGACACCAGATGGGCAATAAAGCAAAGGCCTACACAATGGAAAGATATGGCGTCCAGCGATTAGTGCGCGACCACCAAGACCTTTACCTTAAATTGCTCAACAAATGGGAAATTTTCCTAAAGTGATCAGGAAATTTACAATTACCTAATCGATGGACGAGGGTCCATTAGCAACGCTCTGCCCATCAGCTTTAAGCCATTGGACGGTTTCACTGAGGGCACTTTCGAATTCTTTTGGTGTGACATTTGGAAATAGCTTCTTGAGTAAGCCTGGCGAATTTTGAGACTCTTTAACATCCCCTGGACGAATGGGAACATACTTTACCTGCAAGTTAGGAAAATGTTTCTTTAACATTGCAATTGTGTCATTGAGTGTGATGCGATTTCCATAGGCTAAATTTATTGCGCCATCATGAGTAACTCTGTGATCCATAGCGTCAAGACAAACATCAATCACCGTTTGAACGTAAGTGAAATCTCGAGATTGGGAACCATCTCCATACACTTCGATCGGTTCGCCTTGCATCGCTTTCCAAATCCATTTAGGCAGTACAGCGGCATATTCGTGATCGGGCCTTTGCCGTGGGCCAAATACATTAAAAAAACGAAGCAGGGTTGTCGGCACGTTATATGCCGAACCGTAAGCCTGCACATAGCCTTCTGCTGCCAATTTACTTGCGGCATAAGGGGTCATTGGCCCCAGCCACATTGTTTCGTCTTTGGGCAAGACACCGTTTCGCCCGTAAACGGATGAAGAAGAACTGTAAACGACATGTGCACCGCTTTGGCGAGCAACTTCTAATACATTAAGCGTCCCGGTTGCATTCACATCATGCGTTGCCACAGGATTTTTGATTGACCGGGGCACTGAACCACGAGCACCTAAGTGAAAAATTACTTCAGCGCTGCCAATAGCTTTGCTCAGGGCGTGGCGGTCAACAATAGAGATTTCGTGAAATTCGCTAATTGCTGGATTCACATTGGATGCTAATCCTGTAGAAAGGTCATCTACAACAACTATGGAATGACCTCTTTTCGCCAACGCAGCAACGAGATTGGAGCCAATAAATCCTGCGCCCCCAGTTACCGCAACATGAGCCATGGGCTGAGCCTACCAATGTCCTCAATGTAATTATTAGCAGGTTCATAGGGCTTGCTCAGGCACATACATTGGCTTTTTACTCCCCTTGGGATGAGAATTACGCCATGAATAGAACAATTACAAAGCGGGTCGCCGTCCTAATAACTGCAATATCTCTCGTTGGAAGTATTGCACTAGCGCCCGCAACAATGGCGGCAGTACCTGAGCCAAGCATAACCATCACCGCAGATGGGACAGTTAAAGTTTCACCCGATGCGGTGCGACTCAATGCAACGGTGTCAGTTGTGGCGCCAAGCAATAAGGAAGCACTCTCTCTAGCATCAACATCTGCCTCCGGTGTGCGATCGGCTCTGACTGCAAACAAGATTGCTACTAAAGACACCGCAACTCAGTCGATCACGGTTTACCCTGAATATAACTACACGCAAGACAAGGGTTCCGTCTTAACGGGATACCGAGCAAGCCAAAGTTTCACCGTAATTATTAGAAACACAAAAAGTGCTGGAACAATAGTGGATGCCGTAATTTTGGCCGGAGGAGATAACTTGCAAGTAAACGGAGTTACTCCATTTATCCTTGATGCGACTAAGGCCACTGCAAGTGCGCGTTCGGATGCAGTGAAGAAAGCAAAAGCGAAAGTCGCCTCGTACGTTTCACTTCTCGGTTTGAAACTTGGAAAGGTAAATTCATTAGTCGAGAATTCTTCTCCGAATTCATATATTCCAATGATGGGTGTAGCGAAAAGTGATGCGGGTGCGACTCAGGTTGATCTGGGACAGCAAGATGTGACGGTTTCGATTACCGTGTCTTGGGCCCTCGGGTAAAGGCGTTGACACTTGCTTGTGAAGGCGTATTGGGCAATTACCGAGTAATTAAGTACCTCTCAATAACTCAGTTTTGTCGCGCGTCATAATGAAGGTACGCTTTGCGAGCCTCAAACGTCCCCATCGTCTAGGGGCCTAGGACATCGCCCTTTCACGGCGGTAACACGGGTTCGAATCCCGTTGGGGGCACGCACGACAAGAAGTAGAAACGTTATAAAGAAGTACGAAGTAGTAAAGATAGTTCGGAACGAAAGGTAGTAACGGCTTCGAAGGTGACATAAGAGCCACTTATGTGACAGGTTTTTCATCAAGGCCTGGTAGCGCAGTTGGTTAGCGCGCCGCCCTGTCACGGCGGAGGTCGCGGGTTCAAGTCCCGTCCAGGTCGCAAGAGTTTGGCGTTGTACATCGTGAGGTGGCTGGCGTTGAACTTTTTTAGGCTCGGTAGCTCAGTTGGTACGAGCGCGCGACTGAAAATCGTGAGGTCGACAGTTCGATCCTGTCCCGAGCCACTCTCTTTTGTGGAGCCTACTCTTTCTCGAATCTTCCGCGACCGACGGCAATTAACTTTTCCCTCCGGTCCCTGACCTCAATTGAATGTCTCGAAACTGAAATTTGTTTATCGCGACCATGTTCACCTAAAACAATAGTGAAATCTCTTGCACGTAAACCGAAGACCTTTGCAAGCTCGTTCCGGACCGCTGCATTTGCTTTCCCATCAACAGCATGAGCCTGAACCATAACAATTAATCGAAGAGGGTTACCTATTGAGCCCCCACATTACTTCGAGTGGCGTTAGGGCAGACTCGGATTGCAATTAAAAAAGACTCTATTAACATGAGCAATGCTGCCAAGCAATTTCACTTGAAGTTAAAGCGTAGTTAAAAATTCGCGATCTCATTTTTTTCCCGAGCTTGCAAATATATAAAGACGAGCGGAATCAGGATTATCGATCGATGACGTATGGAGGTTCCTAAATTTACTTCGATCAATGAACTCACGGCTACAAACGCCAAAAGGAACGATGTTGCAAAAAATAAGACTTTATCCTTAAAAAGATCTCGGGCTCTGAATCTAAAGATTTGAATGCCAACGCAAAGATATAGAGACCACCATATTGGTGATTCCAAAGAAATGATCGCAAGGCTTATACCCGCATGATTAAAAAGAGTAAATGGCATAACAAGAAAGTCGAATGACGGAGCAATCCACGAAAACGGGTTTCCGACAGAACCTTTGCGGATTTTATAGGAGGATATGCCGGAGTTATCGGACCCAACTTCCTTAGTGGCAGAAATGAGTCCCAGTGAAATTTTTTCTTGCCAAATTTTTTCTATCTTATCGGCGATACCAAGAACCCTAAAGGCTTTAGCGAGATTTGAATTTGGATTAGCTGTTAAGAAAGAATAGAGAACTATCAAAGTCGTATCTCCATTAAACTTCAACTTGACACCATCTTCAGTAACAGAAACTGTTCCTGTTCCTGTTCCTGTTCCTGTTCCTGTTCCTGTTCCTGTAATCGTAATAACTCGACCACCCGTTGAGGCACTACCTCTAGTTTTGGCCAAGGTTCCAAAAATTTCAATCGTCTGGTTATTTACGTCAGTGCATCGCCCCATATTTTGCAAAATTTCTCCGTGCCCTACAACGGTAATACTTCCTGTGAGAGTGGCAATGCAGGTCCCATTTAACACATCAATTGTCAATCCTTCCTCTGAAATTCGATTTGTTACAGATGCGGTATCGGAATGAAAAATTCCAAGAAACATATTCCGAATTGCCGAAGGAGATGCGCTTACCCCAAGCAACGCCATTGGAACCAAATAGATTCCAAGTGTTACTACGGCAATATTCTTAACTCTGTCCTGTGTAAAAAATAGGAAAAGAACTAGCGCAAGGCTAATCGCAGCGATTACGAAATATAGGTAACTCTTAGTTGACAATAGCGCGTAAGTGCCAATTGCCAAATAGAAAAAGGCTCTCTTGCTTCGCCGGATAGAAAGTTCCTTGATTCCAGCAATTATTAGAGTGATCTCGAGCAAGAGATAGGACTCTCTCATCCCGAGGGTTGTCCAAACAAATATCGAAGGTATGAAGAAGAACACCAAAATAAAATTCGATCTGCTATTCGAAAGAGCGGAAGAATATAAATTCCGTATAATTATGAACGACATCGCAACTACGAAAATTGAGAGAATTCGAAGCGAAATTATGTCTGATACGCCAAATACGTTCAGCACCTTTGCCGGCAGTAATGCGATGAACAGGAATGGTTTGGGAGTAGAAATCCAACCGCTTTGAGCCTGGGAATCGGGAAAGTGTCCACCATAAAAAGTTTTAAAAGTGTAAAGGTATGACGACTCATCTGGCGCAAATGCAAACATTCTGCCCAGTGAAATGGCGAGTATGAGGTGGAGTGAAACGAATAGAGAGAGCAGTTTATTTGAAAGAATTAAATGCTTAACTAGGCCTAGCAATTTCTGTATCCCAAGCGCAATTCTAAATATGACTCGAAGTGACACTGATGAAGACTACTGGATAGGATTAATAAACGTGATTCAATCAGTCATCCGTACTTGGAATGCGGAAGAAAAATGAAGCTAACATAAGCCAACCCAAGATTCCTACAAGGAGTAGTGCCTTACCGGCGCTATCTGGCCAGGTGTAAATCGCTAGCGCTAGAACGGCAAAGAGAAAGGTCAATCCCCAAAGTGCAAAGGCTGCGAAACGGCGACTGAAACCAATACGCATAAGGCGATGGGATAAATGATCTCTACCGCCTTCGAATGGGGAAATTCGACGAAAAATTCTTGACCCCACGGCCACAGTCGTGTCCATTATTGGCACGGCCATAAGCGCTCCAGGGATTGCAATCGAGAGTCCTCGAGAAACCACACCTGGATTGAGCCGGATTGTGAGAACGGAAACCACAATTCCTAGGAAAAGTGCACCGGCATCACCCATATAAATCTTTGCGGGGGGGCGATTCCAAAGAAGGAATCCAAATGTCGCACCAGCGGTGACGATCGAAAGCGCGCTAACCAAAACTTGTTGGCGATCGTAAGCAATTAAAAACAAAAAGAAGGTAGTTATAGCAACTGTCCCCGATGCGCCTCCATCTAAATTATCAAAGAAGTTAATTGAATTACACACCCCTACAATCCAAAGAATAGAGACGGCAGCATCAAGTATTCGATTGTTAAATGCAGTTCCTATTGTGTGAGAAGAAATCAACAGAGTCGCCACAATAATTGCAACAATTGTTTGGGCAGCCAAGCGAGGCCATGGCAGAAGTCCACGTAAATCATCTATAAGTCCCATCACGGCCATCGCCAGCGCGGGTAAAAGTACGGAACTAGCCAACAGAAAAGTTTGCTTAGAAAAATCGCTATACAGGAGTGCGGCATATGAAACGGTTAGGACTCCGATGACAATCGCCACTCCACCCAGGTATGGAACTGGTTCTTTCTGAGTTTTCCTGCCAGAGTCAGGGGCATCCACTGCCCCGATTCGAAGTGCAAGCGCACGCATTACGGGCGTGATTGCGCCGACAAGAATGAAGGCTGCCCCGCCCAATAACAGAAATTGCTTAATTGAATATTGCATAAGTACGCCGCTAAAAAGCTACCTCAGCTGCCCGTCTTGGGGTTATCACGTAAAAGTTCTTTCACTTCAGATTCACGATATCGGCGGTGTCCACCCAAGGTACGAATAGATGTGAGTTTGCCTGCTTTGGCCCATCGAGTCACCGTCTTTGGATCAACGTGAAAAAGTATTGCGACTTCTCCCGGGGTTAAAAGGACTTCTGCATCTGACAATCTGCTCATAAATCAGCCCCTAAATGTCCACTTTGCACCGCTATGGTGGGAAGTATGCGACATCGCACGCAGTTCGGCAAGTGCACAATTACATGGCTTGTTCAAAGGCCGCGACCCTGCGCCAACGTGTGACTAAGCGTTCATAACCGCGTCCAGCAAGCGAACCGTCTCCTGTTGCAAGCCCACCAATCGACATCAACACATCTTCGATAGAGGTGTCACCTTCTAATCCGGCCTCACCTTGAGCTATCAATGAATTCTCTAGGTAGGTCGCGAGCCCGCCGTAATCCAATTCAAGAAATGATTGAGGGCTAAATTCTGCAAGCCAATCTCCAAGGTTTTCAATTTCTTCCTCCACTGGGCCAACGCCGAATGCGCCGCGAACTGCCATGTGGACCATTTCGCAACGCGCCTTTGCGTTAGCAATTGATGTTCGCATTGTTGTAAATGCTCCGTCGTCTCCGCGGCCACGGACACGCTCTTCCGGTAGAAAAAGTGAAAACCACCGTGGGGGAATGATCCACGTTTCAGTCAAGATATGTGGAACTTTTGTCTCGACAAATTCGGCACCAGCAGTAATTACTTCTTCAGCGTTTTGAGTAAGGAAAAATCTAGATACTGATATAGGAAGCGATTCCTTAAAGTTCTCCAACGCCGCCCAACAACGAGTTGCGGTTGACCAAGGCGCGACATACTTAATTCCGTCAATTTCCAAAATGTGTGCGCCATCTGGTGCGAGCGCAGGTGATTCTGGAAAAATCACACGCTTGAGTGCAAGTATTTGCTCATCATCACTACTGCGATTGTTAACGCTTAGCTGGGACCACCGCAATTGATCAGCAGGTTCAAATGTGGACAGCGGTTCATAGACTCGAAGCGATGCAACATAAGGAGTTGGTCGCATAAGTTTTATGCGCGTGGAATGTAGTTGCCCTCAGCAAATGGATCGTCATCATCACGATCTTTTTGAGGATCTGGTTCTCCATGAAGTTCTTTTGCTAAGCGGTCAAGGTCCATCTCTTGAGATGAATACTTCAAATCACGAGCAACTTTGGTTTGCTTAGCTTTTGATCGGCCGCGCCCCATAGCGTGACCTCCTTACCTATGTTCAATCAGGTGGGAAGGTTATCGTGCCTCACCATTTGGTTCCAAAGCGGAGCCACGTCTACGTTTTCTGAGAATGTCCTGAAGCGCAAATACGCCTACAACCTGCAGAAAGAGGCTCAGGGGCATCGTTGGTAGTCGGAATCTGTGATCGCCGATGGTGCCGATCGAAGTTAGCCACGCCAGCAAGACCGGCGTGGCGGCTAGCGACCCGATAAACCTTTCAGCACCGCCAGCGCCCCATAGCCCAATAAAGCCTAGAAAGAAAAGGAGTAATCCGGCTGATAGCCAGAGCCAAGAAATGATTTTGCCAAATAATCCATATCCCAAAGCCTGGCCCTGGGCGCTAACTCCCATGCGACCCATCGGACTGATCTTTGCCCAAGGATTTCGTCCCATTGTCCCATTCGCCAATGGTCCAGTCCAAGGGGACCAAAAGAAAACAGACTTATTGATTGCTAATTCCGCAGTCTTAATTGGATGATGTAGATACCACGTTAGGACACACAATACCTCTTGATTATCGGTAACAGTTTTTGCACCTTGACCTGCTTTACAGTCAACCCCGCCGCCTCCGTCATATCCACCAGTTGCACTATTTCCAGCACCAAGATTCATAGTTATACCGAGGTTTGTTGAAACTGTTGCCACATCATTTGCTCTTATATTCCGTGCAACAAGGGAAATAGGTAAAACTGCAAGTATGCAAATTCCAATAATCACTAGTTTTGTGAAACTCTTTCGTGTGCCTTGCTGCACACCCCAAAGAATTAATAAGACAACCCCGAAAAGTAACGAACGTGGCTGCATAAAAGCAGCGAAACCCTGAAGCAGGGCGACAAGAAATAAACATAGTAATAGTATTTTCTTCTCGGGCTTTTGCTGAGCATGAATAATTAGTGAGATACTCAATAATAGAGATGAAGCAACAAGGCTTTCGTATCCAATAACAAGCGAACTCAGTGAAAGCGTCGGATTAAAACCCAGAATTAGGGCAGTTGGTAGAGCCATTTTTTGCAGGCGACTCTGGCGAATCTTTTCAACAAAAAACATTGATCCAGCGCAGTAAATGATCGACTGGAAAATAGAGATCAGAATTCGTAGTTTCGAAAAACTAATTAAGGCTAGAAGCCACATAACGATTGAATAACCCGCGGGCCAATAAAGCAAGGCGCCATTCTTAGAAAAGATTCCATCCGCCAAAATGCCATTTGCTCCAGTGCGGTAGCTCTCTCCATCCGCTCCCAACCAACCACCATTCTTGATTGAAAAGATGAGGAGTATTTTTGCGAGAAGCACAAGCAGGGCCAGCAAATAAAGATTTCGGCGCTGAAGAATCGGGTTTATTACAGAACTCTTATTGAATCTCGAACTCATAGTCCAAGGGCCTCGTTCTTTCTTTGCGCGTTACGTGCGATATTTCCCACTCAAGTATGACCACTTCGAATCTGCCTCTTTCATCGACACGACCACACCAGATGCCCACGCCTTCATTCCACGGGCAGCTAAAGAGGCAATAGCAAGGTCGGCCACGGATGGATCAACAACTGCAACCATCCCAATGCCGCAGTTCCAAGTGCGCTCCATATCGTTGTGTGGGACCGCCCCAAGAGAGGCCATAATTTCCATCTCGATTGGCAGTACCCATGTTGATCGATCATAAACAGCACTCAAGTTTTTTGGGATAACTCGAGCAGTGTTGTCGGCAATGCCACCACCTGTAACGTGGACAAATGTGTGCAACTTTTCTTGTAAGGATTTAATCAACGCCAGGCAATCCAATGTGTAAATCTCAGTGGGGGTCAGAAAAACTTCTCCAGATGATTTGCCATATTCACTTATATTGGCCTCGAGAGACAAATTTTTTGTCTTCATTATGTGGCGAATGAGAGAAAATCCATTTGCGTGAAACCCGCTGGCTGGCATTGCAATCAAGATGTCGCCTTGTCGCACTCTCTCTGCACCCAATAAATTTGGTGCATCAACCACACCGGTAGCGGCACCTGCAATATCGAATTCATCGTCATCTAGTAACCCTGGATGCTCTGCTGTTTCTCCGCCAATGAGGGCGGTATTGGCTTTGGCGCATCCCGCTGCGATTCCTTTGACGATTTCTGCGATTGTCTCAGGAACAACTTTTCCAACTGCGATGTAATCGGTCATGAAAAGAGGTTCAGCTCCACAGACAACTAAATCATCAACAACCATAGCTACCAGATCTTCACCAATAGTGTCGTACTTGCCCATCATGCGAGCAATCTCAGTTTTGGTTCCAACACCATCAGTGGATGTGGCAAGCAGTGGTTGCTTGTATTTCTTCAACGCACTCGCATCAAACAATCCAGCAAATCCGCCAATCCCTCCAACTACTTCAGGGCGAGAGGCTTTTGCTGTCAATGCTTTCATTAATTCCACTGCGCGATCACCTGCGTCAATATCAACACCAGCATCGTGATAGGAAGCCACTACAGGCCACCCCGTACTGAACCATTGTGCACTGGGGTAATTTCCAGACGCATCTTTCCTTCAGACATGTCTTCTGGGATTGTGATTGGATATTTTCCGGTGAAGCAGGCTTGGCATAATTTTGATTCAGCAATTTGGGTAGCTCCGATGAGGCCCTCCAGTGATACATAACCCAATGAATCAGCCCCGATGGATCTGCGTATTTCCTCAACTTCAAGCCCACTGGCAATGAGTTCAGCGCGTGAGGCAAAATCTATGCCATAAAAACATGGCCACTCCACTGGGGGACTTGAGATGCGAACATGAATTTCAAGAGCTCCTGCTTCTCGCAACATCCTCACAATCGCTCGTTGTGTATTACCGCGAACAATTGAATCATCGACAACCACAATGCGTTTTCCTTCAATGATCTCTCGCAAGGGGTTGAGTTTAAGTCGAATACCAAGTTGGCGAATAGTTTGGCTAGGTTGAATAAAAGTTCTGCCAACGTAAGAGTTCTTTACAAATCCAGATCCATAGGCAATGCCAGAAGCTTTCGCATATCCAATTGCCGCTGGAGTACCTGATTCTGGAACCGGAATTACTAAATCGGCTTCAACGGGATGTTCGAGGGCGAGTCGCTCACCAATTGCTACACGTGTTGCATGGATTCCGCGTCCAGCAATAGTTGTATCTGGACGTGCTAGATAAACATATTCAAAGAGGCATCCTTTAGGTTCAGGCGTTGCCCAGTGCTGCGAACGCAAGCCTTCTTCGTTAATTGCTATAAATTCGCCAGGTTCAACTTCGCGAACAAATGCGGCGCCAACAATGTCTAGGGCTGCCGTTTCTGATGCAACGACCCAACCTCGCTCAAGTTTTCCAATCACCAGTGGTCGAACTCCATGGCGATCTCGGGCCGCATATAAAGTTTGTTCATCCATGAAAACTAGTGAAAATGCACCTTCAAGCAACGGCAGTACAGCCATCGCACTTGCTTCAAAATTCTTTTCATCTTGTCCAGCGATCAGCGCAGTCATCAACTCTGTATCAGTTGTGGCTCCGCGATCTTTGCCGGGTGCCATCAAGGTTTGTTGCTGAAGCAACTCTGCGAGGTTCCCAGTATTTGTTAGGTTGCCATTATGAGCCAGTGCAAGAGTTCCGTATTTTGTAGGTCGCAATGTTGGCTGCGCGTTCACCCAAGTACTTGAACCTGTAGTTGAATAACGACAGTGCCCAATTGCTAAATCGCCGGTGAGCGATGCAAGATCACTTTCTGTGAAAACTTGCGAGACCAAACCCATGTCTTTATAGATGAGGATGCGCTCACCATCGCTTGTAGCAATTCCAGCAGATTCTTGACCACGATGCTGAAGTGCGTAAAGCCCGTAAAACGTTAACTTTGCAACTTCTTCACCAGGAGCCCACACACCAAAGATCCCGCATGCATCTTGTGGTCCCTTTTCGCCAGCGAAAAGTTCGTGCGTCAAACGGCCATCGGGTCTGCGCGTCACCGTCGAGATGTCCCTTTTAGAAGCCAATCAATGATGAGCCCCACTGCTAGTACCTGCCCAGAAATCAAGGTGAAAAGCGCATATCGGCCATCTGATATTTCTGCCACTATAAATAGAGACAGGGTTAATACAGAGGCGAACAAAGCTATGAGGAATACATCCCTCCTTTGCGACTTCAACCAAAATATAAACAAGAAAAGCAGCCACATTCCAGAATAAGCGAACAGCGAACTCGCATAATTCCAAATCCGAACCAAATTCCGCGCCTTAGATGCCAAGGCAGGGAAGGTCCACTCAACACCTTGATTTTGAGATTCAATATTACTTTGCAAAAATGGAGGGTGCGGTAGACCATAGATTGGAATCGGCACCAAATACTTATGTCGTTTAATATGCGTACGCAGGATAAATCCAGGATCTTCAACAGCAAGTTTGCTCCAACCGACGACCAATTTTGCGGGTGATTTCAACATCTCGACATAAGTCAGCTTTGCCGTACTGAACCATCCGCACCAGGACGCGGACTGCCATGTTTCCGTAGTACCAATCCCCGGTATCACCCTTTCAACAAACCCTTGTCCTTGAGGTGTGCTGGCATAGCAAGAAATATCCTGTGCCATCCAACCTACCGGAAGTGATGTGATTGAAGAAGGTTTCACGAATTGGCTTGTTGTAAACGAAAATACTAGAGCGACGACAACAGATAGCAGAAGATATTTCCTAACATGCTTCATAAACGGAACAAAAGAAAGGAGAACTCCGACTACTACCAGCGTTGGTATTCCATTTAGCCGAAAAGTAATTAAAAGTGCTCCTGGGAATATATAAAGAACTGTATTTCTTTTTGGCGATTCTAAAGATTTTGCACTACGAATTAAAAAAGTTGTAATCATGAAAAATCCCGAAGTCATGGGAATGTCATGCCACAAAGTAATTCCCATTGCCCCAACAAGTGGTGTGAAGCAAATTAGAAAGGAAGCAATGGCGCTTGTCTGTTCACTCATCATTTCGAACACAAAATTCGTTACGCTAAGAGCTAAGATGGCTCCAAAAATCAATGTGACGATTCCTGGGAATCTCCCATGGACTGAAAAAATATTGACAAAGATTGCCCAGGGCGCGGAATAATCATCACTTAAATTTCCATTGCGTGCCATATTTAGAACTGCAAATGAATCAGCTGAATAAAATCCAGGAAAGAAAACAATCCACCAGCAAATTGTGACTACGCCATTTCGAACCAGAGAAGCTTTACGGGTAGATTTCAGAAGGACATTTTTCATGCGCGACGCGCCGAAAAGACTCTACTTATTATTAGAGTAAAAATAATTGCAATCGCATCTTTAACAGTTATTCCTTTACCGTCTTCGCGCGAACGTGGGGAGTACTCTACTTGCACTTCAAAGGGCCGGATGCGATTTCTCCACAGGTGAATTGGTATTTCAATTTCGATAGCATACTTTTTGAATTTGAACGGTAATGTTTTGAGCATTGAGGTAGGAACCAACTTGTAACCACACATTATGTCAGTGATAACTTCGTTAAATAGAAATCCATAGAGATTTGAAATTACATGATTGCCTTTAGCATATCGGTAAGTGAACGATGATTGAGCTAAAAAGTTTCGATATCCGAATACGGTTTCTGATTTACTCGAAAGAACTACTTGCCATAACCTCTCAATGTCACTTGTCGCAAGCTCCAGGTCTGCATCCAAAATAATCGTGTGGCTGGCATGAACCTCTCGAACTCCGTGCTTGATTGCGCTTGACTTACCACCGTTCTCCTTTGAGAGTATTTTAAACTTGAGATGGGACTCTCTTAGTGCTAACTCCAACAGCTCTAAAGAATTGTCCTCGCTGCCGTCGTTCACAAAGATTACCTCTGCAATGACTCCTGGCGGCACATCATTAAGCTCTGCAACCAGTCGTGGAATAGAGCGTGCTTCGTTATATACGGGAATGATCACAGCAAGGCTTTTCATGAATACATCCTAAAGGCGTAGAAGTTAGATCCGCTCACCAGAGTCCCCTTTATTGACCAAATAGTTGCGGAATTGTGGTGGTGAATGCGCTCTTTAATTCGACCAAAGAGATTGATGCTTCGTTGAGACTCAGTGCATCCCCCCCAGTAATACCAATTTTAGTGAGCCTAATTTGGTGTTTGTTCGCTAGTACGCCAAGGGTCGAAGTGTTCGCACTATCTACTGCCACGACCACACGCCCAGGTGTTTCACTCATAAGTGAAACGAGAGCTTCGCCTGACAATGAAATATATGCTCCCACTTTATTGCGCAAAACCATCTCTACCAATGTTGCAGCGAGTCCACCTTGACTGACATCATGAGCGGCTTCGAAAATATCTTGCCCATCTAGCAGTAATTCAATCAGTCGCATTTCATGGTGCAAATCCGCGGTCGGAGATTGTCCTCCACGTTGGCCGTGTAAATAAGCCCATTGGCTTCCGGCCAAATCATTACGGGTTTCACCTAA
>WLPU01000021.1 GCA_009698615.1 Actinomycetota bacterium | reverse complement strand
TACTGTGGTTCGGGTAGCGGCATGAGCAGGAGCAATAACTCCCACAACCAATCCAACCGATGCGACAAGCGCAACAGCAGTACGCGCGAAGCGTGCTGATTTCATTTATTCTCCTAAGTTATCCAAGAGTGTGAAAGGTAATCACTCTGCGTATGAGAAGTCGACCTATCCCACACCCGTCATGATCAAGTGGAGCAAGTCTGCCTCAGCCCAACGGGTTAGTAAACGGGGTGCGGAGGTGAGTTGAGGTGGGGTAGAGAAATTTGTGCGTGAAAGTTCCTCATTCTGGCCTGGTTCATAACGTTTTTGAGATGAATCACTCCGTGGCGCCAGTCCAGAGAAAATGCGGCTTGTAGAGTTCAAGCATCATGATGACGGGGAATACGTGGTGACGATGATCTCTCTGATGTCATCGGCTGATCAGGTAAGTGACGCCCGTCTGCATCGCCTCTGTGGTGCACTCGTCCGACAAGGATTTGAAGTTGAAGTGTGGGCACTTGGCACCAAGTCAGATGCACCCGATGGGGTCGTTTTTCATCAAGCCCTCGGGGGTAAAGGTTTCGCTTCCCGTGTTTTTCGAGATGTAGTTCTGCCTTTTCGTGCACGGGGAACTATTTGGATTATCGTCGCACCGGATTTGCTTCCTTTGACGTGGGCCGTTGCCCGATTGAAAAGAAAAAAGTTGGTTGCCGACGTCCATGAAGATTATCTTCAACTTCTTAAAGATCGTGCATGGGCCCGAGGGGTTATTGGATTTGTTGCCGGAATAATTGCTCGAGTTGCGACAAAAATCGCTGCGAGCGCCGACCTAACCACTGTTGCAGATGTTCAAGTACCACCTTTTAATAGTCGTAATCGACTTGTGGTGCGAAACCTTCCAGATCGTTCGTTGCTCACTCCCAGCGGAGAATTGGATTCCACTCCTCGCGCAATCTACATAGGAGATGTTCGAACATCGCGCGGTATAAGAACTATTTTGCAAGCTGCAGAACAAGCGCCATCATGGCATTTTGATATTGTCGGCAATGTTTCAAGTAGTGATGCAGATTTTGTTGACTCTTGGTGCAAGGCAAGTACTGCGAGTTCTCGAGTGAAATTTCATGGGCGCCTTGCTCCGCGCCAGTCTTGGAAATGTGCACAGGGCGCCTGGGTAGGGCTTTCCCTGCTCGAATCAACACCCGCATTTATGGAAGCCGTTCCCAGCAAGTTATATGAGTACATGGCAAGTGGCCTTGCCACAATTTCTACATCGTTGCCACGATGTGCAGAACTTATAGAAAAAAGTAAGAGCGGAGTCATTGCAAATAACGCGGCCGAAGTTGCGGCGCATTTAAATGCTTGGGTTGCAAATCCTGTGACTTTGATCCAGATGCGTGCAAACGCAGTTACATGGGCCACATCAAATCTCGATAGTGATGCTGAGTACGGTGCTTTCGTACGCGCAATTGGGGCTCTAACTAACAGCCCACGGTAGGCTCTGACTATGGCCAACAAGATCGCCCCCACTGCAGATGTAGATGCAACAGCCACTATTGGCGATGGCACATCTATTTGGCACTTGGCGCAGGTCCGCGACAAAGTTGTTATGGGTCAAAACTGCATCGTTGGCCGTGGTGCATATGTTGGTTCGGGTGTTCGCATCGGAAACAATTGCAAGATTCAAAACTACGCACTTGTTTATGAGCCAGCAATTCTTGGCAACGGAGTATTTATCGGACCCGCTGCCGTTTTAACAAATGATCAATATCCCCGCGCTGTTAATCCGGACCAATCACTCAAGAGCGGTGCCGATTGGCACGCTGTCGGAGTGACTGTTGGAGATGGCGCCAGCATTGGAGCTCGCGCTGTCTGCATTGCCCCGCTGAAAATTGGGGCATGGTCTTTGGTGGCAGCAGGAGCAGTCGTCACGAAAGATGTGCCAGATTTCGCGCTAGTAGCTGGCAATCCAGCCAAGAAAATACGGTGGGTGGGCCGAGCGGGAGTGCCGCTGGAGGAAATCGGAGATAATCGATTCCGTTGTCCATCAACTGGCCAGAATTACAAGGAAATTAGTTCACAGCAATTAGTAGAAGAGAGCGCGTGATGATTCCAGCAGCAAAACCAATGATTGGTGATGAAGAACGCGAGGCAGTAGATCGAGTTTTGCGCTCTGGCATGTTGGCGCAGGGGCCCGAGGTAAAGGCATTCGAAGAGGAATTTTCGGCGCATGTAGGTGGACGCCATTGCATTGCCATGAACTCTGGCACTTCGGCGCTTCATTTGGGATTTATCGCAGCCGGCATCAAGCCAGGCGATGAAGTAATTGTCCCTTCATTCTCTTTTGCAGCAACTGCTAACTCGGTGGTGCTTGCAGGAGCTATCCCTATTTTTGCTGACATAGATCCTAAAACTTTTAACCTGGATCCAGATCATGTAGAAACTTTAATTACCAAAAAGACAAAGGCGATCATGCCCGTGCATCTCTACGGACACATCGCTGCGATGGATCGATTTGATGAGATTGCAGCAAAGTACGGTGTAAAAATTATGGAAGATGCTGCCCAAGGCCATTTAGCATCACTGAACGGCCGCAACTCTGGGGAATTCGGGATCGTTGCTTCTTTCTCTTTCTATCCCACCAAAAACATGACTGCCGGTGAAGGCGGAATGGTTGTCACTGATTCTGCCGAAGTTGCCCGCACGCTGCGTTTACTACGAAACCAAGGTCAAGAAATTCGATATCAAAATGAAATTGTCGGATTCAATACACGTATGACTGATATTCATGCAGCGATAGGTCGAGTGCAGTTACGCAAACTTCCTGGCTGGACAGCCCAACGCCAAAAGAATGCTGCATACCTGGATGCCAATCTCAAAGGTGTTGTAGTTCCATTTGTCACTCCTGGATCTACTCATTCTTATCACCAGTACACAATTCGAATTCCTGGCGGCTCAGCCCAAAAGCGCGATGCTTTCATGGAGGCAATCACTGCCAAAGGAGTCGGTTGTGGCGTTTACTACCCCACCCCAATTCATCGTTTGCAATCTTTTAATCTCACTCTCAACCTTCCTGAAACCGAGCTTGTAGTGAAGGAATGCGTCTCGCTTCCGATCCATCCTTCTCTTTCACAATCAGAGTTGGAAACTATTGTTTCTGTCGTCAATGAAGTTGCGGCAAAGTTGTAACTATGGCTACTAAAAAACTTCGCGCGGGCCTTGTTGGCCTAGGAATGATGGGACGCCATCACGCCCGCATTCTTGGTTCACTCGATGGAGTCGAACTCGTTGCGGTCTCTGATCCAATGGGTGACCCACATGGGGTGGCAGGTGGACGTGAAGTATTCACATCTGTGTCACAACTGATCAAAGCAGGAATCGATTATGCAATGGTCGCGGCTCCCACTGCATTCCATGAAGAATTAGCGCTCGAACTTGCTAGCGCCGGAATACATGCTCTCGTTGAAAAACCTTTAGCAGTTGATACACCTGCTGCACAAAAGATTTATGAAGCATTCAAAGCCAAGGGCCTTGTTGGTGCAGTCGGCCACATTGAGCGCTACAACCCAGCACTTCAACAACTTCGTCTTCGCTTAGATGCCGGAGAGCTTGGCGAGGTTTACCAAATTACTACTCGTCGCCAAGGACCATTTCCTGCACGCATTGCAGATGTTGGAGTTGTGAAAGATTTAGCTACGCACGATATTGATCTGACTGCGTGGGTTGCACGCTCCCCCTTTATTTCAGTTTCAGCACAAACTGCGCATAAATCTGGACGCCCCCACGAAGATATGGTGGCCGTGGTAGGGCAACTCAAGAACGGAATTATCACCAATCACCTTGTTAATTGGCTGACTCCATTTAAAGAACGCCTCACCATCGTTACTGGTGAGCGCGGCGCCCTAGTTGCAGACACGCTAACTGCAGATTTAACCTTCTATGCAAATGCTTCGGTAGATACCCAATGGGATTCTGTTGCAGCATTTCGCGGCGTGAGTGAAGGCGATGTCATTCGTTACGCTTTTGCAAAGCCAGAACCACTTCGAGTTGAACATGAAGCATTTAGGGATGCAGTACTTGGTCTACCCGGGGCACTGGAGCGTATTGTCACAATGGAGCAAGGCCTAGCGACTGTAGCCGTGGCTGGTGCAATCATAGAAAGTGCCAAGACAAAGAAAGTAATTACGCTATGAAGATTGCAGTAGTAGCGCTTGGAAAAATTGGACTACCACTAGCAGTTCAATTCGCAAATAAGGGCCACCATGTCATTGGGTGCGATGTCAATCAAAATACTGTGGACATGATCAATGCTGGTACTGAACCATTTCCAGGTGAAGCCCATTTAGGTGAATACCTCAAGAAAGTTGTTGCCTCAGGTCACCTGCGTGCGACAACTCAAACAACTGCTGCCGTTGAAGAGTGTGACGCAGTTGTCGTTGTAGTCCCATTATTTGTTGATGAAGAAGGTGTTCCCGATTTTGGGTGGATGGATGCAGCCACGCAAGACATCGCTAAAGGCCTTAAGGCTGGAACCTTAGTTTCTTACGAAACAACACTTCCTGTTGGTACAACGAGAAATCGTTTTGCCCCCGCACTTGAAAAGATTTCAGGTCTCAGCGCTGGAGTTGATTTCCACATAGTTTTCTCTCCGGAAAGAGTACTTACTGGCAGAGTGTTTGCAGATTTGCGTAAATATCCAAAACTCGTCGGTGGTATCAATGATGAGAGCACCCAGGCTGGAATTGCCTTTTACGACAAAGTCTTAGATTTTGATGACCGACCAGATTTACAAGAAAAAAACGGAGTCTGGAACTTAGGGTCGTGTGAGGCAAGCGAAATGGCAAAGTTGGCAGAAACCACTTATCGCGATGTCAATATCGCGCTAGCAAATCAGTTCGCGATTTTTGCCGAAACTGCAAACATTGATATTGCGAAGGTCATTGCCGCTTCAAACTCACAACCATTTAGCCATATTCACCAGCCAGGTATCGCCGTCGGTGGCCATTGCATTCCTATCTACCCAAGGTTTTATCTTTGGAATCACCCAGAAGCCACGGTTGTTCGTGCGGCGCGCGAAGCGAATGCGGCTATGCCCGCTCATGCAGTCTCGCTGCTTGATACAGCCATAGGTGGATTGAAAGGTAAAGAGGTAGCCGTCCTTGGAATTTCGTACAGAGGTGGCGTGAAGGAAAGTGCGTTCTCTGGAGTATTCCCAACCGTATCCGCACTCAAGCAAGCTGGCGCACGTGTGCTGGTACACGATCCAATGTATTCAGATGCTGAGATAACTCAACTTGGATTTACGCCCTATGCCATGGGGGGGAAAGTTGACGGAGTCGTCTTGCAAGCAGATCACGCCGAATACAAAACACTCACCTCTCAATCTTTTCCGGGCGTGAAAGCAGTAGTTGATGGACGACGGGCAATGAAATCTAGTAATTTTCCTGGAGTGGAATTTAGAGTAATCGGAGCTGCAGTTAGCTAAATCTTTGTAGCCCTGCTGAACTCAGTTTTTGTAGAACTGCTGAACTCATTTTTTGTAGAGCCGTTTAAATAATCTTTCTCAGTGCGCTGCGCTAACTACATTGAAGGGCAGGTGCTGCCTAGGCAGCGGAGAAACTGTTGCAATTCGGTTGTAAATTCGTACTAAGTTTTCAGCTTGTCGCTCCCAACTTCTTTCTTGCAAAACTGCATCTGTATAAACGCTTTGGTATCTGTGCCTATTTGCCAATACTTTTTTCACTACCTGCGTGAAATCATCAACATCTTCAGCAACAAAAACTTCTCCATTTCCAAGGCGCCGTACTTCTGCCCCCATGGTCTTTACATCACTCACCACAATCGGCAATTTAGCCTGCATGTATTCGCCAAATTTTGTGATCAGCGAAATCTCGTGATTGAGTTTGTGGTGAATTGGAATCAATCCAATGTCAGCTAAAGAAAGGTATGAAACTAACTCAGAATTAGGTACGTATGGTAAAACGTGGAAGCGATCCTTTACCTCTGAAAACTGATTTTGAAGATCTATTACCGTTTGATTCTTTGGATTCGCAATCAACGCAAGATGTACACCAGGCAGCGATGGCAGTGCACGAAGAACGGTCGCTAATCCACGCTGTGGCGCAACTGCACCTGAATAGACGAGCAAAGGCACTTGGGAGTCAATTTTGCAATCAGTTCTAATATTTCTCGTAGAAGGTTGCTGACCATCAAAGAGTGGGTCGTTAGCCACTAATTCTGGACGCTGCGTAATTTCTAAGTGGGGAATCAGGAGCTCTGACATGCCTTCGCTCACGGACAAGATGGCCGCAGACTTTGCAGCGTATTTCTTTTCTTCGCGCGTGTAGACGTTTCTCAGTGGCTGATTGAGGTGTGAGACTCCTGGTACATACTCATGTGCGTCATATACCAACTTTGTGATGTGGCCTTGAGTTGCGAGATATTCAACTAATGCCCCGGCTACGGGCAGCGCCGTGTAATCATGCGCATGAATCACATGAGGTTTTAGCGAGAGCGCTATAGGTTTGAGAGTTGCAAATGATCGAGAAAAATTTGGGATCACGGGTTCGCGAGCTGGCATATATTTTATAACAAATCTACGTCGATAGTATTTGAGCGCTCGTAATATTTTCGCAATACCCATCTGCTTTACGACAATCTTGAGGTGTACGCGATCTATTCTGGAATATCCAATTCTCAGCGAATCATCATGCAAATTTGGCCGAGCGCCACAAACAAGGACGTCCCACCCAGCGTTTCCTAATGACCATGCACATTTGAGAACACGAGAATCTTCTACTACGCCGTTAAAGACGATATGCATGGCGCGTGGCGAGGATTCCATATGATGAATCTATACGGACATCCTGAGGGTTACCAATACTTACCCGCTGGCGAGTGTTATTCCTCGTAATTAGAGAAATACCTTTCTCGCGCGCCTTCAGTTAGAATCATGATGTGGACCTTCAGAAAGTAATTCTTTATTACGGCTTTACGCCGATTTCTGACCCAGAAGCAATTCGACTCTGGCAGCAGAGCTTGTGCGAATCACTCAATCTCAAAGGTCGCATCATCATTTCTCCACATGGGATCAACGGAACGTTGGGCGGGGACATGAGCGCGCTGAAAAAATACGTCAGCTCTACCCGAAAGTACCCAGGCTTTAAGAAGATTGATTTCAAATGGTCAGAGGGAACTGGAAATGATTTCCCGCGCCTTGCTATTCGAGTGCGCGAAGAGCTTGTAGCATTTGGCAATCCAAATGAATTAGTGGTTGACGAAAACGGTGTTGTCGGTGGCGGAGTTCACTTACGCCCCGATGAGGTTAATAAATTGGTGGAAGAGCGTGGCGATGAAGTTGTCTTTTTTGATGGGCGCAATGCGTTTGAAGCAAAAATTGGAAAATTCCACAACGCCATCGTCCCTGATGTTGCAACATCGCGAGATTTTGTAAATGAAATTGAGAGTGGAAAATATGATCATCTCAAGGACAAGCCTGTTGTCACATATTGCACCGGAGGCATTCGTTGTGAAGTTTTGTCCTCCGTCATGATTAATCGCGGATTTAAAGAGGTCTACCAGGTCAAGGGAGGCATCGTGCGATATGGCAAAGAAGTCGGCGATGATGGATTATGGGAAGGCTCGCTCTATACATTCGATGATCGGATAGCAATTGATTTCTCCCCCAAAACCAAAGTTATTGGGGAGTGCGACAACTGCGGAATCCCGACCAAACAGTTCTACAACTGTGCAAATAAGTCATGCCACAAATTGATCTTGCTCTGTAAATACTGTGCGGCCGATGATGTCAGTAAAGGCTGCGGCCATGACATGTCACAAGCTTTTGATTCAGAAATGATTGGTTAGAGCCCTTAACTACTAGTAGCAGTCGATAGTTAGGCCACCGTCGACGACGAGCTGCTGCCCAGTCATAAATGATGAATAAGGAGAGGCTAAGAACATAACCGCTTGAGCGATTTCCTTCGGCGAGCCAATCCTTTTCATGGGGTATTCCTTTTCAACACTTGTTCTAGCAGCCTTTGGGTCATCAAACATCTCAAAATATTCCTTTACCAATGGAGTATCTATATCCCCGGGACAAATTGCGTTCACTCGAATTCCGCGATCTCCGTACTGAACAGCTGCTGCGCGGGTTAAACCAAGTACCCCACCTTTGGCCGCGCAATAGGCAGCGAGCATTCCATCTGCAACAAGTCCCAATATCGAGGCAACGTTCACTATATTGCCTCCTCCTGTTTCTAGCATGGCTAATACTGCGTGCTTGGTGCCAAAAAATGGACCTTTAAGGTTTACGCCAAGAATTCGATCTAATTCTGCTTCTGTTGTTTTTGCTAACTCTTGGCTGACTGATACCGCAGCATTATTGACCATCACATCTAACTTCCCGTGGCTTGCGACAACGGAGGAAACGAATGCAGCAACCTCACTTTCTTGAGATACATCCACTTTCTGAAATTTGGCGCCAATTGCAGACATATTCTTCTGCCCTGCCTCGACATTAACATCGCATCCAAAAACGTTCGCGCCAGCCTCTGTGAATTCAATGGCAAGTGCGTGGCCAAGGCCTGAAGAAACACCAGTAATCGCAACTGACTTTCCTTTGAAATTCATTTCTGATTTCCTTTCTCATCAAACCCTTGAATTTCTCCATGGGGCTTAAACGCAATTAATTTAATTGCAGTTTGAACATTGTGACCCGGCTCGAGCTTCCTCGAGAATCCTTGTTCGATAGCCTGATCCAATCTTGCTGGTCGGCCAGTCCATGGTTCAACTACGGCCGTTCTAATGCCTCGCCAACCACCGTCAACAATCCAAATGTGCACGTGCGAAAAGAGTTCTTGCTCAAATTGCACGCCAAAGCCCCAGTCGCTTTTTTCATCTGAGACAGCCAACCAGCCATCCGATAAATCCGATAGGTAAAGGTGGTTCCAGGTGATTGCAGTTTTGCCAGGCGGTTGAGAAATTGAACGTATGGGCCAATTTTGTGGTTTGCCACCACTGTAAAAATCTTCTGAAAAATCATTTTGTTTTATACCATCGCCATGCCATGCGAGCTTTGCTGGCACAGAAATCTTGGTATTTTCTCCAATTGGTAGGGCAGGGTGGAATCCCCACAAATAATCAAAAGCAACATAGCCAACGTTAGTAATGGAATATTCCAATTCGAGATACTGACTATCAGGCAACAAGCGCATGGTTCGTTCTAATTTGAATGGAGTGATGATTCCAAAGCGGGTAAGCGTTATGGAGTGTGGCGAAGACTGTGTTACTTGCCAAGGAAGTGACCAGACCTCACCTAAAAATGGGAGCTCTTCGCCTTCTACTAGGCACGGGTGGCCAGTGGGGAATGCATCGTCGATTCCCCCACTCCACCAATTGTCAACGTTTAAGCCAAAGGTCGGATGGCGAACTTCTACTCTCGGATGATGAAATAGGAGATCTTTCTTAATTCTCTTGTCAAAAAACTCATTGATCTTGGCACCAATTTGTGGAAGGACCGCAACTCTTAGAAACTCGTTTTCAAGAATTACTACATCAAATTCTTGAAACTTGCCTCCAAGAGTTACGGTCCCCACTTCAAACGGTGTAATTACCCTCTTCTTTCTTCCTTTGCGACTTTAGTTTTCGTTAATTTCTGGGGCAGGACCAGTCAAGACTTTCTTCATCTTGGCTGAAGGGAACAAGACGTAAATGAGAGCAATAATGCATGGTAGGACTCCAAATACCACGATGCTCTTACCTTCTTTCCAGCCCAAGCCCCACAGGCTCTGGAAAAAAGTCTTGTTAATTAAGTAAAGAATGAGTGCAATACCTACTACCGGAATGATTCCGTGAAGGAACCAATTGAATTGCTTCTTCTTCCAGAAATAGACCATCGATGACAAGTGCACAAACAAATAAGTCATCAACGCAAACCAGGCAATACTTCCAGCCCACCAGATAAAGGCAGCATTAGGATTTCCCAACCAGATTGAAACAATTGCAATACCGGCAATCGTTCCGCCCCATACCCAGTGAAGTGCTTTCACAGGAACATGAGCAGCATTAACGCTGCCTAATGACCCTGGTAGTACACCTTGGCGACCTTGGGCATAGAGCACACGGGATGCGCCTACTGCACAAGCTACAAGTGCGCCTCCGAGTGCTGTCATACCAGTGAAGTCAACGAGAATCTTTGCTGAGCCCCAGTAGTCACTAGCAATTCCAGTGGCTGGAGTAAATCCTGAAGCCATCAATTCTTTAACCCGAGATACTGGCTCAGAAATTGAGAAGATCCACGAACCGATGATCCAGAATGCACCAACGCCAAGAGTTACAAGGATTGTGGCTTTAGGGATCAATTTAGTAGGTGATTTCGATTCCTCTGCTGCAGTTTGAAGTACATCAAACCCAGTAAAGGAAAGAATGCCGAAGATCATCGCGCCCCAAAATGCAGTAGCTCCACCCGTGACATTACTTGGGTTAAATGGAGCGGCACTTATTCCGATTCCATGCTTTGCTCCTGTGAGGAGAATTGTCAGTAACAATGCAACAGCAACAACAACTTCGATCGCCATAAGAGTTAAGGCGGTCTTCACTGAAATTGAGATGCCTTTATACGTTGCATACATGGCAAGTGCGGTAATTAGCGCTGCGCCAATACCCCATGTCCATAGTCCAGGGTGTTCAATCCCAGCAACGGTAAGTAAATCATTAAAAAACATTCCGAAAAGAATTGGCTGCAAGATGACGGCCACCATGTAATACAAGGCCATCACGATGCCCGTCCAAGCACCAGCTTTTGGAGAAAGAATTCTCCAAGCCCAAGTGAAAGCGGCTCCCGAAGATGTCATATGTGAGGAAATCTGCGCATAGCTAATTGCAGTTGGCAGAGAAATTACTAGGGCTGCAAGAAATACGAGAGCGGTGGGAAGACCAACTCCGGCTGCCATGGGACCCCAGTTGAGATAAATACCTAATGCCGGAGCCATCATCGCTGCTCCAAGAACTGCTAAACCAGCAACTCCAAGGGTGCCAGATTTTAATCCTTTCGCATCACTCATTGAACTCTTCCTTCTTATTCATATTGGGTTGTATTGCTTGGCACGGCGTGCAAGCAGGTGGCCAAAATTGTCCATCTGGCACAAGGAAGAGTCAAGGAACTCAGGACTTGTAAGCGCCTCTATTATTTTGACACTTAGACTTGCAATAGTTTTGACGCTGAACCCAGCGAGGCAATCCGCTAGGTGGAATAACTGGGCTTTATTCTTTGGCAAACTCCTGCAGCGCTTTACCGCTCAGCCTAAATACAGTCCACTCATCCATAGCTTCTGCACCGATTTCTTTGTAGAAATCGATGGAAGGTTGATTCCAATCTAGTACCCACCACTGAAATCTTTCATATCCTCGCTCTAGGGCGATCATGGCCAACTTCTTCATGAGTGCTTTTCCAAAACCTTTTCCGCGCCATTCCGGAAGGACAAATAAGTCTTCTAGATAAATTCCTGGCTTTCCAAGCCATGTGGAGTAATTCAAAAACCAGAGAGCAAACCCAACAACCTTGCCATTTTCATCGGCCACATGACAGAAAGCGGTCGGGTGATCTGTAAATAGCGAATGTTTAATATCTTCACCTGTTGCCAAAACTTCGTGTGAGGCTTTTTCATAGTGGGCTAAGGCATGGATTAATTCCATTATCACTGGCACATCTTCCGCTGTTGCCTCGCGGATTGTCATATCGATGCACCCTTCCTGTTCATCAACCAACCTTCATCCCACCGTCCCCATCTTAGTAGCAAGCCAATGGTTAAACATTTGTATTTCAAGGGATGCAAGGCCCTTTGAGGAACTTCACTCGCCAAACCTACCGATGTTTATGAATCTCCTCAGATTCATAGATTTTATTTCCCGATAGTGGCTCTTCCTCGCTCGCTATAGAAACAAGATTACTGCTTAAGTGCGCGTGAAAGTGCACCACCACTTCAACTATGATTGTGGAAGTGATCAGCGCTTCTTGAAATGAAAGGAATCCACAATGACTTTAGCAGTGCGTCCCTTAGTTGAAAGCGATAAGGCTGCCTGGCTTCCACTTTGGCATGGTTACCTTGAATTTTATGAGACTGTATTAGCTGACGCGCAGACCGAGCGCACATGGTCGCGGCTCATGGATCCTGACTACAACTCTCACGGAAAAGTTGTCACCGTCGATAATTTAGTTGTTGGAATGACGCACTATTCCTTCCAAACCTCTACGTGGGCTAAAGAAAACTATTGCTACCTTGAAGACTTATTTGTAGTGCCCTCATCTCGCGGTAGCGGACTTGGTAAAGCCTTGATCAACTCAGTTCTGGAGGAAGCCAACGCGAGCGGATCTAGCCGCCTCTATTGGAATACAGATGCTACAAATGCCACCGCAAGAAAACTTTATGACACTTTCACTCAAGTTTCTGGAAAAGTTCAATACCGAATGCGGCTAGAAGAAAGATAGGCTTCGCTGGGCGATCAATACGCGCACCGGATATATCAGTACTCGTTGAGGCCCTTACCTTTAAGAATCATAGGTGCGCATCTTTCAATCCTTGCATCACGGGTCTTCTCCTGCTTTGCTGAAGAAAAATGAAGCACATAGGCGCGTTGACGTCCAGGAGTTAATTTCTTAAAAGCTGGCGCCAAGCCAGGAATCTTCTTCAATGTCGCCTGAATATCCTTCGGAATGATCAAATCAGAAGGCTTGCGTAATTCAACCTTTATTCCTGCCTCTTCAACATTAATTGCTTCGGAAATATAAGACTTAAGAGTTCTCCTCATTTTAATTATCTGGCTCGCGCTGGTAAATCGAATCTGGCGTCCAGATTGAACATTAGCTGTCTGCTGAATGAGGATGGCCTTGTCGTCTTTCAAAAGCGCACCTTTGAAAAATAGAATTGCGCAATATTCCTTAAATCCATGAATCAAGATGACGTTGCCATTTTTGAGGGTGTAGCAAGGATGGCCCCACTTTAAATCCTCGGTTAATCCAGAATCCAAGGCTATCTCTCGAAGCAACTTAAATTCTTCCTCCCACTGAGTTGCTTTGCGCAAGAAAATATCAACTTTACGATTCATACTTATGACTTTACCGAAACTTTTCGATTATTGCGATTTTTCTAGAGAATTTGGGGTTACTTAGACACTAGCCCAGTGCTCCACTATTGGTGGTTTGGCAAAATATCCACCAATTATTGAACGCCATTGCACAAATAGTTCACTCTCTCGGAAACCAATCGTGTGGTCTTCGAGAGTTTCCCAGCGAATGTGAAAGCAGTATGTGTTTGGTTGTTCAATCCCTTTTTGAAGTTCGAAATCCACATAGCCCTTGGCTTGAGGAAGAATCTCAGCGACCGCTTTTCTCACTGCCACTTCAAATGCTGTGTGATTTTCGGATATTACTTCAATGAAAGCGATTTCTGTGATCATGGGTAGAGTCTAGTTAAGAAATGCCATTCGGAGTAAGAAGGTTGTGAAACTCTCTCGAAACTGTTAGGACTGTGCCAAGGGAAATCTTGGACTAGGCACACTCTTCGGAGACGACGGGGTTTGAACCAGTTCCGGTGGTTTGGCAAAGCATTAAAGGTTCTTATCAGCCCAGATACAAACGGCATCGTAATGAAACTTGCCTAAGCCCTTTGCAATTTCCTCATAGTGGTCTCTATACGAGGACGGAAGGATGTAACTCATCGCGAGTGACTTGTAGGCCTCTTTCGTTGGAGTCCAGAATTGAAGTATGAAATCGTAATGTTGCTTCACTAGAGCCTGAACGCTCTCATCCCCTGCGTGAACTCCCTCAGCCATTTTTGAAGCAAACTCAGATGTTAATTCGCCGAATACTTGAGTGAATCTCTGCTCTTCTTCTTTTGAATGCTTGTTCTGATATTGCTCAGAATGGATGCCAAATTTCACAAACTCATTCTAATTCTTGCCCACGTTTTTGCCCACAAATATTCATAAATTTTGTTTGAACCTGTAATAGAAAAGAGACCAACTCCGCACGGGAAATGGTCACTAATCACTAATTTAAAGAAGAGTCGCCCTAGAAGCCAATGAAATTGGAAAGGGCCCCGATTTCTCGAGGCCCTTCCATGCAAATCTGGTGCAGCTCATTTGATCATTACCAATAGATCGAGCTGAAACAGTTAAGACTGTGGTGGAGACGACGGGGTTTGAACCCGCTCCGATGACTTGGTAAATCAACAGGCTGCCAATTACAACACGCCCCCATCACGAGAGCGAAGTTACGCAAGTACAGAGCAACGAAATATTGAAATAGAACAACCTGTGGATGAATCAACACTGTGGAAAGCAAAAGGGACTTGGCTATTAACCAAGTCCCGATTACTACCAAGTCATCGTGGTGAAATTATTGCATAAACCTGCAGTTACTGGCAGTAACTAAATATAAAGAAGAGTCGCCCTATAAGCCGGACACATTCCATTTACGCTTGAAAACACGCACTTGCCCTCACTTTTGCCCTCAAACTAAAACAAAGCTAAACAAAGAGTCGCTCTATAAGCCGGAAAGTCTTGTTTTATTAGACTTAAAAGGGTTAAATCTGTTATGAAGAAATTGACCGCTCCAGGATCTAAAAGATATTTTTTTCCAATTCTTCTCCTCACACTAACAACTTCTGTAACTCCAGGATATGCCGAGCCACTCACATCGGCTGATAAAGAGGTATTAAGAGATTCGATTGCGATTTCTGCTAGGCAAGATTTTTTAGCTCAAGTTTCTAAAATGACAACTAAAACCTCTAATCTTGTTTTCCATGTCGATCCGCTCCTGAATGAAACTCTCACTCGTCAAATTGAGATTGACTCACAATTTTCTTCAGATTACTTTGCGAATTTGCGCCCAATAGAAGAAAAAGTGCAAATCTATATGGCACCTACAAGCGATTTTCAATATTTTATTGACAATTTGGAACCGACACTAACTGAGCAAGGTAATTATGGAAACTGGATTAAGAATAAGGCCAATCAGGCCAAGCAAGATCCGCTCTTCATGGGTGGAGGCGCACCGGAGCACGACAAGAATGGTGATGGCGTCTTTATGATGTACAGCCCAAATGACATGCAACCCGGAAATAGTGCATGGAGCGCATTAACCAGTCATGAATTCACACATCTTGTTCAACGAAAGATTATGCACCAAGATTTCTCTCCCCTTTACAGTTGGATGGTAGAAGGCCAAGCAGATTACATTGGGGGCAACATCGGTACGCGCAATAGCAATCTGGCATTTGCGAGTTATTGGGCTGGATTGATACAGACTGTGGCTAAAAATTCTAATCATCCCGAAATGCTTAGTTGGAGTGCCACAGAATTCGTGAAGTGGTTTGAAGATAATGAAGTTACGCTCGATCCAAGTACTGGAAAAGTTGGTGATGTCGGCACTGAAACTTATGTCTTTGGTGCCATTGCAATGCAGTATTTGTACGGAAGTTATGGATCTGACGCCGTTAATAACTTATTTAAGAATTTTGCTAGCAATGTTGGTCCTCAATGCCCGCGAGGAGCTAGCGAAGGTAATCCAAATTGCACACCCGCAAGAAATACCGCTTTTAAGAAGGCAATTGGAATTAGCCTTTCTGATTTTTATCCAAAGGTCGCTTCATTCATAGTGCAGCAAATTTCTTGGTCTAATGAAATTTCGAAATCACTTTCAAGCGACCTCTTAACATTCGCACCATCGCCGTTTAGCCTCGAGCAACTTCAGCCACCATACAAAGGGGTTAGCAAGCCAGTTAATAAAGGCATTACCTTTCCGCCAGGTCCCGCACCTGGAAAAACTTGTCCTAAATTGAAAGCAACTGCCAAATTATGGGGTGCAAAAATGACTTGTACCAATGGTCTTTGGAAGCTCAATCCTGGCCAGGTCTTACATCCACCTAAATAACAGATTTACTCAACGCAGAGTAAATATAAAGAAGAGTCGCCCTATAAGCCGGATCCTGTCGTTCTTGCGAACGGATCACCATCCATCTAGTTACGTAATTGCTTACGTAATCAAGCGACCTACCCGATAGCTCGAACGAGCAGTTCTCAAACGCTATCTGTCTGGTCTTGCTCCAAGTGGGGTTTACCTAGCCATATACGTTGCC
>WLPU01000020.1 GCA_009698615.1 Actinomycetota bacterium | reverse complement strand
TTCATGACAAGTTTTAAAGGCTCTAAAGATTGGAAAGCGAACTTCTTATCAACTTTTGGTATTGAAGTTTCGACTTTCTACCAAAAGTTAACTCCATACCTTGCATATTGGGGATCAAAGATGCTTTGAAATAGGATCCCTTATCTGGAAATAAAGGTTTGGCAGATATATCCACTATTCAAGGGTTTGAACCACATCCAAGGTTTGGATATAGAACTCGGATTCACTTACATAAGTGGGTTGTGAGGGACTCGAACCCCCGACCCGGTGATTAAGAGTCACCTGCTCTACCAACTGAGCTAACAACCCGAGCACGCTCAATGTGGGGAAACCTCAAGCGCGGAGCAAACCCTATCAGCGCCGAGGCAATTGCCAACCCACTTTATGGGCGTAAAAAAAGCGAAGTAATTGGGCTAATGGCCTGCGTCATAGCGTGCATATGATGCACGAATTTCAGTTTGGGCTTCTTCGCGGCCAACCCAGAGAGCACCTTCGACACTTTTGCCAGGTTCGAGATCTTTATAGACCTCAAAGAAATGCTTAATTTCTAGACGATCAAATTCAGGAACATCGGTGATATCGCGCAAGTGCTCTTTGCGGACATCTCCGGATGGGACGCACAGAAGTTTGTCATCGCCGCCTGCTTCATCTGTCATGCGAAACATTCCGATGACTCTGCATTTAACTACGCACCCAGGAAATGTTGGTTCATCGAGCATGACTAGAGCATCGAGTGGATCGCCATCTTGCCCCAATGTGTCATCGACAAAGCCGTAATCCCACGGATATCGAGTGGAGGTAAAGAGCATTCGATCAAGGCGAATCTTTCCTGTCTCGTGATCGACTTCATATTTGTTGCGACTGCCAGCAGGAATTTCAACGATGACATCAAAAGTCATATCCATTGTGATACTCCTTTAAAAAACGCAAATAAGCGGAAAGAAAATAGTGGGGTGAGCGACGGGGCTCGAACCCGCGACATCTCGGACCACAACCGAGTGCTCTACCAGCTGAGCTACGCCCACCATGTGCGAGGGCAATACTACCTTCTCACCATTGCTAGTTGGACACTAGTTTTGAGCGGGAACAAAGATGTTTTCTCGGTAGTAGGCCAATTCAGCGATGGAATCTTTGATATCTCCCAAGGCGCGGTGGTTGCCCGTTTTAGCAGGAGAGGCGAAATAGGTTTTGGGATACCAGCGACGGGCTAATTCCTTTATTGATGAAACATCTACCGTGCGATAGTGAAGGTAGTCATTGAGAAGAGGCATATCGCGGGCGATGAAACTGCGATCCACACTTACAGAATTGCCAGCTAATGGGGATTTGCCCGGCTGAGTACCTGAAGCCTGGAGGTAGTCCATGATCATGGCCTCTGCCGCAGATGCGCTAATGCCCTTGGGAATTTCATTAATCAAGCCAGAGTCGGTGTGCATCTTGGTGACGAAATCATTCATGCCAGTGAGCTTGGCGGCATCAGCGTGAATGACGACATCTACGCCATCGCCGATGACGTTGAGCTCTGAATCAGTTACAAGGACGGCAATTTCCACTAGTACATCCGAGGCCAAAGACAGGCCAGTCATCTCACAATCGATCCAGATCAGGTGAGGTGAGTCATTTTTCGAAATTGCCATGGTGGCAACCTTAGGGCAGGGGAGGCTTTGCCCCCAAAAGTACGAAGGCGTGATTTCACCTCTCGTTCACCTTCCCGTTACCAAAGTACTACCCAATAAATCGTCCCTAATAGCAGGATTCGACTGTGTCTACGACTATTGCCGCGCCCCCAGATAAGCGCGTACTTATAACCAAACCGCGCACTTCTGATCGAATTTTTCGAGGGGTTGTCACCGCCTTTGGAATTTCTGCACTCCTTATTCTCACATTGATTGGCGTGTTTTTATCTGTGCGCGGCATCCAAACTTTTCATTCCCAAGGTTGGCATTTTCTAACAAATTTCAAATGGGAAGTTGTTCAAAATGATGACGGAACGGCAACTTCCAATCTTGGAATTGGAGCAATGTTACTCGGGACGATACTTATTTCTATTGTCGCACTCTTGATTGGAGTTCCACTCTCGATAGCGATGGCTCTATTTTTAACTTTTTATGCTCCAGCAAAGTTGAAAACATTCCTAGTATCAGTTGTAGATCTCATGGCTGCGTTCCCATCTGTCTTATTCGGGTTATGGGGATTCTTCGTACTCATGCCGATGGTTACGTATTGGGCAAAACTAATTTACAAATATTTTAATTGGATCCCAGTATTTTCCGCACCTGAGCCTTTCTTTGAGCGCTCGCCTTTTACTGCCGGGGTAGTTCTTGCAATCATGATTATTCCTATTGTCACTTCGGTTTCCCGCGAAGTATTTGCCCAAACTCCCCTTGATCGCATTCAAGCTGCTTACGCTCTTGGTGCCACGAAGTGGGGAGTCATAAAAAGTGTAGTTTTCCCATTCGGCAGCAGCGGAGTTGTCGGCGGAGCGATGCTGGGGCTTGGAAGAGCATTCGGTGAAACGGTTGCCGTCTTTACTGTTCTAAATATTGTGTTTCGTGGGAATTGGCACGTTCTCTATGGCGCTGGCGGAAACGTTGCTTCATTGATTATCCTCAAATGGGGCGAGTCAACTGGTGATGAAACAACTGCCTTACTTGCCGCTGGCTTCGTACTTTTCATCCTCACCTTAGTAGTCAACCTGAGTGCGAATTTCATTGTCCGTCGTTCAGTAAAGTCTGGAAAATAATATGACTATGACAGTAAAGCCAAGAAAACCTTGGGCGCCCAATAGGAAAGATCGTGTGAGGTCTTTGAGCGTTTTAGCTGTTGCAGTCTTTGGTGCTTGGGCTGTCGTTTCTTTTACTGGATTAAGCGGAAAGATTGGCTTCATTTTCTCTTTCGTCTTGATTTATACACTGGTGCAGGCCATTGTTGGAGTTCGCTTACGCGGATCAAAGGCTCTGGGAGATACTGTTGCGCAATCCATAATCTATTTGGGCTCTGCTTTGGTCTTCATGCCAGTTGCGAGTATTTTGTATATGACTGTTACTAAAGGAATCAAAGGCTTGCACTTTTCGCTCTTTACCGCGTCAATGTCCAACGCATCTTTTTTGGACCCCGTTGGAAACGGCGGCTTGCTACATGCGCTGGTCGGCACTTTATATCTTGTTCTCATTGCGATGGTTGTTAGTGTCCCAATGGGGATTCTAACGGCGCTCTATTTAACGGAGATCAAAGGAAAGGGCGCTGGATTTATTCAGTTTGTCGTTCAAGCGATGAGCGGTGTGCCCTCAGTTGTCGCTGGATTGTTTATTTTTACATCGGTCATTCTTGTTTCCCCACTGAAGACTTCCGCCGCGGCTGGTGCTTTGGCTTTGGCAGTATTGATGATCCCTACGGTCACTCGTACTTCACAAGAAGTCTTATTGCTTGTGCCCACTGACCTGCGTGAAGCTGGCCTGGCAATGGGGGCCACCCAATGGCGAACAGTTGCAATGATCGTTGTGCCTGCAGCACGAAATGGCCTGATCACCGCGACAATTCTTGGAGTGGCGCGCATCGCTGGTGAAACTGCACCCTTAATTTTCACTATCGGCGGCGCCGACAAGCTCAACATGAATCCATTTAAGGATTACCAAAGCGCGCTGCCTTTCTATGTGTGGAAAGGTTTAACACTCGGGACGCCAGAATCTCTTCAACGAGCATGGACGGGAATCTTAATTCTCCTTATTCTGGTTCTTTCGCTTTTCGTTGCGGCGAGAAGTTTGGGCGGACGGAGAATGGCAAAGTGACTCAAATCAATCAAGGCGATGACAATTCAACAAATGAAGGAGAATCTATGACAACCGAAACCGTCCCCTCATCATTAGCAGGAGTCGCCGCCTCACGCTCATCTTCTCGCAAACCTGGCACGTTGCCGATGGGGGCAGGTTTAGAAGCTCGCGGTGTGCATGCTTGGTTTAACAAACACCTTGCACTTCGAGATGTTTCCCTAGATTTTGGTTTCGGCACAGTCACTGCCCTGATCGGCCCTTCCGGGTGTGGAAAATCAACATTTATCAGAACCATGAACCGCATGCATGAATTCATTCCCGGTGCAGCGATGGCCGGGGAAGTCCTATTGGATGGCAAAGATATTTATGCCGCCGGCACAGATGTTACAAAGATTCGTCTTCAAATCGGAATGGTCTTTCAGAAGCCGAATCCTTTCCCATCTATGACTATCGGTGAGAATGTTTTATCTGGAATTAAGCTTGCACAACTTAAAGTGGATAATAAGGACGACCTGTTAGAGGAATGTCTGGTTCGTGCCGGGCTTTGGAGTGAAGTAAAAGATCGTTTGAGCGCTCACGGTGGGAGTCTTTCTGGCGGGCAACAACAACGATTGTGCATTGCCCGCTCGCTTGCGGTAAAACCACGAGTATTGCTGATGGATGAGCCTTGTTCCGCGCTTGATCCTGGCTCAACTCTTCGCATTGAAGACACAATTGGCGAACTTGCAAAAACAATGACAATTATTATTGTCACGCATAACATGCAGCAGGCGGCTCGGGTTTCCGACTATACGGCATTCTTCCTATCCGATGGTGGACCAGGTCAAATGGTAGAAGTTGGCCCAACTAGTGAGATCTTCTCTCGCCCAAGAGATAAGCGCACAGAGAATTATGTTTCGGGTCGATTCGGTTAACCAATTGTTCACCAATTGTTGCGTAATCGTTTTACGTTAGTCCAGCCTTAGTTATCTCATTCTCCTATCGTTTGAGGGTCAGTCCCTTAACTCGAGAGGTTTCAATGAAAATCAAAAATACATTTAAGGTTGCCGTACTAGGAGCAACTGTCTTAGCTTTAGTTTTAGCACCATCAGCTAATGCAACAACATGGAACTCAGGCGGAGCTTCATCCGTTAACGGCCTTATGGCTGCATGCAAAACTGCCTACCAAACTGCAACCGGTGATGATTTCCCTTACAACGGTACAGGTTCTGGATCAGGTAAGACCGGCATCCATGCAGGAACAATGGATTTCGCTTTCTCAGATAGCGTTGATACAGCCCCAATTGCTAACCAAATTCACTTGCCAGCATTCGTTTGGCCAGTAGCAATTTTGACCAACCTTGGCGGAACCAACAAACCTTTGACACTTTCGACTGAAACTCTTGCAAAGATTTTCGCCGGAGCTATCACAAAGTGGGACGACCCAGCGATCGTTGCTGACAACAATAAGGACACCAAGGTAATCGTCTATAAGAAGGATGCCTCTGGTGCAGTAGCTAAAGACGCAACTGGAAATCCAATTGTTTCTAAGGTCAATGTTGTTCCAAACCACCGCACATTGCCTAGCAAGGACATAGTAGTTTTCTACCGTTCTGCTAACTCAGGTACTTCAAACAACCTCACCCGAGCATTCAACAATTTGTACCCAACCATTTGGACAAAGCCAGCAAATGACGCATTCGCAACAGCTTTCCCTGGCGATGTCACAAAAGATCCACGCCACTTCCGTGGTGCAACCGGCTCTGGTGATGTTGCAAACAACGTCAAGGCCACTCCATACTCAATTACATATGCTGAGGTGGGCTTTGCTGCAGCCCCATACAACTTGGCAATCACCAGCGTTGTGAACAAGGCTGGAAACGCCATCGTGCCTTCCAGCTCATCTGCTATGGCCGCCGCTGCAAAGGCGACAGTCAAGGATGATGGAACCGTGACATTTGATTACGCAACAATGGACTCGGATGCTTACCCATTCACAGCAACGACATACGCTCTTGCATTGACCGATTACGGCAACGCAACTAAGGGTGCTGGTATCAAGAAGACTCTTGAGTACCTCACTAATAACTGCGCAAAAAATAATCCAAGCCAAGGCTTTGGCGCATATACACCTACCAACGCATTTGCAATCGCTTTTGGGAAGCAACTTGCAAAACTAGGTAAGTAAGACTTCTTCCCTCCAGGAGACGAAGGGCGGTCGGCGAAAGCCGGCCGCTTTTCTCATGTTCGAAAGTAAACGTTGCCCTTGAAACTTTGGCATTTTGAAGAAAATATAAGTGCGCCTGGCAGGAATCGAACCTGCGACAACCGGCTTAGAAGGCAGGTGCTCTATCCAACTGAGCTACAGGCGCTGGAGTGGCTTTGTCGATGCGTAGTCTAGCCAATGATTCCAGTAAGGTTTCCTTTCATGGCCGAGTTTATTTACACGATGAAGAAGGCGCGTAAGGCGCACGGCGAAAAAGTAATCCTCGATGATGTCACTCTTGCCTTTTATCCAGGCGCAAAAATTGGCGTAGTCGGGCCCAATGGCGCCGGAAAATCTACTGTTTTGCAGATCATGGCTGGACTACAGCAACCATCAAATGGAGAAGCATTTCTGTCTCCTGGTTATTCAGTGGGAATTTTGTTGCAAGAGCCACCGCTAGATGAGTCAAAAAATGTTTTAGAAAATGTGCAAGAAGGTGTTGCCGAGACAATGGCGCTGATGGCTCGCTTCAATGCCGTCAGCGAAGAGATGGCTAGTCCTGATGCTGACTATGACAAGTTGCTGGCTGAAATGGGTAATTTGCAAGAACAACTGGATCATCGAAATGCCTGGGATTTAGATTCTCAGTTAGAACAGGCGATGGATGCACTTCGCTGCCCTCCACCTGATGCTCATGTAAAGGTTCTTTCGGGTGGAGAACGTCGTCGAGTGGCGCTTTGCAAGTTGCTTTTGCAGCAACCAGATCTTTTATTGCTTGATGAGCCAACTAACCATTTAGATGCTGAATCTGTGCAATGGCTCGAACAGCATTTGAGTAAGTATCCTGGCACCGTTGTTGCGATTACTCACGATAGGTATTTCTTGGACAACGTTGCAGAGTGGATTCTGGAGCTCGACCGGGGTCGCGCATATCCATACGAAGGCAACTACTCGACATATCTTGAAACCAAATCAACGCGTTTGAAGATCGAAGGCCAAAAAGATGCCAAACGTGTTAAACGTTTGACCGAAGAGCTTGAATGGGTTCGCCAGAATTCTAAAGGTCGCCAGGTGAAATCAAAGGCCCGTCTTGCTCGCTATGAAGAGATGGCAGCTGAGGCTGACAAGATGCGCAAACTCGATTTTGAAGAAATTCAAATTCCACCAGGGCCTCGTCTAGGAAATATTGTCGTTGAAGTTGAAAACCTTTCGAAAGGATTTGGCGAGAACCTCTTGGTAGATGATCTTTCCTTTACCTTGCCACGTAACGGAATCGTGGGTGTAATTGGGCCTAACGGTGCGGGCAAGACAACTTTGTTTAAAATGATTATGGGTGCCGAACAAGCAGATTCTGGAAAGATCAAAGTGGGAGAGACTGTAAAGATTGCCTATGTCGATCAGTCTCGTTCTGGGATTGATCCCAAGAAGACTTTATGGGAAGTAGTTTCTGACGGATTAGATTTTATGAAAGTCGGCCAAGTTGAAATGCCAAGCCGTGCGTACGTTTCAGCATTTGGATTTAAGGGCCCAGATCAGCAAAAGCAGGCTGGCATTTTGTCTGGTGGAGAGCGCAACCGTTTGAACTTAGCTCTTACACTCAAGATGGGCGGCAACCTATTACTTCTGGACGAGCCAACAAACGATCTTGATGTTGAAACTCTTGGCTCACTAGAAAATGCACTTCTTGAATTTCCGGGATGTGCCGTAGTTGTCTCGCACGATCGATGGTTTTTAGACCGTGTAGCAACACACATTTTGGCTTATGAAGGCGAATCAAAGTGGTTCTGGTTTGAAGGAAACTTTGAATCTTATGAAAAGAACAAAATCGAACGCCTTGGCGTAGATGCTGCCAGACCACATCGCGTTACATATAGAAAGTTGACACGCTAATGATTCATCACGCTTCAACACATGTACGCTGGGATGATCTTGATGCATTTGGGCATATTAATAACGCTGCATATCTGACATTGATGCAAGAGGCTCGCGCTGATTTCACTTGGTACTCCCGCAAACTCAGAGGAGAAAAACCAATATTTGCTGACATGGTTGTTGCTCGCGCCGAAGTTGATTATCTCGAGCCAATTCATCAAGGTGGCATCATTGTCGATGTTGCAATCACAGTTTCGCGAATGGGGACATCGTCATTTGATCTTCATTACGTCGTTACCCATGATGGAGTTGTGCGCGCAAGTGGCAAGACAGTGCAGGTTGCTGTTTCTATGGAAACCCAAAGATCTCGACCATTGAGTGACTTAGAGCGGGACTTTCTCACGCAATATCTCGAGGTTTTGGTGGAAGGCAAGTAGTGTCCACTCGCACGAAGATGCACCCTGGGTGGATTGCAGCAATAGTTACTTTTTTAACCCTCGTTGCATCAGCTGGATTTCGCTCTGCACCTTCAGTTCTTATAGTTCCACTTGAAGATGCATTTGGTTGGGGCAGAGACCAGATCTCTTTAGCCGTCTCTGTCAACGTTTTACTTTTCGGATTAACAGCTCCATTTGCGGCCGCTTTCATGGAACGATTCGGGATTAGAAAAGTAGTGATGACCGCCCTGAGTGTGGTTGGTGCAGGAGCTGCAGCCACAATTTATATTTCATCTCCATGGCACCTCATTCTGTTGTGGGGAGTGGTCGTAGGGGTTGGCACTGGATCGATGGCGCTGGTGTTTGCTGCCACAGTTGCTAATAGGTGGTTTGTTCAAAAGCGTGGCATTGTCATGGGGCTGTTAACAGCAGCATCAGCGACAGGACAATTGATATTTCTCCCCGGACTTTCTATGTTAGCGATGAACTACGGCTGGAAGAGTGTCTCTTTGACGATTGCCGCCGGAGCGCTAGTCATGGTCCCGGTTGTGGCTCTTTTCTTACGAGAACGCCCTAGCGATATCGGGTTGTTGCCATACGGTGCTCCAGATAATTGGAAAGCTCCCACACCAAGCTCGATCCCTGCCGGCAAATTAGCGATCATTACTCTGAAGGAGGCCAGCAAAGTAAAAGACTTTTGGTACTTGATCGGCTCATTCTTTGTGTGTGGGCTTTCAACGAGTGGTCTGATCGGAACGCACTTTATTCCAGCAGCCCATGATCACGGCATGATGGAAGTTGCGGCTGCCAGTCTTCTTGCATTAGTTGGAGTATTTGATGTTGTCGGAACGATTTTTTCTGGCTGGTTGACAGACAAATATGACCCACGCAAACTTCTCTTTTTCTATTATTTCTTTCGAGGTGTTTCATTATTTCTATTGCCTTCTATTCTCTTTAAAACTGTTCACCCATCAACACTTGTCTTTGTTATTTTCTATGGACTTGACTGGGTTGCCACTGTGCCTCCCACGGTAATGCTCTGTCGGTCAATTTTGGGACCAGAAAGAGGGACCGTGGTTTATGGGTGGGTCTTTGCTGCCCATCAAGTTGGCGGCTCAATTGCAGCTATTGGCGCAGCGGTTGCACGGGTGAAATTTGGAGATTATGCCCTCGCCTTTTATACAAGCGGTCTTTTATGCATCGTGACTTCTTATTTTGTTTTACGTATTGCCAAAGGAGTTAACACTGCAGGATTGCAGAGATGAATAATTTCTATGACAGAGTCGGCGGAAGTAAAACCTTTAGTGATTTAGTTTCTCAATTTTATGCGCGAGTCGCCGTAGATCCCATCTTGCGACCAATGTATCCAGATGATGATTTGAAAGAGGCTGCGATGCGCCTTCAAATGTTCTTAGAGCAATATTGGGGTGGCCCCACTACCTATTCCGAAAATCGGGGTCATCCCCGTCTTCGGATGCGACATGCAGGTTTCCATATTGATTCGGCGGCAAGAGATGCTTGGTTGTCTTGCATGAAATCCGCTGTTGATGGCATTGATATTTCACAGGACCTTAAAGATGAGCTTTGGGAATACTTGGAAATGGCAGGCAACTCGCTGGTGAATCAGCCGGATTGAGAGTGATTTCCAACTTTTAAGATTTCGCCATTTCTCAAATACCACAGCGTGCCTTGTGAGTCCCTGACTGTTGTGATGCGTAAGCCCACTTTTTCTACGATGCCTGAAACGTCAAGAACTTCAACTTTGTCGCCTACGCCATATTGATCCTCCACCAACATAAAAAGACCGGAGAGCACATCACGTACGATTGTTTGCGCACCAAGGCCCAGTGCGACACCAATGACTCCGGCAGATGCGATCAGCGGGCCAAGATTTAATCCGAATTCACCTAACACCATTCCTAATGTGATCACCCAAATAACAGCATTTAATGTGCTGCTCAGAACTGTGCCAGTAGTTTTTGCACGTTCTTTTTGGCGAGCGGCCATGTTGCCAGGACCAGGGATGAGGTCTGCACTTGCAAGGCGGTTCATAGTTTTGGTGATCGCTCGCGATCCAAGGCGCTGACCAATGAGTGCGATCAGGAAAATAACGATGATGTGCAGCGGCGGACCGCTAAACCAATCCCAGAGCTTTTGAGTGTGACCAGAGACGCCAGAGGTATTGAGTGCGTCCACGAGGTGAATATTTGCTCTCATAATGGGGCGACTCTACTTTAAACCCTGCGAAATACTGACAGGAGTGGCGCAATTGAGGCAAGATGTGCCAATCGGCGCGAGCCACGCGCCTGATCGGAGCAATGATGTCGCGCACTCTTGTGTTGAACGCAACCTATGAACCCTTAGGTGTCGTCCCAGAGCGCCGCGCCTTAATTTTAGTTCTTAATTCTCGCGCTACTTCACTTGAAGATTCTGATGTCGTTTTGCATTTTACTGGCGGAGAGATTGCCTTGCCATCCGTCATCAAACTCAATCGCTTTGTTCGTGTCCCTTATCGCCATGCAGTACCACTTTCGCGCCGTGCGCTATTTGCGCGAGATGGCGGGCGTTGTGTGTATTGCACTGCACCTGCAACATCGATTGACCATGTCATTCCGCGCAGTCGTGGCGGCGGTCATACTTGGGAGAACGTTGTCTCTGCATGCCATCGATGCAACCATTTAAAAGCCGATAGACCATTAAAGGATTTGGGTTGGCGCATGCGCTCGATTCCGCGTGAGCCAGTAGGCGCTGCGTGGAGAGTGCTTGGCACGGGACGAGCCGATGCACAGTGGCTGCCTTACCTACAACCTTTTGGAGTTATTGAAGCCAGCGCTTAAAGCGCATCCTTTGCTTGTGCTTTAAGGGCGCGAACCAAACCATCACGATTTTCTGCAACACATCGACGAAGCGCACCAGGTGCGCTCTTTCCTGTCACGTCTAACCAATGTTGAGCCGAAGCTAATGTTTTTTCATTGATCACCCAAATAGGGAACAAGAGCGTCGCAGTGGATTCGGCCAGTTCGAATCCCTTTGTTGCCCAAAGTTCGATGAGCATTTCAAAGTAAGGATCTACAAATTGAGCAAGTAACTCACGTTGTGATGGACGTTGAAATCCTCGAAGCGTTGCCAGGTGGAGAGCATTGGTGAGTTCGCCAGCCACTGCAGCCTTAAATGATGCCTCCTTCGTTTCCTGAGCGGGTAGCGCTGCAATGGCAAAAGCTGCAGACCTTTGTCCGTGCGCGGTGTTATCGAGGGCAAGCTCTGCCTCAATTTGAGATTTGCTCATGAGGCCGCGCTCTACCAGCGAGTTGATCAGATGCCAGCGCAAATCAGCATCAATAGTTAATCCGCGAAGTGATCCTTGAAGCATTGCTTGAACTCGAGCATTTTGGGTACCAGTTGCAGCGCTTGCTGCAAAAGCTCGAGCGAACTGCAGTTGATGGTCACTTTCCGGTTTTGAAGCATCAAGTAATTTCTCAATCCCGTTGGCGACCATCGTGCGCAGAGATTCTCGATTTTTATCGCACGCAAATATCTCTGCAGCGGAATCCAATTGAAGCAAAGTAGTGGTCACCATGGTGATATCGGATTCGCGCTCTAGTGCCTTAAGGGCAGTTGGGATGTAGTAACTTGCACTGAGTTCGCCATCTCGAAGTGAATCCCACAAAGATGCCCAGCACAGTGCTCGGGCAAGTGGATCAGTCAGCGTACCTAAATGAGTATTAAGCGTTGCAATCGACCGATCGTCAAATCTCAATTTCGCATAAGAAAGGTCGCCGTCGTTGATGAGAACCAAATCTGCAACCTTCTGACCAGAAAGCGCCGTTACTTGAGTGAGTTCGCCCGCGACATCGAGTTCTACTCTGGCACGTAAGGTGAGCTGCGAATTGACGATGTCATAGAGCCCAACGCCTAAGCGGTGTGGGCGCAATTGCTTGGAATCAGCCGGCATGGTGGGTACTTCTTGCTTCACTGTAATCGATGTGTATGTATCGCCATTGATCTCGACTATGGGGCGCAAGGTATTAACACCCGCGGTTTGGAGCCACGTAGAGACCCATGGCTTTAAGTCACGTCCACTTGTTGCTTCGATCTGGCTCAAGAGATCTTCAAGGACCGTGTTGCCCCATGCATGTTTTGCAAAGTACTTTTGTAACCCGCCAATAAAGTTCTCACGGCCCACGTGTTCTACCAATTGCTGCAGAACAGATGCGCCTTTGGCATAGGAAATTCCATCAAAATTCGTACGGACCGCATCAAGATCTTCCATCGCAACGGCAATCGGATGGGTAGAGGAGAGTTGATCTTGACGATATGCCCAGTTCTTGCGAGCAGAGTTGAATTCTGTCCACGCGCTCTTATATCGAGTTGCTCCAACCAGAGCGTCATAGGATGCCCACTCTGCGAAAGATTCGTTGAGCCATAAGTTATCCCACCATTTCATCGTGACGAGATCGCCAAACCACATATGTGCCATCTCGTGCAAGATTGTTCCAGCGCGGCCGAGGAAATTTCGCTCAGTGACCTTGCTTCTAAAAACAAAGACATCTTCCGCAAATGTCACACAGCCAACATTTTCCATAGCGCCCCAGTTGTACTCGGCAACTGAAAGTTGGTCATATTTAGCAAATGGGTAGGCAAGGCCAAATTCACTTTCGAAGTAAGCAAAACCCTGTTTTGTAATAGTAAATATCTCTTCTGGATCCAAATGTGGTGCCAAAGATTTGCGACAGTAGAGCCCCATCGGAATTGTCTTCTTACCAACATAAGTGTCATGTACATGGTGGTAGGGGCCAGCAACAATCGCAGTGACGTAAGTTGAAATAACAGGAGTGGGTTCAAAGCTGGTGTACTTAGTATTGGCATCAAGGACTTTTTCATTTGCAACGGGGTAATTTGAGATAACTTCCCAGTGCTTGGGAGTTTTGGCACTCAGGGTAAAAGTTGCCTTGAGGTCTGGTTGATCAAAGCATGCATACATACGTCGAGCATCGCCAGTTTCAAATTGCGTGTAGAGGTAGACCTCGTTGTCGGCTGGGTCTACGAAACGATGAAGGCCTTCGCCAGATTTGGAATAGATACCTTCTACTTCAAGAAATAGTTCGTTAGATGCTGCGATGGCCGGCAAGAAGACACTTTCGCCATCGTATGTAGAGAGATCGATTGCTGTGCCATTGAGAGTTGCAGTGACTACTCGCTTACCGACTGCATCAATAAATGTACTCGCACCTACTTTTAGGCCAGTGAATCTCACCGTAGTTTTTGCGATGAAGGTTTCAGCGCCAGATGTCAGGTCCAAGTCGACTTCGTAACTTTGGACACTTAGGAGGGTAGATCGCTCTGCTGCTTCGCCTTGGGTGATATTTACTCCGGGCACGTGAAACTCCTCTAACAATTGACGCTGGATTCTTCTTGCGCTATCCAACCATGAAAGAGTGTGCGAGTGGAAAGCCCAACGATCAAAAGCTTTAAATTGCGCGGCACGCGTATTACCGCTGCCCAGATCGAAGCCCGTGATCGCTTATGGAGCATTTTCGGCGTTGCTTACACGTCGCAAGTTCTAGATTTTTCTGAAGTATTTACAGATCGCAAGAAGATAATTGCCGAAATTGGATTTGGCATGGGGGAGGCAACGATTGACATCGCAAGGACCATGCCCGAGGTTGGTTTTCTTGCAATTGATGTCCATCAACCTGGGATTGGCAAACTTCTCTCACGGATCGAAGAAACTGGAGTCAAGAACGTCCGGGTAATGGATGAAGATGCTCATCTCATATTAGGGCGCATGGTTAAGGATCAATCCTTGGATGGAGTTCATTTGTTCTTTCCAGACCCCTGGCCAAAGACGAGGCACCATAAAAGGCGAATTGTGAATGCGGATTTTATCGAGCTTCTTGCACGAAAACTTAAAATAGGAGCCACCGTTCATATCGCCACTGACTGGGTGCCATATGCAACGTGGATTGAAGAAAGATTTGCCACTTCGCGGGTATTCAAAGGGGGCGTTGTGGCTCGTCCATCATGGCGTCCGCTTACTCGTTTTGAGGGACAGGGAATTACCAAACAACATCAAGTCACTGACTTTAGCTACGAAAAACTTTAGAGAGAGCCCTTAGTTTCATATTTACTGATGAGTTTGATTCGTCGGACATGGCGCTCGTCGTTAGTAAATGGCGTTGCAATGAATGCGTCTATGAGTTCTTTGCAGACCTCCGGGGTATGCATGCGACCACCTAACGAAATAACATTTGCGTTGTTGTGCTCGCGGGCTAATTTTGCAATCTCAACGCTCCACACCAGCGCTGCACGGATGCCCTCAACTTTGTTGGCTGCCATTTGCTCGCCATTTCCAGAGCCACCAAGAACGATGCCGAGAGATTGGGGATCTTGAGCAGTGGCCTCTGCTGCTGGGATACAAAAGACTGGATAGTCATCAAGTGCGTCATATTCGTGAGGCCCGTGGTCTGTTACTTCATGACCAGATTTTCGCAAGTGGTCAATCAAAATTGCTTTGAGTTCGAGACCAGCATGATCGCTACCGATGTGCAAACGCATGGTGAAAGTCTCTCACGGTAACTGCGCGGAACAGCAAAAACCCGCCACCGACTTCGGTGACGGGCCTTTACTGATGGTTGGGAAGTTTTAGCCTTGAACTGGAGGAGGTGTTAGGCCACCCATCATTCCTGGAGCGTCGTTGTCCATGTGTCCCATGCCACGACCACCAAAGCCACGACCACCCATCATCCCACCAATCTTTCCGCCTGCGCGATTAACCACCGCAGTTACCTGTGCAGTGAGATTAGTTTTCAAGGTAGTCGCTCGTGCTGCGCTAATTTGACCAGCAGTTACAGCAGCATCAATTTTCTTGGTTGCATCTGCAACTAAAGCGGCAATAAGTGCAGGAGTTTTAGATCCTGCGATTGTTGCAAGTGAATCGCCAGCCTTAAGACGAGTCTCAAGTGTCGCAACATCGATTCCGATGGTTGATGCGATGAGAGTTTCTTCAGCTGCACGCATTGGATTAACAGGAGGTTTGGCTGAAGCATGGGCAGCAGCGATCGCTGCATTTATTGCATCTACTTGCGCCTGAGTAAGAGTTCCCTTTGCAACCAAACCAGAAAGTACTGTTGCAAGATCGCCACCTGGATTACCCATGCGACCAGCAAGATTTGCCGTCATTGGATTAGGAGTTGTCTTGGAAGCGACAACCTTAGATTTAGCGACTGATTTAGAATTCGACGCACTTGCTAATCCAATTCCACCAATTGAGAGTGCGGCGGTTGTGATTGCAATTGTGATGAGGTGCTTCCTTGATGCCATTTGTTGCCTGCTTTCCATCCCCGGAAGGATTTATTCGCCTACAGCCATTCGCTGTCGACTATCCGTAGGAAACTCTCTAACAGTGAAAAAGGTACTGGCAATACCTGAGAATTCGGTCAGAGTTTTGATTCGCCGTGGCGGACCGCGGAACTATTTTCGAGACAATCTGAGCGTGAGGGCTGGGGAGATCGCCGTGAATTTCGGTCCAATTTTGGGGGATTGCCTGATTGTTTGAAGTTTAAGAAAAAGTGAGAATTTTGGAACATATTCCCAACCGCACTAGGAGCGTGCATTATGAAAACCTTTACTTCCCCCATTTATTTTCTTATCACAATGACTTTAGTGGCCAGCGGACTTATTGAAAATCCAGCCTATGGCGCTACTAAATCTAAAGTGGGGCAATTCAAAACAGCAGGGCGAGCCACAACTTCGGGCGCCAGCAACACGATCTTGAGTGGAGTAGCAGCCCCGAAAACGACTCTCGGTATCAACGGAGATTTCTACATCGACACAAAAGCGCTCACTCTTTATGGGCCCAAAGTTGGCGGTAAATGGCCAACACCTTTTAGTTTGCGTGGAGCAACAGGAGGACCAGGTATCGCTGGTGCAAATGGCGCAGATGCTCGAGTTGTTACTAACGCTTCATCTGTTGCAGGCCCACCGGGGCCTATCGGTGCACGCGGTGAAGTTGGCGCAAAAGGCGCAACTGGTGCAACGGGTGATTCTGGCGCAACAGGTGCGCCTGGATCGAGTGGATCACAAGGATCGATTGGTGCAACAGGACCAGCTGGTGTTGCAGGAGCCCAAGGAGTTGCAGGCGCAACTGGTGGCGCGGGAGTTGCAGGTAGTAATGGAACAAACGGAACTCAAGGTGCGAAAGGTGATACAGGAAATACTGGAGCAAAGGGTGATGTTGG
>WLPU01000002.1 GCA_009698615.1 Actinomycetota bacterium | reverse complement strand
ATTGGTGCAACAGGACCAGCTGGTGTTGCAGGAGCCCAAGGAGTTGCAGGCGCAACTGGTGGCGCGGGAGTTGCAGGTAGTAATGGAACAAACGGAACTCAAGGTGCGAAAGGTGATACAGGAAATACTGGAGCAAAGGGTGATGTTGGGGATATTGGTCAAAAGGGCAATGACGGAATTGATGGAGCAAAGGGAGATACTGGAATTACCGGAGCAAAGGGAGATGTAGGAGATACGGGAACGAAAGGTGATGCCGGAACCGTAGGAGCAAAGGGAGATATTGGAACTACCGGTGCAGTTGGCGCGGCAGGTCCTTCGAGCGTCACTACGGGTGCCATCAGTTTCCCGGCAGTGATTCAAGGAGTACTTGGATCGTCACAAACTTCAAGTGCATTTGGCACTTTTCTTAATGGGAGCAGTTACATTGTTCGCTTCCGCGTGGAAACTTACAATGCGACAAAAGATATTTCGACATATCCATTAGTCCTCACGGTTTCCGCGGTCGGGGGTTCTCCAACAGTCACAACGAGCTATTCCGTTGTAAATGGAAGTTATTGGAGATCTGGTGCAACCCAGAACGAAGTTATTGTGCTTGCAGAATCAATAATTAGCAGTTCGGGAAGTAGTGGGACGTTTGATCTTTCAATTACAGTTGCTTGTCAGGCTGTGACAACTTTGTATCCAGTGACTTTAAGTGGAACGTATTCAAGGACTCTTGTAGGACAAGTTGGATAGCGAAGCAACTAACTTTGGAGCGGGTGACCGGGATCGAACCGGCATGGCCAGCTTGGAAGGCTGGGGCTCTACCATTGAGCTACACCCGCGAGGGTTGTTTCGAAGCCCAGACTAAGGCTCCGTTACAGGGTCTAACGGTATCGGTCTGGGTAAAGAGAAGGTAATTTCTCCTCTAGACTTCCAACTTACGCCGCGGGGCGTAGCGTAGTGGCTAGCGCGCCTGCTTTGGGAGCAGGAGACCGGAGGTTCGAATCCTCTCGCCCCGACCAGTAACTAGGTCGCACAATTCATCGCATCTCATCTAGCAAGGAGTTCCACGTGAAAAGCACGGTCGAGACCTTATCTCCCACCCGTGTACGCCTTTCTATTGATGTCACATTTGATGAATTGAGCGGTCACCTCAGCGATGCATACAAGAAGATTTCATCCCAAATAAATATCCCAGGCTTTCGTAAAGGGAAAGTTCCACCAGCGATGATTGATCAACGCGTTGGTCGCGGAACCGTTCTTGATGAGGCAATCAATTTGGCTCTGCCTGATTTCTACTCACAGGCCGCTCGTGAGCACGATGTATTGGTGATTGGGCGACCTGAGGTCGATATCAAGGAATTAGTCGATAAAGAGAAGTTGTCTTTCACGGTTGAGGTAAGTGTTCGCCCAGAAGTTACGTTGCCAGATTTTTCCAAAATCACGATTGCAGTTGATGACGTAGATGTGAAAGAAGCAGACATTGTTGAGCAAATTGATGGACTTCGCGCTCGCTTTGGAACGCTTTTGGGTGTTGAGCGCGCTGGCGCGAATGGAGATTTCGTAACAATTGATTTAGTCGCGCGTATTGACGGGGTGGAAGTTGAAGGTGGAACTGCTTCTCAAATCTCGTACGAGGTTGGATCCAACCGAATGATCGATGGCCTTGATGCAGCGCTGGTTGGCATGAGTGCGGGAGATGTAAAGATTTTTGAAACACAACTTGTTGGAATGGAAGATGGCAAGACTGGCGCAGTAGAGGTAACAGTTTCTGCAGTCAAAGAGCGCGAGTTGCCACCACTAGATGATGCTTTCGCCAAGCTCGGCAGTGAGTTTGATACTTTAGAAGAACTTCGTGCAGATGTGATTGAGCGATTGACTCGGTTGAAGAAGATGGAACAAGGCGCACAGGCACGTGATTTGCTCGTTGAGAAACTACTTGCTGACATTGAAATCCCAGTACCAGAGGAGTTCATTACTTCTGAAGTTGATGAACACCTACAAGGTGAAGGGCGCATGGAAGATGCAACCCATAGGGCAGAAGTAGAGGCTCAAGTTCGTTCGTCGCTCAAGTCAGATTTCCTACTCGATGCTGTTGTGAAGGCCGAAGCGGTTGAAGTAACTGAAGTTGAATTAACTGAGTACTTAATTCGTAGCGCTTCGCGTTATGGAATGGCACCCGAGGAATTCGCACAACAACTATCCAGCGCTGGCCAAATCAGCCAACTTGTTGCAGAGGTTGCACGTGCCAAGGCACTTGCCGAAGTATTGGGTCGAGTGAAGGTAAAAGATGCATCAGGCAACGCAGTAGATCTTGAAGCGCTCAAGCCAAAAGCTGCAGCGGTAGCCGAATAACCTCTGCGCTCAGAGCGAACACGGGCACATTTGGGTCGGATTGCGCGCTTAATTCTAATTCAGAGCCGGAATTAGGGAAGCATTTTTCAACTCAGGTTGTTAGGGTCAATACAGGAAGTTTAAACGAGGAGGATGTTCGTGAATTCAATTAGCCCCGCAGCGGCAGAAGTAATTGCTCGCGCCGCACAAGCCGGTTCCGGTGGACTCGATGATCAGGTCTATAACCGTTTGCTAAAAGAGCGCATCATCTTTCTTGGTTCAGTAGTTGAGGACTCAATGGCAAATGCCATCTGTGCTCAGATTCTTCTGCTTGCAGCTGAGGATCCAGAGAAGGATATTTTTCTTTACATCAATTCACCCGGTGGATCAGTAACTGCAGGTATGGCCATTTACGACACCATGCAATACGTCAACAATGATGTTGCAACTGTCGGAATGGGACTTGCCGCTTCCATGGGTCAATTCCTCCTGTGTGCTGGCGCTTCAGGTAAGCGATATGCGACACCACATGCCCGCATCATGATGCACCAACCATCAAGTGGCATCGGTGGAACTGCAACTGATATCAAGATTCAAGCAGAGCAGATCGGCTTTACAAAAAAGAAGATGGCAGAACTCATAGCGTTTCATACCGGACAAAAGCTCGAAACGATTACCGCAGATTCTGATCGTGATCGTTGGTTTACCGCACAAGAAGCAAAAGAATATGGATTCGTGGATCACGTTGTTCAATCAGCCGGTCAAGTTTCAGGTCGTGGAGGCACAGCATGAGAATGGAATTCGATCGAGTGAATGAAATTACTAACCGCTACGTTCTTCCAACAATCGAAGAGCGCACCAGCTATGGGTATAAGCGCCTTGATCCTTATACAAAGTTATTTGAAGAGCGCATTATTTTCCTTGGACAAGCCATTGATGACACCATTGCAAATGACGTAATGGCTCAACTCTTGACGCTCGAATCTATGGATTCCGATCGCGACATCATGATTTATATCAATTCACCTGGTGGGTCATTTACCGCCTTGACGGCAATTTATGACACGATGCAATTTGTTCGCCCTGATGTCATGACAATTTGTCTTGGCCAGGCTGCCTCTGCTGCTGCGGTACTCCTTGCCGGCGGCGCAAAGGGCAAGCGCTATGCCCTAGAGCATTCACGCATTTTGATCCACCAACCATCGAGTGAAGGTGGTGGACAGGCATCAGACATCGAAATTCAGGCAAGAGAAGTGATGCGTATGCGTACTCTCCTTGAAGAGTTGATTGCTCGCCATTCCACACGAGCACCTGAACAAATTGCGCAAGATATCGAACGAGACAAGATTTTGACTGCTGCAGAAGCTGTTGAATATGGACTCATCGACCAAGTTCTTGCCAGCCGTAAGGCCAAGCCAGTTAACTAAGGACTTCCTTCTTAGAGTTGGGTTGCAATGAAAAAGTTTGTAACTGACGGCTCATTGCTCTCCTATAAGGGCTTTCGCCAACTCTGGATTTCAAGTTTGCTTGTCAGCCTTGGTGCATCTGCCTTTCCCATCGCACTTGCGGTCACAGTCCTTGATGCTGGAGGAACAGCAACAACATTGGGTTTGATCTTGGGATCACGTGTTTTGTCTGCAGTATTACTAGGGCTTGTCGGAGGCGTATGGGCTGATCGCTTGCCGCGAAAGTACGTCATGATCGGTGCTGATGTTTATCGTGGCGTCCTCATGGTGGCACTTATTTTCATTGCAACACCAAAGGTTGCTCCTTGGATTCTTGCAGTGTTGGTCTTTGCAATGGGAGCGGGCGAGGCGTTTGCCTTTCCAGCATCGGGAGCGATATTGCCCAGTCTTTTGCCTACTGAATTGCTGCCAGCTGGAAATGTTATGCGCGGGATAGGTGTACGAATTGCAACAATCATTGGTCCCGGTATCGGTGGATTTTCAGTTGCGCTTATTGGTGGACGATTGACTTTTGGCATTACGGCAGCTTTCTTCTTTATTGGTACCGCTTTGTTAATCAATATTCACGAAAAACCTAGGACGCCTAGCGATGCACAACCTTCGTTTATTTCTGAATTGCGTGAAGGCCTTGTCACCGTTTGGCAAACTCCATGGGTTGCCGCAATAATTCTGATGTCGACATTGCAATTGATGGTAGTGCTTGCAAGCCAAACGGTGTTGTTGCCAATTATTACCCGCCGCGAGTTTCACACAAACACAGTTTTTGCACTTGCAGAAGTTGCACTGAGCATTGGCGCAACACTTTCAGCGCTGTGGGCCATGAAATACAGGGCCAAGCATCCCGGTCTTGTTTCCATAATCATGTGGAGTTTCTTTGCAGTGGTTCCAATCGTTTTAGCCTTTCCATCTTCACGCGTTTTTATCCTTGTCGGTTATCTCATAGCTGGTATTTCAATTGGTCCATGGGAGGCATATTGGAATTCAGCGATACAACGTGAAGTCCCCCCTGAGTTACAAGGGCGAGTTTTCAGTGTCGATTACATGGGATCTACTGCGTTGATGCCGTTAGGTTTTGTATTGGTGGGTCCAGTCACCCACATCATGGGGGAGAAGCCATTTTTGATTAGCGCTTCGATATTCCATCTCGTCCTATGCGTGCTCGTCCTCTTCGTTCCGGGAGTGAAGAATCTTCGATCGCCGTCAAAGGAGAATTCATCTCAGGGCGAACAGTCCAACGCTTAATTCGCGCACCTAAAGGAGTGACTTCGACCTACCCTTAGACGTTGTCTTAGGCGCCCTCATTCCCCTTTGGCGCAAGACATAAAGGAGCGTCATGACCCGCATTGGTGAAACAAGCGATCTGCTCAAATGTTCATTTTGCGGAAAGACGCAAAAGCAAGTTAAGAAATTAATTGCAGGTCCTGGTGTTTACATCTGTGACGAGTGCATCGATTTATGTAATGAAATTATCGTTGAAGAACTTTCCGAAACTAATCCGCTTGGCCTGCAAGAGTTGCCAAAGCCACATGAAATTTTCGATTTCCTAGATCAATACGTAATTGGGCAAGATCGCGCTAAGAAATCCCTCTCTGTTGCGGTCTATAACCATTACAAGCGAGTGCAAAGCGGCGACACAAAGCGCGAAGACGTTGTGGAGTTGGCAAAGAGCAACATCTTGCTCCTTGGCCCTACAGGTTGCGGTAAGACTTTATTGGCACAAACTTTGGCACGCATGCTCAATGTGCCTTTCGCAATTGCTGATGCCACGGCGCTCACTGAAGCCGGCTACGTTGGCGAAGATGTTGAAAACATTTTGCTCAAGCTTTTGCAAGCTGCGGACTTCGATGTGAAGAAAGCGGAAACTGGAATTATTTACATTGATGAGATCGATAAGGTTGCACGTAAATCTGAAAATCCATCAATCACTCGCGATGTTTCAGGTGAAGGTGTCCAGCAGGCTCTTCTCAAGATTCTTGAAGGCACAGTCGCATCGGTACCACCACAAGGCGGGCGTAAGCACCCACATCAAGAATTTATTCAAATCGATACAACAAATGTTCTGTTCATCGTTGGCGGAGCATTTGCTGGCCTAGAGAAAATTGTTGAAGGCCGCAGTGGCGCTGCGGGGGTTGGATTTAATGCAACTCTTCGCACCGGCGAAGATCGCGACAAGGCAGATATTTTTGCTGACGTGATGCCCGAAGATTTGTTGAAGTTCGGAATGATTCCTGAATTCATTGGTCGTTTGCCAATTGTGACTAGCGTTGAAAAGCTAGATAAAGAAGCGCTGATGCAGATTCTCACCGAACCTAAGAATGCGCTCGTGAAACAATATGAGCGGCTTTTTGATCTTGATGATGTTGAACTTGAATTCAGCCCTGATTCCCTTGAAGCGATTTCAGAATTGGCCCTCAAGCGCGGTACTGGCGCACGTGGGCTCCGCTCGATTATGGAATCGGTGCTTTTGACGGTGATGTATGACGTGCCAAGCCGCACAGATATCGCCAAGGTCATCGTCACTAAAGAATGTATTCAAGACGGAGTATCTCCCACATACGTTAATCGCACTGGCGACATTCCAAAGCGGGTTGTCAGCGCCCCAAAACGTTCAGAAGAGAAGAGCGCATAATCTAGACTCACCCCATGAGTCCACGAGAATTGCCAGCGGCATTTAATCCTGCCGACATCGAGGCTCCTCTTTACGACAAGTGGATCAATGCGGGATATTTCACACCGGATGCAACATCTGAGAAGCCACCGTTCACAATAGTTTTACCGCCACCGAATGTCACAGGTAGTTTGCACATCGGGCATGCACTGGACCACACATTGCAAGATGCCCTGATTCGCATGAAGCGCATGAAGGGGTTTGCCGCCCTCTGGTTGCCAGGAATGGATCACGCAGGAATTGCCACCCAAAACGTTGTTGAAAAACAATTGGCTAGCCAAGGTTTATCTCGCCACGACTTAGGGCGAGAAGAATTCGTTAAGAAAGTGTGGGAATGGAAAGAGGAATCGGGCGGGGCAATCCTTGGTCAGATGCGCCGACTTGGCGAAAGTGTGGATTGGTCTCGTGAAGCATTCACGATGGATGCTGGACTTTCTCGCGCCGTACTAACAATCTTTAAAAAGCTCTATGACGCCGAACTTATTTACCGTGCCGAAAGAATTATCAATTGGTGTCCTCGCTGTCATACCGCTTTGTCTGATATTGAAGTAGAGCACCGAGATATTGACGGAGAGTTTGTCACGATCCGCTACGGCGAGGGGGATAACCAGATTTCTATCGCAACAACTCGCCCTGAAACCATGTTGGGCGATGGCGCGGTTGCAGTCAATCCGAATGATCCGCGCTATAAAGAAATGATTGGCAAAGAAGTCCTCCTTCCACTTGTTAATCGGATGATTCCGATCATTGCCGATGAATTAGTGGATCCTGATTTTGGGACCGGAGCCGTTAAAGTAACTGCTGCGCACGACCCAAATGACTTTGAGATGGCACGTCGTCACAACGTAGCGATAGTCAAAATCATGAATGAAGACGCCGTCATGGATGGCTCTGGTACTGAGTTTGATGGCATGGATCGATTTGTTGCACGTAAGGCAGTTGTAGAGAAGTTGCGCTCTATGGGGCGCGTCGTTGCTGAAAAGCGCCCGTATTCACATTCGGTTGGTCACTGCTCGCGCTGCGAAACAATTGTTGAACCAAGACTTTCGCTGCAATGGTTTGTAAAGGTTGCGCCATTAGCAAAAGCTGCGGGAGATGCAGTTCGTGATGGGCGAGTAAAGATTGAGCCGACATCACTTGCGCCGCGTTATTTTGATTGGGTAGATAACATGCACGATTGGTGTATCTCTCGTCAATTGTGGTGGGGGCACCGAATTCCAGTTTGGTATGGACCCAACGACGAAATTCTTGTTCTAGGACCGGATGAGAAAGCACCTGCTGGGTACACCCAAGACCCTGATGTTTTGGATACATGGTTCTCATCGGCGCTGTGGCCATTCTCGACTTTGGGCTGGCCTGATAAAACAGCAGATTTGAAAAAGTTCTATCCAACCTCTGTGCTTGTAACGGGCTATGACATTCTATTTTTCTGGGTAGCACGCATGATGATCTTTGGGCTCTTTGCTATGGATGGCATTCCTCCATTCCATGTCATCGCACTCCATGGTTTGGTGCGGGATAAATTTGGAAAGAAAATGAGTAAGAGTCGCGGCAACACCATTGACCCTCTCGAATTCATGGATAAGTACGGTGCAGATGCGGTGCGCTTTACATTGGCACGTGGTGCAAACCCAGGGACAGACCAAGCCTTAGCTGAGGAATGGGTAGGCGGGTCACGTAACTTTGCAACCAAACTCTGGAATGCCACTCGATTTGCAATGATCAATGGAGCAACGACCGAAGGCGCCCTACCATCATTTGAAAGCCTCAATGCAATTGATCGCTGGATTCTGAGTCGCCTCAACGAAACTGTGACGCAAGTAGACCAGCTTCTGGAAAGTTTCGAATTTGCTCGAGCAAGTGAACTTATTTATCACTTTGCTTGGGATGACCTCTGCGATTGGTATCTCGAGCTATCTAAAGAAGCCTTTGCTTCCGGTGAAGCTGCAGATACAAAGCGCGTACTAGGGCACGTGCTTGATCAATTGCTTCGCATCTTGCACCCGCTTATGCCCTTTATTACCGAAGAACTTTGGACAACCCTTACAGGTGGTGAATCCCTAGTTATTGCGCAGTGGCCCCAGCCCAACGCGTTGCACCGAGATGTGCAAGGAGAAAAACTTATCGCCCAAGTACAAGAGATCGTCACAGAGGTACGCAGGTTTAGAAGTGATCAAGGCATTAAGCCAAGTGCAAAAATCCCAGGACGCTTCGTGGCTCCAAAAGATATGGCGCCGTTTGAAAGCGCCATGCGATTTATTTTACGTATCGAAACTCCTGAGGCTGGGTTTGCGCCAAGTGCAAATGTTGAAATTGGTTCCGTCAAAGTCGAACTAGATCTCAGCGGGAGTGTGGATGTTGTCGCAGAAAGGTCTCGTCTCACGAAGGACTTGGCAGTTGCTCAAAAAGATCGGCAAACTGCCGAAGTTAAATTAGGCAATGCTGGCTTTATGGCAAAGGCGCCAGAGAGCGTTGTTGTTGAAATCAAGGAACGTTTGGCTAAGACTGATGCCGACATAGAACGCATCAGCGCACAATTAAAAGCCCTGCCTTCGCAATGACAACTGCGGATGATCTAGCGCGCCTGAGCGCTATAGATGCGGCTTTGCAGGCGCGTTGGCCCGAAACTCGCATCGCTCCAACTCTCGAGCGAATTGCAGCGTTGGCCGACATTCTTGGTTCACCTCAATTGTCTTACCCCACGATCCATGTGGCTGGGACTAACGGAAAAACAACGACGGCTCGGATGATTGATTCATTGCTGGCGCATATGGGGTTGCGTACTGGACGCTTCACAAGCCCTCACTTAGAGAGTTTCTTGGAGCGCGTTTCAATCAACGGAGAGCCAATTGATGCAAAGGACTTTATTTTTGCTTATAACGATGTTGCTCCTTATTTGGAACTGATGGATCAAAAATTTGAAGCCCCTATTTCATTTTTTGAGGCTATGACTGCGATTTCATTTGTTGCATTTGCTGAATTCCCTGTAGATATTGGCATTTTTGAGTGCGGCATGGGCGGGGAATGGGATGCAACAAACGTCATTAACGCTGCCGTGTCAGTAATCACCCCGATTGGCTTCGACCACATGTCATACCTGGGCAACACGTTGACAGATATTGCAAGAACGAAGGGCGGCATCATTAAGCCGGATTCCTTAGTTGTGTTGGCAAGACAAGAGCCAGAGGCCGCAAAAGAATTGCTCCGATGTGCTGCAACTGCAGGGGTAGAAGTAGCTCGAGAAGGTATTGAGTTCTCGCTTGATTCGCGCGCGGTTGCGATAGGTGGCCAATTGATTTCCATCAATGGAATCGGCGGAAAGTACGACGAAATTTATCTTCCCCTACATGGCAAACACCAGGGAGCCAATGCGGCAACCGCTCTTGCAGCCGTTGAGTCGTTCTTTGGCGGCCAACAGCTCGATCCAGAATCTGTACGACAGGGGTTTGCAGCGGTGACATCCCCAGGCCGCTGTGAGATCAATTTTCGTGAGCCAACGGTAATTTTAGATGCCGCTCATAACCCTCACGGGGCTAAAGCATTAGCAGAGACGCTCGAGAGTGAATTTACTTTCGATGAAATCATCGGGGTTTTTGGCGCATTTGAGGACAAAGATGTTGAAGGAATCTTGCAACACCTAGAACCCGTCATTAATAGATTGATTGTGACTCAAAGTTCCTCGCTTCGAGCTATGCCGATAGGCGATCTGGAAAAGATTGCTGGAAGAATCTTTGGGGCGGACCGAGTGATGTCCATGGCGACGTTAGAGGCTGCCGTTAAGCGAGCAATAACAGATGCGCGAAGTGCTGTTGCCGATGAATCGATTGGAATAGTTGTCACCGGATCTGTTGTGACGGTGGGCGAAGCTCGTACCGTGTTATCAAGGTTGGCGACGCAATGAGAATTCTGGGAGCGGCAGTTCTTGCAATGGAATCTTTGGTGATGGGGTTCGCACTTTTGTTGGCAACCAAGAACGAAAGTAGTTCAACAATTACTGTGGGTGGAGTACTTGCAATTTGCTTTATGTTAACTGCGGGATTGCTGAAAAAAAGATATGGATGGATTTTGGGGTCAATCTTGCAAGGAGCGATGCTCGGGTACGGACTCTTCGTCACCCCCTTGATATTTCTCGGGGTCCTCTTTACTGGGCTATGGATTGCCGCGATTGTGGTGGGACGAAAGGGTGAGGCTGCGCGGGCAGCCCTGTTAAAAGAGGGCGCGCCGAAGGTCGAAAAGACCTAATACACTCTGGGAGTGTCCAATGAGAGAACCCTCGTATTAATCAAGCCTGACGGCGTGCGCCGTGCTTTGATTGGCGAAGTTATTTCCCGTATTGAAGCTAAAGGTTATTCGGTTGTTGCGCTTCGAATGTTAAGTGCAGATCGTGCAATTCTTGAACGTCATTATGAAGAGCACAAGGGTAAGCCGTTCTATGAGCCGCTTGTTGAGTTCATGCTATCTGGTCCAATCGTTGCGCTTATTGCCGAAGGCAATCGCGTGATTGAAGGATTTAGATCGCTGGCTGGTGCGACCGATCCAACGGTTGCCGCCCCAGGAACAATTCGCGGCGATCTTGCTCGCGATCAAGGCACCAAAGTGGTTCAAAATATTGTTCACGGATCGGATTCACCTGAATCTGCGGCACGTGAAATTGAAATCTTTTTCGGAGGGAAATAAATGAGTAACAGAATGTCCTTTATTGGCCGAGATATGGCAGTTGACCTTGGTACAGCTAACACCTTGGTTTATGTTCGCGGTCGCGGCATTGTTCTCAATGAGCCAAGTGTTGTTGCAGTAAACCAAGACACTGGTGGAATCCTTGCCGTAGGTCTTGAGGCCAAAAAGATGATTGGTCGTACTCCCGGAAATATTGTTGCCATTCGCCCATTAAAAGATGGAGTGATCGCCGACTTTGATACAACCGAGCGCATGTTGCGTTACTTCATTCAAAAGGTTCATCGCCGTCGCTACCTTGCTAAGCCACGTATCGTCGTGTGTGTTCCATCTGGTATCACAGGTGTAGAACAGCGCGCAGTTAAAGATGCTGGGTACGCAGCAGGCGCACGTAAGGTTTACATCATTGAAGAACCTATGGCAGCAGCAATTGGTGCAGGACTACCAATTCACGAACCAACTGGAAATATGGTTGTTGATATTGGTGGGGGAACAACGGAAGTTGCTGTTATCTCTTTGGGTGGAATCGTTACCGCTCTTTCAATCCGCGTAGGCGGAGATGAGCTCGATCAAGCCATTATTAACTGGGTAAAGCGCGAGTTTTCCCTTCTATTGGGGGAGCGCACAGCCGAAGAAATCAAGATGGCCATTGGTTCGGCTTACCCGATTCAAGGTGAGCCAGATGCTGAAATTCGTGGTCGCGATCTTGCAACTGGTCTTCCAAAAACGATTGTTGTCTCAGCTGCAGAAATTCGCAAAGCGATCGAAGAGCCTGTTAACGCCATTATCAACGCTGTAAAGAGCACTCTTGATAAGACTCCACCTGAGCTTGCAAGTGACCTGATGGATCGTGGCATTGTGCTCACGGGTGGTGGCGCACTTTTGAAGGGTCTTGATGAGCGTCTTCGTCGCGAAACTGGAATGCCAATTCACATTGCAGATCGTCCGCTAGATGCAGTGGTTGAAGGTTCTGGAAAATGCATCGAAGAGTTTGAGGCTTTAGAGAAGGTCTTGATCTCCGAACCTCGTCGATAGGTTTTTCTAGATGCGATACGGCGGCGATAACCGAAGTCGCCTCTTGCTGGTTATTCTGATCGTCACTTCGCTATTTCTCATTACCCTTGATCTTCGGGGAGTTGCCGTGATGTCGGGCATTCGCCATGGAACTCAGAGCGCTCTTGCACCTTTTCAAAAAGCCGCCAGCACTGTCTTTTCTCCAGTGGGAAATTTCTTCTCCGATGTCGCCCACCTTGGTCGCACCCGCACGAAGATGAAGTCCCTAGAAGATGACAATGCAGTACTTCGTGACAAGTTGTTACAACAAAAATCTCTTGCAATTCAATTGAGTCAATTAAAATCTACTTTGGATCTTGCGGGTACCGCAGGCTATGAAGTAGTAAACGCCAAAGTGATCTCCCAGGGATCTAGTGCCTCTTTTACGCAAACCATAATTATTGACGCTGGCGCTAATGCACACTTGACGCGCGATATGACAGTGATCTGTGGTCAAGGTTTAGTCGGCGTTGTGAAAGCGGTCTACCCAACAACTTCATTAGTCATGCTGGCCTCCGATCCAGCATTTAAAATTGGTGTCCGAGTTGCTGGATCTCAAGAGATTGGCATTCTTTCTGGGCAGGGAACCAATACCGGCGTCCTGCAATTACTCGATACGCAAAGCTCGGTCAAGCGCGGCGATGTTTTATTGGCCCGTGGAAGCCAAGGCGACAAACCATTTGTCCCAGGTGTTCCAGTTGGGGAGATTCTTTTTGTTGCCGATTCCGCAGGCGCTGTTTCGCAAATAGCTGAAGTCAAATATTTCGCACACTTGAGTGCACTAGGAGTAGTTGCAGTTGTTGTTAAGGCACCCGCTGCAGATCCGCGTGATTCCTTGGTGCCAAAGCCACCAGTACCAAGGCCAATCCCAACGGTAACGATCTACGCAACGCCTTCGCCTAGCCCATCTCCTAGCGCTACAGCAAAGAAGTAGTTTGAGATGTATGCCCGCAGGATCTCTCTGAGTGGAATTGTTTTCGCATCGGCCTTTTTATTACAAGAGGCAGTTTTTGATCAGATCAAATTGCCCTTAGGTGGGTTTTCATTCTTTCTCATCGTTGCATTGTGCTGGGCAGCATTTAGTACTCCAGAAGTTGGCGCTATTTCAGGTTTCATGGCTGGCTTCCTGATGGATCTATCTCCAACCTCTGACGGTCCGATTGGGCAGTGGACACTCATTCTGATCGTTGTCGGTTTTGGAATTGCCTTCTTAAGATATGGCGATGACAGCCTTCGCGGTAATCCACTGAGCCTAATCGTTTTAGTTGCAAGTGCCGTAGTTGTTAGCCTCTTAGCTTATTTAGTACTTGGCGCACTCCTGGGGCTAAATCTCGGTACCACTTTTCAAGTTCTTAAAAATATCATCGGGAACGGATTGTGGACCCTTGCAATCGCACCTCTGGTCTTGCCAATCGTTTCTAGACTTCATCGAGCAATTTTGGATACTCGAGAAACGCTATGAACCAACGAGCACGACTGAGTTTTCTCGTTACGCAAATATTGATTATTTCTTTGATGATCGCGCTGTTTGGTCGCCTGTTTTATTTACAAGTTGGTGCCGGAGGCAAATATCGGGATGCGGCACTGAGCATTCAAAGCCGAGATATTGTTAATCCAGCCACTCGAGGACTGATCGTCGATTCCTCTGGAGTGCCCCTTGCACTCAATCGTGTAGGTCTTGCGGTGACAGTCGATCGAAGCATCGTTGATAAGCAAACAGACCAAGGTGCTGCGGTACTCATGCGAACTGCCAAACTTCTAGGACTTTCTTACACAGATGTTTATCGGCAAACTCGACTTTGCGGAGAACTACAAAAGGGTAATCAACTAGGTTGCTGGACCGGTACTAGATACCAGCCAATTCCAATTACCAAAGACGCAGACCCAAATAAGGCGTTGCAAATTGTTGAGCGCTCAGATCTTTTCCCAGGCATTGATGCGATGCCCCTTGCGGTCCGCAATTATCCGGGCTTAGGCGGAGTGAACGCTGCTCATGTGTTGGGATATGTCGGTCCTTTAACCGACGCTGACCTTTCGGGTGCAAACGGCAAACATTATTATCGCAGTGAATCAATTGGTAAGGCTGGACTTGAATTTCAATACGATTCTTACCTTCGAGGGACGCCTGGAATTCGAACGGTAATTGTCGATCGCAAGGAAGCGGTGACAAAAGAATCGCAAAACACACAATCGATTCCGGGCAATCACCTGGTGACAAGTTTGGACGCGCGACTTCAGAATGCAACCGAAAGCGCACTAGCGAATGCAGTTTTTCGCGCGCGTAGCAGCGGGTATCGCGCCGATGGTGGGGCAGCGGTTGTAATGGATGTAAAGACTGGACGTATTCTGGCGTTGGCTTCATATCCCACGTATGACCCAAACATTTGGGAGAGAGGTTTAACTGTTAAACAGGCAAAAGACCTCTTTGCCGAATCAACTGGGGTTCCGGCTTTAGATCGCCCACTCCAAGGACAGTACGCACCAGCGTCAACTTTCAAATCTGTCTCACTTGTTGCGGCAGCCAATGCTGGTTATAACTTGCAGGCAACTTATACCTGCCCTGCTCAGGTAACAGTCGGAAATCGTGATTTCCAAAACTTCGAAAGCAAAGCTCAAGGAACCATCACAATGAAGAAGGCGATTGCTATCTCTTGTGACACGATCTGGTATCAAATCGCATATGACGAATGGATTAGGGATGGCGGGTTGAGGCCTAAATCCAACGCACATGATTACTTTTTCGCGGCGGCTCGAGGTTTTCAAATTGCCAAAAAAACTGGAATCGATTTGCCCTCTGAATCGGTAGGCCGCGTTCCAGATAGGCAATGGAGATCAGGGTGGTACCTCCAAAACAAAGACTATTTCTGTAATTACCAGAGCAGAGCTCCGAAGAAACAGCAAACAGCATTCTTGGTTGCCTTGGCAAAAGAGAATTGTACTGATGGTAATTTCATCCGCGGCGGTGATGCTGTTAACTTTTCGATTGGCCAGGGAGATACTGTTTTAACGCCGCTGAAATTGACGCAAATGTATGCGGCGATCGCTAATGGCGGCACTTTGTGGAGCCCCACGGTTGCAAAGGCAATTGTTAAAACTGACGGCACCGTGATTAAGGAAGTAACACCCTCTGTACTTGGCAAGTTACCGGCTACTTCTGCAACACTTTCATTCTTGCGCGGGGCTCTCAGAGAAGTCGTAATTAGCGGCACAGCCGCGGGCACTTTCTCAGGGTTTCCGATTGCCGTGAGTGGCAAAACTGGAACTGCCGAAGTTTTTGGTTTAAATGGCAATGGAAGTAAGAAAGACAACACTTCTTGGTTTGCCTCTTTTGCCCCCAGTGATAAACCAAAGTACGCCGTAGTTGTGATGGTGAGTCAAGGTGGGTTCGGTGCATCGACAAGTGCTGTTGGAGTTCGCAAGATCTATGAAACTCTCTTTGGCGTAATAGGATCTCAAGTCGATCCAGCAAAAGGACTTTTCCCAGATGGACCGCCAACGAAACTTCCGAATATTTCTGCAACGACTAAGTTGAGTGAGAAATGAGAACCCATTGAGCAGTTCTACATTTCGACGACGCGGACGGATAGGTCGACGCTCCATCATGGAAGGTTTCGATCCATTTTTAACGATTGCGGTGGGGCTCTTGCTCATTATCGGAACCCTGTTGGTCTATGCCGGGACTCGTTCTTGGTATGCCTCAGTAGGACTAGATCCTCAGTATTACGTCAAACGGCATATTTTTAATATTCTCATTGGGGCCATTTTGGCTTTTGGAACCACAATCATTGACTACCGACTGCTGCGGGCATACACGCCGATCGTGTGGGGACTAGGCGTGCTGGGATTGATTGCAGTCTTGTTGCCGGGCATTAGTACTGAAATTAACGGCGCTAAAGCCTGGATTTCTTTACCTGGCGGCTTTCAAGTTCAACCCGCAGAGCTAGCGAAGATCTCGATCATTATCGGCCTATCCATGATCTTGTCCGAGCGCACCCATGATTCAAATCAGCCGACGCACCGAGATGTACTTCAAGGTTTATTAATTGCTGCAATTCCCATTGCTCTGATCTTGTTGCAACCAGATATGGGAACGGTATTGATTATTAGCGCATCTGTCGTAACGATCATTGCAGTTTCTGGTGCATCGTCACGATGGGTTGCAGGGTTACTGATTGTGGCTGTAGTGGGCGGATTTACGGCAGTGAAAGTGGGGGTGGTGAGTGATTACCAACTCAAGCGCCTTCAATCATTTGTCGATCCCACGGTAGATCCCCAAAGTAGCGGATATCAATTACGTCAGTCCCGAATCACAATTGGCTCCGGTGGGATCGTTGGTAAGGGCCTATTCAAGGGTCCGCAAACAAATGGTCGATTCGTACCAGAACAACAAACTGATTTCATTTTTACTGTTGCCGGAGAAGAGCTTGGTTTTCTCGGCAGTGGATTGATTTTGGCTCTCTTTTTCACAATTTTCATGCGAGGTTTCCGAATAGCAAGGCGATCGCAAGATATTTTCGGAAGACTCGTTGCCACTGGAGTAATTGCGTGGTTTGCATTTCAAGCATTTGAAAATATTGGTATGGCGATGGGGCTGATGCCTATGACGGGCGTTCCTCTTCCATTCATGTCATATGGCGGCTCGAGTATGTTTGCTAATTTAATTGGCATCGGACTCTTGCAGAATGTTCACGCTCGCCAGAGGGGCTAATTCGCGCTTTTTGGGTTTTACGGGCCCCTTCTGGCATACTTAGACCAACGTCCAGCGCGGCTCGCGAACCATTCGCGGTAAACGCCTAGCGCGGACACCACAAGTTTTTACTTGTTTAGGATTTGCTCGTTTACGAGCCAGAGCGCGTTTTTTACGAAACGCATAGAGGATTTGGTGCCATGGCTATTGAGCCAAAGTCACCGCGCAAGCGTGCGGTGAAAAAAGTAACGAAAGCCCCCGTTGGTGATGCAGATACAACTGCCGATACGCCGGCAAAAAAGAGCGCAGCTAAGAAGAAAAGTGCTGCAGCTATTCCAGTACCTATGTTTCAAGCCCCATCAACCGAACTCAAGCCTGCTAAAGCAACTCGTGCCAAGGCCCAGACCAATAGCCCAGCAGTTGTCGAGAGCAGCACGGGTCCATCCGCAGATGATGCAAGCGCAGATGCCGCAAGTCGCGGTCGTCGCCGCCGTCGCGGAGGTCGCGGTCGTCGTCGCCCAGGCAGTGATGATGCGACCACAACTGCCAGCGATGAAGTCACATCAGATGATTCAAGTAAACCCACACATCGAGTTCGTCGCCGCCGATCAGCTGCCGATGGGGTAACTCCGGGGGAGACCATTGAAGAAGATGGTGTCATTACAGTTGTTAAAGTTCGCGAAACTCGTGAGAAGAGTGCAACACGCGAGCGTCCACGTAAAGAAGCGCGTCCATCAGTTCGCCGTGGCCGTGAACCCCGTAATGACTATCGCGAGCCTTATCGCAAGCGCGGGACGATCATCACAGAAGGTGAATTCTTAGCGCGTCGCGAAAATGTAGATCGCGAAATGTTGGTTCGCCAAATCGGAGATCGCACACAAATTGCTGTTATTGAAGACAAAGTCATGGTGGAGCATTACGTCAACCGCCACAGCAATATTTCATACGTTGGAAACGTCTACCTAGGCCGCGTGCAAAATGTACTTCCTAGCATGGAAGCGGCCTTCGTCGATATTGGCAAGGGCCGAAATGCTGTTCTCTATGCCGCTGAGGTCAATTGGGATGCAGCAGGAATTTCAGAATCGCAACCTCGCAAAATTGAGATGGTTTTAAAGACTGGCCAGCCAGTTCTAGTTCAAGTAACAAAAGATCCCATCGGACAAAAAGGTGCACGACTAACAAGTCAGATTTCTTTGCCCGGTCGTTATTTAGTTTATGTTCCTGGCGGAGGAATGAGCGGCATTAGCCGTCGACTTCCAGAGCCAGAACGTGCACGTTTGAAGACCGTTCTCAAGCCAATCGTTCCTGAAGAAGCCGGCGTCATTGTTCGTACCGCAGCAGAGGGCGCCAGCGATGTAGAAATCGAAGGCGATGTCGCACGTCTTAAGGCGCAATGGGATGACATTGTTCAAAAGTCAGAAAACCCAAACTTCCACGCACCCGCGCTTTTGTATGCAGAGCCAGACTTGGCCGTGCGCGTTATTCGTGACATCTTCAATGAAGACTTCCGAAAGCTCACCATTCAAGGTAACGATGCGTGGGATGAGATTCATGGGTACTTAAGTTTTATCGCTCCAGAACTCACTTCCAAAATTGAGAAGTGGACTGGCTTGGGCGATCTCTTCGCAGATTATCGAGTGGATGAACAGCTTGCTAAAGCGTTCGACCGTAAGGTTTATCTGCCATCAGGTGGGTCCCTTGTTATTGACCGTACAGAAGCGATGGTTGTCATCGATGTCAACACCGGAAAATTTATTGGCAAGGGTGGCAACCTTGAAGAGACAGTTACCAAGAACAACCTGGAGGCTGCAGAGGAAATTGCTCGCCAACTTCGCCTTCGCGACCTTGGTGGAATTGTCGTTGTGGACTTTATCGACATGATTTTGGAATCAAACCGCGAACAAGTACTTCGTCGACTTGTCGAATGTCTTGGGCGAGATCGCACCAAGCATCAAGTTGCAGAGGTAACTTCTCTAGGTTTGGTGCAGATGACTCGAAAGAGAGTTGGCCAAGGACTCATTGAAGCATTTTCTACGACGTGTGAAAGTTGTGCTGGTCGCGGAATTCATATTCATACAGAGCCAGTGAAAGCTCGTCCTAGCATGCCGTTTGAAAATTCACTTCATTCTTCAGATTCATCAGATGATTCAGAAATTTCTCATTCATCTGATGATGTCGAACTAGATACTGGTTCCATTGAAACCCACGAAGATCACACCGCAGATGAGCCATCATCACAGGAGCAATCTCATCGGGTTGAAGTGGCCGAAGTCGCTGCCCCCCAGGGACGAAAGCGTCGTCGAGCCGTGAGCACAGGGGTCGTGACTCCAGGGTCATAACCGCTCTCAGTTTGACCCAGGGGCGCAACCTTGCGTACCCTAAGCGCCTGCCGAGTGCGCTTTTCTCACTCAGCCAATGAACCCGCAAAAGAACTGGAGCGTTACGTGTACGCAATCGTGAAGGCTGGTGGCCGCCAAGAGAAGGTCGCCGTCGGAGACACTGTCACTGTCGATCACCTCGATAGCGCTGCTGGTTCTACCGTAACTTTTTCTGCAGTCTTGGTCGTTGATGGCGCAAAGGTCACTACCGACCCAAAGGTTCTTTCAGGCGTCAAAGTCACTGCTGAAGTTTTAGATGAGACAAAAGGCAAGAAGATTCACATCTTGCGCTACAAGAACAAGACTGGTTATCGCCGCCGTCAAGGATTTCGTTCACAGAACACTCGCGTCAAAATAACCGCGATTACACTCTAACCGCACGGCTGAGATAAAGGGGAGTTGAGAAATGGCAAGTAAAAAAGGTGTCTCCTCGACACGAAACGGTCGCGACTCAAATGCGCAGTACCTCGGCATTAAGAGATTTGCTGGTCAAGTAGTCAACAGCGGAGAAATTTTGGTTCGCCAACGCGGAACTCATTTTCATCCAGGCGCCAATGTTGGTCGCGGCAAAGATGACACCCTCTTTGCCCTTGCGGCAGGAGCAGTGGAATTTGGTCGCGCTCGCGGTCGTCGTGTTGTAAATGTGGTCCCGGTCGCTTAATTTTCGGTTCTCATAAAAGAGCGGGCCGTGAATGCGGACCCGCTTTTTTTATTCCATAAACTTCTAACTATCCAGGAAGAAGTTCAGCAGAGAGGCACAAGACAATGGCGTCATTCGTTGATCAAGTAACTCTCTTTGCCACTGCTGGAAAAGGCGGAGACGGATGCGTTTCTGTTAAGCGAGAAAAATTCAAGCCATTGGGCGGTCCAGATGGAGGCAATGGCGGTCGTGGTGGCGACATTCGATTAGTTGTCGACCCAAACGTGACAACACTTTTGGATTACCACCATTCGCCACATCGCATCGCAACATCCGGTCGTGCTGGTTATGGGGATAGAAAAGATGGACCATCAGGTGAAGACCTCATACTCACAGTTCCAAACGGAACAGTTGTATTTGATAACGCTGGCAACCAACTTGCAGATTTAGTAGGTAATGGAACTGTTTTTATTGCCGCGCAAGGTGGACATGGGGGGCTGGGAAACCTCGCTCTTTCTTCATCCAAACGCCGCGCCCCAGGCTTTGCACTCCTTGGGGAGCCAGGGGAGGAACGCAAACTTGTTCTCGAACTCAAAAGCGTTGCCGATATTGCACTTGTTGGATTTCCCAGCGCTGGAAAGTCTTCATTGATTGCGGCGATATCAGCAGCTCGTCCAAAGATTGCTGATTATCCATTCACCACATTAATTCCAAACCTTGGTGTTGTTCAAGCAGGAGAGACTCGCTTTACCGTGGCAGATGTTCCTGGACTTATTCCAGGTGCTAGTCAAGGAAAAGGTTTAGGACTTGAATTTTTGCGCCACGTCGAACGTTGCGTTGCACTTGTGCATGTGCTGGATTGCGGAACTTTAGAGACTGATCGAAATCCAGTACAGGATTTAGATGTCATTGAAGAAGAGCTCGCCCAATATGGTGGCCTTGAAAATCGTCCACGAATTATTGCTTTGAACAAAATAGATTTACCAGATGGTGCAGCCATGGCTGGAATGGTCTCACAAGAGTTGCGCGATCGTGGCTATGAGGTTTATCCCGTCTCTGCAGCTTCGCGTGAAGGCTTAACAGAACTTACCTATGCGATGGCGCGCATTATTCAAAAGACTCGCGCCGAAGCTGAAGTGGAGGAGCGCACCCGCATCGTGTTGCGCCCTGTCGCGGTAGATGATTCTGGATTTAGTGTCGTCGCCAATGATGATGAATCCTTCACTGTTTCCGGTGCGAAAATTGTCAGATGGGTGCGACAAACAGATTTCCGCAACGCAGAAGCAATTGGTTACTTGGCAGATCGCATGGCACAACTAGGTGTAGAGCGCGAACTCTTTCGCCAAGGCGCAGTTGCCGGCAGCGAGGTACGTGTGGGTGTCGGCGAAGATGCGGTTGTCTTTGATTGGGAGCCAACCATTGATGCAGGAGCCGAGTTACTAGGATCGGCTCGTGGTGAAGATGCTCGCTTTGATTCTCCGTGGAAGAGCCACGAGCGAGTGGTAGACCAACTCAACGAAACTGAAATCGCTACTCAATGGGAATACCAAGTGGCGGATCCACATACGCCAGAGCTAGTTGTTGAATCAGATGAAGAGGACGGCGTTCAATGAAACGCGCCCAGATTGCATCTGCTAAAAGAATTGTCTTTAAAGTCGGTTCTTCCTCACTCACTGGATCGGCGGGATCTTCATTAGATTCACACTCGGTCGATCTCCTCGCTGATTTAGTCATTGCAGCGCGTGCACGTGGTGCCGAAGTAGTTGTTGTCTCATCCGGTGCAATTGCCGCAGGGCTTGCACCTTTGGGACTTAAAACGCGTCCGAAAGATCTTGCAACACAGCAAGCAGCAGCCTCTGTTGGCCAAGGCATTTTGATGCATCGCTATACCGAAAGTTTTGCTCGTGGAAATATCACCGCATCACAAGTATTGCTCACAACCCAAGATGTTATTCGCCGTTCCCATTACCAAAATGCGCAGCGCACCCTCCACAAGTTGCTATCTCTCGGTGTCGTCCCCATCATCAACGAAAACGACAGTGTGGGCACTCAAGAGATTCGTTTTGGAGATAACGATCGCCTCGCAGCTTTAGTCTCACTTCTCATTGGTGCAGACTTACTCGTACTTATTTCAGACATCGATGCTCTCTATGACGCACCTCCTTCAAAAGCTGGTGCTCAACGCATCAGCGAAGTGACTGAAATTTCGAGTTTGGATGAATCAACCTTTGGCGGAGCAGGTTCCTCTGGTGTTGGCAGCGGAGGGATGATTACAAAAGTCGAGGCCGCCCGTATTACTACAAGTGCTGCGATTCCAATGTTGCTTACTTCATTGGCTCAAGCCAATCAAGCGCTAGCTGGAAGTGATTTCGGAACTTTTTTCTACGCACATCCATCAAAAACGAATTCGCGAATGCTCTGGTTGGCACATGCATCTACTCCTCACGGGCGCTTAGTACTTGATGCTGGCGCAGTCAGTGCGATCATCGAACGTGGAGTTTCTTTGCTCCCCGCCGGAGTAACTGGCGTCGAGGGGGAGTTCAGCGCAGGGGATGCAGTAGAACTTGCATCCGTTGATGGGAAGGTCATTGCGCGGGGACTTGTGGCTTTTGATTCCAGCGAAATTCCTCAAATGCTTGGTCGCTCGACCAAAGAATTGGCTAAAGAACTCGGCCCAGAATATGAGCGTGAGTTAGTACATCGCGATGATTTAGTTCTTCTGTAAGACTAGGTTGCGCAGTAAAGACTAAATTTCGGAAAACTTAAAATAATCTGCGCACGGCATAAGGCTAGTGCCCGCTAGGCTTGTGTGCATGGATGCCAGCACACTCATAGCGCAACTGGCAGATCGTGCCCGTATAGCTGCGCGGACTTTGAAAAGTGCGACTTACGATGAACGAAAGAGTGCGCTGCTACTGATTGCCGAAGAAATTACGGCACAGAGCGCGCAGATTCTAAAAGCAAATGCGCAAGATATGGCAAAAGAGCCATCTGATCGTTTACTTCTTACACCAGAGCGCATTGAGGCAATTGCAGATGGAGTGCGACAAGTTGCAAATCTTGGCGATCCACTTGGCTTAATCCTTCGAGAATCAACGTTGCCAAATGGATTACACCTCAAGCAGATTTCGGTTCCATTTGGAGTAGTTGGAATGGTCTATGAAGCCAGACCCAATGTGACAATTGATGCTGCAGTGATTTTGATTGCTTCGGGTAATGCCGCCTTATTGCGCGGGTCATCCAGCGCTGCTGCAAGCAATGCGATCTTGGTTGATGTAGTGAGAGGTGCGCTTGCTAAGACTTCTATTTCACCTGACGTGATTGTGTTGGTGCCATCAGATGATCGTGAAAACGTCAAAGCACTTCTGCATGCACGTGGGAAAGTGGACTTAGTAATTCCTCGCGGGAGCGCATCCTTAATTCGCATGGTCGTGGATGAGTCGACGGTCCCAACGATTGAGACTGGTGCTGGCGTGTGTCACGTCTATGTTGATGAGTTTGCCGATCTAGATAAGGCACTTCCTATTGTGATGAATTCCAAGACTCACCGGCCAAGTGTGTGCAATGCAGCAGAAACTCTTTTGGTGCACGCATCGGTGGCAGGCAAGTTCCTACCAGTAGTACTCAAGAACCTATCCGATGCTGGAGTTCTATTACATTGCGATACCGCGACGCAGAAGGTTGCGCAGGGTCTTGGGATCAAGGCAACACTTGCTACTGATGAAAATTGGTGCACCGAATATGGCGTCCTGGAGATGAATGTAGGGATTGTTGCCTCCTTGGATGATGCGATTACTCATATTGCGCGATTTGGTACCAATCACACTGAAGCTATCGTCTCTGAATCTGCTACTAGCGCTGATCGCTTTATTGCACTTTCAGATTGCGCAGCGGTGATGGTCAATGCATCTACGCGATTTACCGATGGTGAGCAGATGGGCTTCGGGGCGGAAATCGGAATATCTAATCAGAAATTACATGCCCGAGGGCCAATGGGACTTGAGGCGATGACTACGACCACATGGATCGTGAGCGGCAACGGCCAAATTCGCAGATAGACTTCCCGTCATGAGTCAGCTCTCTCGCAGTGATGTTGCAAACCTTGCCCGCTTAGCGCGCATTGACATGACCGATGCCGAGCTCGACCACCTTGCAACCGAGATGGATGTCATTCTCGCTGCAGTTGCACGAGTTCAAGAGGTAGCAACTCCAGAGATCGCGCCAACATCACATCCCATTCCAATTCATAATGTGACGCGTCCTGATGTTGTTTCGGCCAGCCTTACTCCAGAAGCAGCACTCTCTGGCGCACCGGCCCAAGAGGACAATCGTTTTCGCGTTCCTCAGATTTTGGGGGAGGAAGCATGATTACTCGTTCAGCCCATGAGATGTCAGCAGCGATGGTTAAAGGTGAAGTTACATCCGAACAATTGACGCAACTGCATCTGAATCGTATTAGCGCGGTAGATCAGCAAGTTCATGCTTTTTTACATGTCGATACTGAAGGGGCACTTGCGCAAGCTCGTGCTGTTGATGCAGCACGTAGCAGTGGAGAAAAAGTAGGCCCACTGGCCGGAGTTCCATTGGCCTTGAAAGATGTCATGGTTCAAAAAGGAATTCCCACGACTGCAGGATCTAAAATTCTTGAAGGCTGGCGCCCACCATATGACTCCACAGTTGTCTCAAAACTCAAAACAGCCGGCGTTGTTATTTTAGGTAAGACCAATATGGATGAGTTCGCGATGGGTTCTTCAACAGAAAACTCTGCATACGGACCTACTCACAACCCTTGGGACCTCACTCGAATTCCTGGTGGCTCCGGCGGGGGTTCCTCTGCATCTCTTGCAGCTTTTGAAGCCCCACTTGCAATTGGTACCGATACTGGTGGATCAATTCGCCAACCTGCAGCCGTGACCGGCACCGTCGGAGTAAAACCAACATATGGTGGAGTTTCTCGCTACGGCCTAATTGCTTTCTCTTCCAGTCTTGATCAAGCAGGACCTTGTGCTCGTACCGTTTTGGATGCCGCGCTCTTGCACGAGGTTATTGCCGGCCACGATGCGCATGATGCTACGAGTATCAATGCCCCCGTACCAGAAGTTGTTAAGGCCGCACGAAGCGGTGATGTGAAGGGAATGAAGATTGGCGTTGTTAAAGAACTTAACGGTGATGGATATCAAGCAGGCGTTCGTTCTCGTTTTGAAGAATCACTCGAGCTACTCGCCAAAGCTGGCGCAGAGATTGTTGAAGTTTCTTGCCCAAATTTTGAATACGCACTTGCTGCCTATTACTTGATTGCCCCCAGCGAATGTTCATCTAACCTCGCTCGTTTTGATGCAATGCGTTATGGCATTCGCGTTGGCGATGAGGGTGCAGCATCTGCTGAATCAGTCATGAACCTCACTCGGGAAGTGGGATTTGGCCGCGAAGTTAAACGTCGAATTATCTTGGGCACCTACGCCCTTTCCTCTGGCTATTTTGATGCTTATTACGGCAGCGCGCAGAAGGTTCGCACGCTGATCATGCAAGATTTCACTAAGGCTTTTGCGAGTGCGGATGTATTGGTCTCACCAACTTGTCCCACCACAGCATTTAAGATTGGCGAAAAAGCCAATGATCCACTTGCGATGTATCTCAATGACATTGCAACGATTCCAGTCAACATGGCAGGCATTGGCGGCATGAGCTTGCCCTGCGGGTTAGCACCAGAGGACGGACTGCCTGTTGGTTTCCAGATCATGGCCCCTGCAATGCAAGACCAACGCATGTATTCGGTGGGTGCCGCACTTGAAGCAGCGTTGCTCACACAATGGGGATCTCCACTGCTTTCTAAGATTCCAGCTTTAGCAGGTTCCAAATGACTCTGACTTATGAAGATGTCATTGCTAAGTACGAACCAGTACTAGGTCTTGAAGTTCACGTCGAACTCAACACACATTCAAAAATGTTTTGTGGTTGCAGCACCGACTTTGGAGGAGAGCCCAACACACAGACATGCCCAGTCTGTCTAGGAATGCCGGGCGCGTTACCTGTAGTTAATGAGAAGGCTATTGAGTCATCGATTCTTATTGGGCTGGCGCTCAATTGCTCCATCGCCCCCTTTAGTCGTTTTTCTCGCAAAAACTACTTCTATCCAGATATGCCAAAGAATTTTCAGATTTCACAATATGACGAACCGATCTGCGTGAACGGCTACCTTGATGTTGAGATCGATACGGAAGAAGGCATCAAAAAATTTCGCGTCGAGATCGAACGCGTACACATGGAAGAGGACACAGGAAAATCTCTTCATGTTGGTGGTGCGACAGGCCGTATTCATGGCGCCGATTATTCACTGTTGGATTACAACAGAGCTGGAATCCCACTTGTCGAAATTGTTACCAAGATCGTTCCGGGCACCGGCAAATATGCACCTGAAGTTGCGAAAGCCTACGTTGCGCAGTTGCGCGATATTTTGCGATCACTCGGCGTGAGCGATGTACGTATGGAGCAAGGATCACTGCGCTGTGATGCAAATGTTTCATTGCGTTTGATTGGTGCAGAACAGCTAGGCACTCGAAGTGAAACCAAAAATGTTAACTCTCTTCGCTCTGTCGAACGCGCAGTTCGCGGTGAAATGATTCGCCACGCTGAATTACTCAACAAGGGCGAACGCGTCGTCCAAGAGACTCGCCATTTCCAAGAAGACACAGGACTTACTCGTTCTGGTCGCTCCAAGGAACAAGCCGAGGATTACAGATATTTCCCAGAGCCCGATTTGGTTCCTGTAGCACCCGATGCTGCATGGATCGAAAAGTTACGTGAGTCGCTGCCTGAGCACCCATCGCTTCGACGAGCGCGATTGCAAGAACAGTGGGCAGTTCCGGATAAAGAGATGGCAGCAATGCTTAATGCTGATGCTCTCGACATCGTTGAAGAAACAGTATTGCTGGGTGCCGATCCAACTCGTGCCCGTGGCTGGTGGCTTGGAGAGATATCTCGCATCGCTAATGAAAGCGGTGTTGCAATTGTTGAACTAGCAATTACACCAAAAGATGTAGCTCAAATTGTGGCACTAGTCGCCAAAGGCGATCTCACAGATAAATTGGCGCGCCAAGTCGTTGAAGGAGTGATTGCGGGCGAGGGAACCCCTCAGCAAGTTATTGATTCACGCGGGCTTAAAGTTGTCTCTGATGAAAGTGCACTCATGGCGGCAATCGAACGCGCCATCGCCGCTCAGCCAGAAACTGCGGAGAAGATTCGCAATGGTCACATTCCCGCAGCCGGCGCTCTCATTGGTGCGGTAATGAAAGATACAAAGGGTCAAGCCGATGCTGCCCGCGTCAGAGAGCTGTTACTGGCTCATTTAGGTCAACCCAATACGATTAACCCATGAGCACTATGAAGCCACGATCGGGCTTAGTTACCGACGGCATGGAACGCGCACCAGCTCGTGGAATGTTGCGCGCTGTTGGAATGGGCGATGACGACTGGGTTAAACCACAAATTGGAATTGTTTCTTCGTGGAATGAAATTACTCCTTGCAATTTATCACTCGCTCGCTTAGCCACAGCCTCGCGTCAAGGAGTGATTGACGCGGGCGGATTCCCCATGCAATTTGGCACCATCTCAGTCTCTGATGGAATCTCAATGGGCCATGAGGGAATGCATTTTTCATTGGTATCACGCGAAGTCATAGCGGACTCTGTTGAAACAGTAATGCAGGCCGAACGCCTTGACGGAATGGTCACATTTGCTGGGTGCGATAAATCCTTACCTGGGATGATGATGGCAGCAGCCCGTATTAACGTCGCCAGCGTTTTTGTTTACGCAGGCTCTACTTTGCCCGGACAAGTTGATGGCAAAGATGTCACGATTATCGATGCTTTTGAAGCAGTGGGTGCGTGTGCCCGCGGCCTTATTTCTCAAGAGCAAGTTGATAAAATCGAACGCGCTATTTGCCCTGGTGAAGGTGCATGCGGTGGTATGTATACCGCAAACACAATGGCAACAGTTGGCGAAGCAATTGGTCTTTCTCTTCCAGGTTCTGCTGCTCCACCTGCAGTTGATCGTCGCCGTGACGCGTATTCGGTGAAAGCTGGCGCTGCTGTAGTAGAGCTAATTCGGCAGGGGATTACGGCCAGTGATATTTTAACAAAGCGCGCATTTGAAAATGCGATTACAGCAGTGATGGCTCTTGGTGGATCAACGAACGCTGTTCTACATTTGCTTGCGATTGCTCATGAAGCACGAGTTGATTTAACTTTGGATGACTTTCATCGCATTGGCTCTAAGGTCCCTCTATTGGGCGATCTCAAGCCTTTTGGTCGTTTTGTGATGAGCGATATGGACAAGGTTGGCGGAGTTCCAGTTGTCCTCAAAGGATTATTGGATGCGGGATTACTTCATGGGGATTGCCTGACTGTTACCGGCAAGACCATGGCTGAAAACTTGGCAGAGATTGCGCCTCCTGATGCTGATGGTGAGATATTACGAGCGGTTTCTAAACCAATGTCACTCGGTGGCGGAATTACAATTTTGAATGGATCACTTGCTCCTGAGGGCGCTGTGACAAAAACTGCAGGAGTTGGAGTCGATGTATTTGAAGGACCTGCTCGAGTGTACGAGCGCGAACAACAGGCGATGGATGCACTTGAGAACGGAACCATTCAGGCAGGTGATGTCGTTGTTATTCGTTATGAAGGACCCAAGGGCGGACCTGGAATGCGCGAGATGCTCATGATTACTGGTGCAATTAAGGGAGCAGGACTTGGAAAATCTGTTTTGCTCTTAACCGATGGTCGATTCTCTGGGGGTACCACTGGTCTTTGTGTAGGCCATGTTGCACCAGAGGCATCTGAAGGCGGGCCGATTGCATTTGTTCGAAACGGTGACCGCATCCGCATCAACACTGTAGATCGGACTTTGGATCTACTGGTCGATGAAAGTGAATTAGCACAACGCCGAATTGGCTTTACGCCAATTCCGCATAAGTACACCCGAGGGGTTTTGGCCAAGTACGCAAAACTGGTGGGTTCTGCCAGCAAAGGCGCGGTCTGCGACTAAATCCCCGCAGTAAGGGTGCCCAAATTGTGAGATCAGGATCTCAGGGGTTGACGCATCAGCGAAGGCGTTGGACAATAAGCACATGCGTTCACTAGTAGTGATTCACGAGCTCGCGATCTAGCACCATTCGATCGCGAGCCACCCTCAGTTTTCTACTGAGGGTTTTTTCATTATTAGGGCGAGAAAAGTGAGAAAGGAAGAAGAAATGAGCACAGAGATAACAGGTGCAAGCAGCCTTGTTAAATCTTTGGAAGCCGCTGGCGTTGACGTCATGTTCGGAATTCCTGGTGGCGCCATTCTTCCAGCCTATGACCCAATTTATGATTCAAAGATTCGGCATATCTTGGTTCGTCACGAACAAGGCGCAGGTCATGCAGCAACTGGATACGCCCAAGCAACTGGTCGCACAGGAGTGTGTATAGCGACATCAGGTCCTGGCGCGACAAACCTTGTCACGCCACTTGCTGATGCACAAATGGACTCAGTGCCATTGGTTGCAATTACTGGTCAAGTTCCCTCTGCGGCGATTGGCACGGATGCATTTCAAGAGGCAGACATTCGTGGCGTCACGATGCCAATTACCAAACACAATTACCTGATCACCGACCCAGCAGATATTCCTCGCGCAATTGCCGAGGCATTTCACATCGCCAATACTGGTCGCCCAGGTCCTGTTCTTGTCGATATAGCTAAAGATGCTCTACAAAAGATGACCAACTTTAAGTATCCAAAGAACATTCAGTTAGCTGGATACAAACCGCAATTGAAACCAAATGATCAAGCGATTCGTGATGCTGCAGCGCTCATTGCACAGTCAAGCAAGCCCGTGCTTTACGTTGGCGGCGGAATTATCAAGGCAAATGCAAGCAAAGAACTTTTGCGTCTTGCTGAGTTAATTGGAGCACCGGTTGTAACTACGCTGATGGCGCGTGGTGCATTCCCAGATAGTCACGCACTACATCTTGGTATGCCGGGTATGCACGGTACGGTAGCGGCAGTCACCGCGCTACAAAAAAGTGATTTATTAATCACATTAGGAGCGCGCTTTGATGATCGCGTGACTGGAAAGCTTTCTACCTTTGCAGTTCATGCAAAAGTGATCCACGCCGACATCGACCCTGCTGAAATTGGTAAGAATCGCTTTGCTGACGTTGCGGTCATCGGAGATTTGGCTCAAACAATTGCTGCGCTCATACCTGCTGTTCAGGCAGAGTTTAAAAAGTCACCTCCAGATTTAACACCTTGGCTTCGCCAGATGAATTCCCTTAAGGCCACTTATCCATTGGGCTACAACCATCCCGAGGATGGATCTGTCTCTCCTCAATATGTCATTGAAAGACTTGGTGCCATAGCTGGTCCGGACTCGATTTATGTTGCCGGTGTTGGGCAGCATCAAATGTGGGCTTCCCAATTTGTTAAATACGAGAAACCTCGTACCTGGCTCAACTCTGGGGGACTAGGAACAATGGGATACGCGGTACCTGCTGCGATGGGTGCCAAAGTGGGAATGCCGGATACGACTGTATGGGCAATTGACGGCGACGGGTGTTTCCAGATGACCAACCAAGAATTGGTGACGTGCGCTCTCAACAATATTCCAATCAAAGTTGCAATCATTAACAATGAAAGCCTTGGCATGGTTCGCCAATGGCAGACAATGTTCTATGAGAGCCGATATTCAAATACCTCGTTGGATTCAAAGCGTATTCCAGATTTTGTTAAATTAGCCGATGCAATGGGTTGCGTTGGGTTGCGTTGCGACCGCACAGAAGATGTTGATTCAGTTATTCACGAAGCAATGTCGATCAACGATCAACCAGTTGTAGTGGACTTTAGTGTTTTCAGGGATGCCATGGTTTGGCCAATGGTCGCGGCCGGTGCATCAAATGATGACATCATGATCGCTCGGGGCCTTGCTCCCGACTGGGATTCACAGGAGTTGTAATGAGCCAACATACCCTCGCCGTACTTGTAGAAAACAGTCCTGGTGTACTTGCACGTGTTGCTTCGTTGTTTTCGCGCCGCGCCTACAACATTGATTCACTAGCGGTTGGCCCAACGGAGAATCCGGATATTTCTCGCATGACTATCGTTCTCAATCTCGATGGTCACGTGCTCGATCAAGTAATGGCTCAGCTATATAAATTAGTAAATGTCATTGCAATCTCGGAGATGCCCCTAGCATCGACCGTTCACCGCGAATTATTACTCGTAAAGGTTTCAGATAAGAAGTCCTCTGAGATTCACGCTGTGGTTGAGAAATTCCACGCAACGATCGTCGATGAGACCGAAGGGGTAATCACTGTTGAGGCAACTGGTGAGACCTCTCACATAGCGAAATTATTGGCCGCCTTGACGCCATTTGGCATCAAGGAATTGGTTCAATCAGGCTTGGTGGCACTGGAGCGTGGCAGCGCTGCGCTCTCAGACCGTACCCTTAGCGCTCAAGGAATTTCGACTTTGCACGAACTCGGCACTCAAGCCGATTATCAGAACTAAAACGAAACCTAGAAAAGGGAGAACACCGTGGCAACGATGTATCACGAAGAAGATGCAGACCTATCAATCATTCAAGGACGAAAGGTCGCTGTCATCGGATATGGCTCCCAAGGTCATGCCCATGCACTCAACCTTCGCGAGAGCGGCGTAGATGTTCGCGTCGGATTAGCAGATGGCTCAAAATCTCGCGCAAAGGCAGAGGCAGAGGGTTTGCGTGTTGTCTCTGTTGCTGAAGCAGTAAAAGAAGCAACAGTCATCATGATTCTTGCACCCGACCCAGTGCAGCGTCACATCTACAACGATTCAATTTTGCCAAACTTAAAAGATGGCGATGCAATTTTCTTTGGTCACGGATTCAATATTCGTTACGGCTATATCAAGCCACCTGCCAATGTTGACGTATGCATGGTTGCACCAAAGGGTCCGGGGCACCTCGTGCGTCGCGAATACTCAGCAGGTCGCGGAGTTCCTGTAATTGTTGCTGTTGAACAAGATTCAACTGGCAGCGCATGGCCACTGACACTTTCTTATGGAAAAGCTATCGGTGGACTCCGCGCTGGTGGAATTCTTACAACCTTTACTGAAGAAACTGAAACAGATTTGTTCGGAGAACAATCCGTTCTATGCGGCGGTGCGTCCCAATTGGTGATGTATGGCTTCGAAGTTCTTACAGAAGCTGGTTACCAACCAGAAGTTGCCTACTTTGAGTGCTTGCATGAACTCAAGCTCATAGTTGACTTGATGTACGAAGGCGGCATCGCAAAGCAGCGTTGGTCTGTTTCTGACACCGCCGAATTTGGTGATTATGTTTCTGGCCCTCGCGTTATCGATGCGAAGGTAAAAGAAAACATGAAAGCCGTTCTTGCTGATGTACAAAATGGTAACTTTGCTAAGCGTTTCATTGAAGACCAAGATGCAGGTGGTCCAGAATTTAAGGCACTTCGCAAGAAGGGCGAAATACACCCCATTGAGGCTGTAGGTCGCGAACTTCGCAAGATGATGACATGGGTAAAAGCTTCGCAAGATGATTACAAAGAAGGCAGCGCATCGCGTGGGTAAACCTGTCGTCTTAATTGCTGAAGAACTCAGTCCCGCAACGCTTGATGCGTTAGGTCCTGATTTCGAGGTGCGCCATTGTGATGGAGCCAACCGTGCTGAACTTTTGCCTGCACTTGCAGCAGGAGTCGATGCCGTTTTGATTCGCTCTGCCACAAAGATGGATGCCGAAGCAATCTCGACGGCAAAAGGGCTCAAGGTCATTGCTCGTGCGGGAGTTGGTTTAGACAACGTAGAAATTCCTGCAGCAACTGCTGCTGGAGTGATGGTTGTCAATGCTCCGACTTCAAATATTGTGAGTGCGGCTGAATTAGCAATAGGTCTTTTGCTTGCAACTGCGCGCTATATATCTCCAGCCCACGCTGCACTTCGCAATAACAAGTGGGCAAGGTCTAAATACACCGGCGCGGAACTTTTCGAAAAGACTTTAGGCATTGTTGGTTTTGGTCGTATCGGTCAATTAGTGGCGCACCGCTTACAAGCTTTCGGGATGGAAGTAATTGCTTTTGATCCTTATCTTCAGCCTGCTCGCGCTGCACAGTTAGGCGTCAAGTTGGTGACGATGGATGAGCTACTTGCGAAGAGTGATTTCATTACGATCCATCTACCCAAGACTAAAGAAACTGCCAATCTCATCGGAGTTGAAGCACTCAAGAAAGTAAAGCCAACAGTGCGCATTATTAACGCCGCTCGCGGCGGAGTATTGGATGAAAAGGCGCTATTCGATGCGCTCACAGAAGGTCGAGTTGCTGGCGCTGGGCTTGATGTTTTCTCCACCGAACCCTGCACTGATTCACCACTTTTTACACTTGATAGCGTTGTGGCTACTCCGCACTTGGGAGCATCCACTGATGAGGCCCAAGAGCGGGCAGGAATTGCCGTCGCGGTCTCCGTGCGAAAAGCCCTTGCAGGAGAATTAGTTCCTGACGCAGTCAATGTTAAAGGCGGAATAATTCACGAAGAGATTCGCCCAAGCCTTCCCTTGGTTGAAAAAATGGCACAACTTGCAACATCACTTGCTGGTGAAATTCCGGTAAGCCTTGATGTCCATGTGCGAGGTGACATCGCAATTCATGATTCGTCTATATTGGCGATCAGCGCACTCAAAGGTGCTTTAGTTGCAACGGGCGCCGAAGAAGTCACTTATGTCAACGCCCCTGCGATTGCAGCAGAACGCGGCATTACATCTAGCGTTGATAGCGACCCAGAAAGCGCCGAGTACCGCAGCATGATCTCATTGCACTGCGCACTCAGTGACGGTAAATCAATTACCGTCGATGGAACTTTGATGGGTATACGAAAGGTTGAAAAGATTATTGCCGTAGATGGCTTTGATTTAGATCTTCCGCCAACAGAGAACATGCTCTTCCTTCGTTATGCCGATCGTCCAGGTGTCGTTGGAGCCGTAGGAAACCTCTTAGGAAATGCAAAGATCAACATTGCGGGTATGCAAGTTTCACGCGATAAAGGTGGTGAATTCGCTCTTATGGCGCTCACTATCGATTCAGCAGTAGGGGCCGATGTAGTCGCTTCGGTCACTCAGGCAACGGGTGCCGCACTGGTTCGATTCGTTACGTTGGTGGGATAAATGAAGAACTTTAACTTAGCTGTAATCGGTGGCGATGGAATTGGTCCGGAAGTAGTTGCAGAAGGTCTCAAAGTCCTCGATGTAATCTCTGCAAAATATAAGGTTACTTTCACTCAAACTTCTTATGACCTCGGCGCAAGTTACTGGCACCGCACTGGCGAAGTTCTGCCTGCATCAGTATTGGCTGACCTTGCAAAGAGCGATGTCATCTTGTTGGGAGCAGTTGGAGATCCCACCGTACCAAGTGGCATCTTAGAGCGCGGACTTTTACTTAAACTTCGATTTGCCTTTGATCATTACGTAAATTTGCGGCCTGCTCGGTTGATGCCAGGTGTCACAGGTCCACTTGCCACAAAAGAAAAAATTGATTTCATTGTTGTGCGCGAAGGGACTGAAGGTCCTTACGCGGGTGCCGGTGGAGTTCTTGCCGAAGGCACAGAGGCCGAGATTGCAACAGAGGAAAGCCTTAATACCCGCAGGGGCGCAGAACGAGTAATTCGTGATGCGTTTGCCCGCGCAGCGGTGCGCGATCGCAAGAAGCTGACATTGGTTCACAAAAACAACGTACTTACTCGCTCTGGATCTTTATGGACTCGAACTTTTAACGAAGTTGCGAAGGAATTTCCACAGGTCACCACGGATTATTTGCACGTGGACGCTGCATCGATGTTCTTTGTTACTAATCCAGAACGATTCGATGTGATCGTCACAGATAATCTATTCGGGGATATTTTGACTGATATAGCCGCAGCCATCTGCGGAGGGATTGGACTTGCAGCATCGGGAAATATCAATCCAACTAGAAAGTTTCCTTCCATGTTTGAACCAGTCCACGGATCAGCTCCTGATATCGCTGGAAAAGGTTTAGCCGATCCAACTGCGACAGTCATGTCGGTTGCAATGATGCTTGAGCATTTAGGGCTCAGCGATGCTGCGCGCGATGTCGAAAGAGTGGTTGCAGCAGATTTGTTAGCCCGCGGAACTTCCAAGCGCTCGACCACTGACATTGGAAGTGCGTTAGCAAACGCGCTGAAAGCCTGACCATGAGCGTCAATATCACTCCTTCCAAAAATGCTGTTGGCGAAAGCGCGAGAGCCGAAAAAGTTGCTGCTCCAGGTTTTGGTAAGTACTACACCGATCACATGGTTGTTGCTGAATGGACTCAAGAAGGCGGTTGGAGCCAAGCAGAACTCACTGCTTATGCGCCTATCACTTTAGATCCAGCGGCAATGGTTTTTCATTATGGACAGGAAATCTTTGAAGGAATGAAGGCTTACCGACAACCCGATGGCAGTATTGCGCTCTTTCGTCCTGAAGCAAATGCGGCTCGTTTCGCTCGAAGTGCAGCCCGCATGGCGCTACCAGAAATGCCCGTTGATTTATTTCTAGAGACAGTTGATGCATTAGTAAAACAGGATGCCGGTTGGGTGCCTGCAAAGATTGGCGAATCTTTATATATCCGGCCATTCATGTTCGCAACTGAAGTTGGTTTGGGGGTCCGTCCTTCCAACCGCGCTCAATACATGCTAATAGCTACGCCTGCTGCGGCATATTTTAATCCAGAAAACGCAGTGACTGTTTGGATTTCAACAGAGTATGTACGCGCAGCTCAAGGTGGCACTGGCGAAGCCAAATGCGGTGGCAATTACGCAGCATCACTTGTTGCACAAAAGGCGGCAGCGCTTGAAGGTTGCGATCAAGTTGTATGGATTGATGCAAAAGAACGCAAATGGGTAGAAGAAATGGGAGGCATGAATCTCTATTTCATTAAAGGTTCAGGTGCTGATGCAACAGTTATGACACCTCGCCTCACTGGGACTTTGCTTCCTGGTATTACGCGTGATTCAATCTTGAGCGTTGCTGCAGATCTTGGATACAAAGTTGAAGAGACCATGATCAGTATTGATGATTGGCGCGACGGCGTTCAGAGCGGACTCATCACCGAAATTTTTGCCTGCGGTACTGCAGCCGTTGTTTCTCCTGTTGGAACTGCAAAAAGTGCTATGGGTACGTGGGTGACAGGCGATGGCACACCTGGTCCTATAACAATGCAGATTCGCAATACGCTTCTTGGAATTCAACACGGAACCATTTCGGATCAGCATCATTGGATGAAAAAAGTTCTGTAATGGCAATTTCTGATGCATTTCATATTTACGATACAACCTTGCGCGATGGCGCTCAACAAGAGGGTTTGAATCTTTCTGTCCATGACAAGTTGTCAATAGCGCGCCATTTAGATGAACTAGGAGTGGGCTTTATTGAAGGTGGTTGGCCAGGGGCCAATCCGAAAGATACAGAATTCTTTGCTCGCGCTAAGAAGGAATTGAAGTTAAAGAACGCAACCTTTGTCGCATTTGGTGCTACTCGACGTCCAGATGTAAAGGCAGCCGATGACGTGCTCTTGGGAGCACTCCGCGATTCCGGAGCTCCAGCTGTAACCCTTGTTGCAAAATCTTATGACCGCCATGTAGATCTAGCTCTTCGCACAACTTTGGATGAAAACCTTGCCATGATTAATGACTCGATCACTCACTTGCGCGAGAATGGTCAGCGAGTGTTCCTTGATGCAGAACATTTCTTTGATGGATATCGCGCAAATCGTGCGTATGCGTTAGAAGTTGTCCGTGTCGCTGCGGAGGCAGGTGCTGATGTCATTGCCCTATGTGACACAAACGGCGGAATGCTTCCCGATGAACTCTCACAGATAGTGCACGATGTACTGCAAAGTAGTTCCGCCCGTCTTGGAATCCATTGCCACAATGACACGGGTTGCGCAGTTGCAAACTCAATGGCAGCTGTCGCTGCTGGTGCCACACATGTGCAAGGCACTCTCAATGGATATGGCGAGCGAACAGGTAATGCAGATCTTGTAACAATCATTGCCAATTTAGAGTTGAAGAAGCATCAAGCAGTGCTGCCAGAGGGATATTTAGCAGAAGCTTTTAGAATCTCGCATGCTGTTGCAGAAGTTACAAATATTTCCTCGAGCGCACGTCAACCTTATGTAGGAGTTTCTGCCTTTGCACATAAGGCAGGTTTACATGCGAGTGCAATCAAGGTAGATGCCTCCCTCTACCAACATGAAGATCCTGCATCAGTCGGTAACGATATGCGTATGTTGGTCTCTGACATGGCTGGTCGCGCTTCCATCGAAATGAAATCTCAAGAACTAGGAATTGATTTAAAAGGAGACCGCGAAGTAATTGGTCGCGTTGTCGACCGTGTAAAGGAGATGGAATCTCGAGGTTTTACTTTTGAGGCTGCTGATGCATCTTTTGAACTTTTATTGCGAGAAGAGGCAACTGGAAAACGTCCTTCATTTTTCACCATCAATCATTGGCTGACTACGGTGGAACGTGCCGACGATAAGAGCATTGTGACCAAAGCCCAAGTGACAATCACAGCTCAAGGTGAACAGATTTCATGCAACGGCAGCGGAAACGGTCCGGTGAACGCAATTGATAATGCACTTCGTTCAGGTCTCAAGCAGTTCTATCCAGAACTCGCAGTTCTTGAGCTCACTGATTACAAAGTACGCATTCTTGAAGGACGCTTAGGCACTGGTGCAATCACCCGTGTTTTAGTCGAGACGAGTGATGGCAAAGGCGAATGGAACACGATTGGTGTTCATGAAAACGTCATTGCTGCCTCAGCTATGGCGCTAGAGGATGCAGTTACCTTTGGCCTACTTCGACAAGGCAGAGTCCCCGAGTAACCTTGTCATATGGCAGCTGTTGATTTTCCTAGCGTTGCTGCTTCATTTGAGTCCCATTTACGTAATGAGCGAAATCTCGCGTTGCACAGTATTCGTGCCTACATGGGAGATTTAGCAAGTCTTATTCAGCATTTAGAAACTTTGCATGTGCCCGATATCTCTGCGCTAGAGCTCACTCACATTCGTTCTTGGCTTGCCACAATGCAAGTCAAGGGCGGCGCTAGAACTTCTCTGTCTCGTCGCGCAGTTTCGATTCGGCTTTTTACAAAGTGGGCAAAGAAAGTCGGACTTCTTACCTCCGATGTAGGCGCAGGTTTGGCAACACCAAAGGCTCATCGAAGTTTGCCCAGTGTTTTGGATGTTCCCAGTGCAGCCCTTGCTATGAAAGCCCTAGCAACTCGCGTAGGTGAAGAGGAAACTGCGATGGCATTGCGTGATTGTGCGATGGTAGAAATCTTGTATGCAAGCGGTGCTCGCGTAGCAGAACTATGTGGACTCGACAGTGGATCAATTGATTACGATCGTCAAACTATTCGCGTACTTGGTAAAGGTAATAAGGAAAGAACTATCCCGATCGGTAATCCTGCTATGAGAGCTCTGCAAGCATGGCTGAAAGATGGGCGACCTCAGATGGAAAAGAAGGATTCGGGAACTGCAATATTCCTCGGAGCTCGCGGCAAGCGAATAGACCAGCGCACAGTACGCACCGTTGTTTATAACGCACTTGAAGCGTTAGAGGGTTATGAGCGAATGGGACCTCATGCACTTCGCCATTCGGCAGCAACGCATTTATTGGAAGGCGGAGCCGATTTGCGAACCGTGCAAGAGATTTTGGGTCATGCTTCCTTAGCTACGACGCAGATATATACCCACGTTTCTGCCCAGAGACTCCATAGCGCCTTTAAACAAGCCCACCCTCGAGCCTAAGAGCTCGCTCAAAGAGTGGATTTTGCACTCACTTTCCTCAGGTAGGATTTGCCTCGCACCACAACAACCATTCACCATCAGGAAATTGTGGTGACTTCACGCACCTAGCAAGAGCCATATCGGTCCAGTTCGCTGGTCGGCGTTTGGGTGCTAGAGGGTCAACAACAATGTTGGCCCATCAACCGAGAGCGAATTTCTTCGGAAATTGCGCAAGAAGGAGTGTGCCGCCATGGCGGTTGTAACAATGCGAGAACTGCTCGACAGCGGAGTCCATTTCGGACACCAGACTCGTCGATGGAATCCAAAGATGAAGCGTTTTATTTTTGCAGAGCGCAATGGCATCTACATTATCGATATCCAGCAATCCCTAGGCCTTATTGATAGCGCCTACGAATTCGTAAAAGACGTTGTCGCCAAGGGTGGCCACGTACTTTTCGTTGGAACTAAGAAGCAGGCGCAAGAGCCAATCATTCAGCAATCCGCGCGCGTAGGCATGCCATATGTCACCGAGCGCTGGTTGGGCGGAATGCTCACTAATTTTCCAACTGTCTACAAGCGTATCCAGCGCCTCAAGGAACTCGAAGCGCTAGAAACGGCAAATGATCAGTTGCTTACCAAGAAGGAATTGCTTGTTCTTCGCCGCGAACGCGAAAAGCTCAACAAGAACCTCAACGGAATTCGTAATATGACCAAGTTGCCAAGTGCAATCTGGGTTGTAGACACCAAGAAGGAGCACCTCGCAGTAGCAGAGGCGAAGAAGCTAGGTATTCCAGTTATCGCAATTTTGGATACCAACTGCGATCCAGACGAAGTTGATTTCAAGATCCCTGGTAACGATGATGCAATTCGCTCAATCGGCCTTCTTACGCGCGTCATTACTGATGCAATTGCTGCCGGACTTCAAGCTCGCGCAGCTAATGTCGTAAAGGAAGAAGTTAAAGCTGATGCTCCTGCAGAAATCGCAGCCGGTGAGCCTTTAGCTGATTGGGAGAAAGAAATTCTTGATGGCGCATCTGCACCCGCTGCTGATGCTGTAGTACCTGCAGTGGAGGCATAAGTTGAAGTATTCTGCCGAAGATGTAAAAAAACTCCGTGAAGCAACTGCAGCAGGAATGCTCGATTGCAAGAAAGCTTTGGATGAAGCCGAAGGTGACTTCCAAAAGGCTGTAGAGATTATTCGCGTTAAGGGTTTGAAAGGTGTGACAAAGCGTGAAGGTCGTACGACCTCAAACGGTTTGGTTATTGCAAAAGTTCAAGACGACCTAGGGGTCATGCTCGAACTCAACTGCGAGACTGACTTTGTGGCCAAGGGCGAGCGTTTTCAGGCACTTGCCGATGAGTTGCTCGAGCATCTCTTCAAGGCAAAGCCTGCAGATGTGGATTCCTTCTTAGCATCTGAAATCAAGCCAGGTCGTAAAGTTCAAGATGCGATCGATGAAGGAAATGCAACGCTAGGCGAAAAGATCGAAGTTCGTCGTGTTGCAGTTCTAGATGGAGCGCCAGTTGGTATTTACCTTCACCGCACCAGCCCAGATCTTCCACCTCAGGTGGGAGTTCTCGTACAAATTACTAAGGATGCAATTGGAGTGGGTAAAGATATCGCTCAGCACATTGCAGCCTTTGCGCCTTCTTTTGTTAATCGTGAAGATGTACCTGCTGATCTCATTGAAAATGAGCGTCGTCTGGCTGAAGAAACCGCTCGCAACGAGGGTAAACCAGAGGCATCGTTGGCAAAAATCGTTGAAGGTCGAGTCACTGGTTTCGTAAAGGAAGTAAGCCTCGTCGAGCAAGCTTTCGCAAAGGATGCCAAGAAGACCGTCAAGCAGATTCTCGATGAAGCCGGAAGCGCCGTAAAGGCGTTTCATCGCTTCCGCGTGGGTCAATAAGAGTTTACAAAGAGCCCTTTAAACTCTAGATAGTTTCGTGAAAGGAGCACTCATGCCCGGTAGTAGAGGTAGTTACGGGCGAGTGCTCCTTAAACTTTCCGGCGAAGTCTTTGGTGGCGAAAAAGGCATTGGTGTCGATCCCGATGTAGTTCAAGATGTCGCCAAACAGATCTCGGAAGTTGCTCGCACTGGTGTGCAAGTTGCGATCGTTGTTGGTGGAGGAAACTATTTCCGTGGAGCTGAACTGCAGCAACTAGGCATGGATCGTGCGCGTGCTGACTACATGGGAATGCTCGGAACGGTGATGAACTGTCTTGCCCTTCAAGATTTCCTTGAAAAAATTGGAATGGAAACACGCGTTCAAACTGCCATTGCAATGGGTCAAGTTGCCGAGCCGTATGTTCCACGCCGTGCCATACGACACCTAGAAAAAGGACGTGTAGTGATATTTGGCGCTGGCGCTGGAATGCCGTTCTTCACGACCGATACCGTTGCCGCGCAGCGCGCACTCGAAATTGGTGCAGATGCCTTGTTGCTAGCAAAGAGCGGTGTTGATGGGGTTTATTCTGCCGACCCAAAGAAAGATTCAAAGGCCGTCAAGTACGACACGATTTCTTATGACGATGTCCTTAGAAAATCCCTTGCAGTTGCTGACGCTGCCGCATTTAGTCTCTGCCGCGAAAATAAACTGCCGATGGTGGTTTTTGATTTGATGGTCAATGGAAATATCGCCCGCGCCGTACGCGGTGAAGTAATCGGCACTCTTGTCGCCTAACTGTTCAACAATTTAAAGGAGTAAGAAATGAGCGATGTAGCAGGCACCCTTAAGGATGCTGATACAAAGATGGATAAGGCCCTTGAGGTGGCGAAAGAAGATTTCGCATCAATCCGCACTGGGCGTGCTCACCCCTCGCTATTTAACAAGATCATGGTGGATTACTACGGAACATTCACGCCCTTATCTCAGCTAGCTTCATTTCAAGTTCCCGAAGCTCGCATGGCAATCATTTCTCCCTTTGATAAAGGCGCTATGGCATCGATTGAAAAAGCCCTACGTGAATCCGATTTGGGCGTTAACCCTGGCAATGATGGCGTGGTAATCCGCGTCAATTTTCCACAACTCACTGAAGAGCGTCGTAAGGAGTACATCAAGGTAGTGCGAACCAAGGCAGAGGATGCCAAGATCTCGTTGCGCAATATCCGTCGCCATGCCAAGGAAACTATTGAAAAACTGGAAAAAGATGGCGACATTGGCAAAGATGATCTGACCAGGGGCGAGAAGGATCTCGAGAAGATGACTTCAGATCATGTTTCCAAAATTGATGACCTGCTCAAGCACAAGGAGATTGAACTTCTCGAAGTTTGAGAGTTCTACCCTTTCCATGGACGACTTACACGCAATCAACGAGGAAATAAATCGGCGAGCAGGCAGGAAATTGCTTCCATCAATTGGAGTCAGTCTTTCTTTAGTCTCACTTGTCTGGTTTGCACTTGCATTTCACCGTCAACTTTTTGCAATTCTTGTTGGTGTTGCAGTAATCCTTGGGATCCGAGAGATTACGCGCGCCTTTGGTCATTCAGAGACATTCATTTCGGCCCCCGCATTAGGACTTGCCACAGCCGGATTAACCTTTGCTACCTGGCGAGGGGGAGTCGCAGGACTTGCAGTAGCTACTGCAATTTTTTTACCAATGTTACTGATCCACCTACTTCTTCGAGGGCCTGATGGTTTTGTTCGTAGTGCAACGGCAACTACTTTTTCACTTATCTATCTTCCGTTTCTAGCTGGCTTTTTGATTCTGCTTGCGCGCCCTCAGGACGGCTTGAGTCGGGTGATGACATTTGTAATCCTTGTGGGATGTAATGACACCTTTGGATACTTCGTGGGTGTGCTTTTCGGGAAACATCCTATGGTGCCAAAAATTAGTCCTAAGAAATCTTGGGAAGGGCTCATCGGTTCCATATTTTTCACTCTCCTTGGAGGCTCACTCACCTTTCATTTTTGGTTGCATTTGCATTGGTGGATCGGTGCGGCGGTCGGCCTCATGGTGGTCTTCACGGCAACTAGTGGAGACCTCATTGAAAGTGCAATGAAGCGCGACTTATCTTTGAAAGATATGGGTTCGTTACTTCCCGGCCATGGCGGAATGCTGGATCGATTAGATTCAGTACTTCTTTCTGCTCCAGCGCTCTGGCTTACCCTGGAACTAGTTAAGCGTTACTTATGACCCGCCCCGAAAAGCCAACTGAGATTAATCTAGTTTTTGATGAACCTCCACTCAAGAAGAAGAGCCCTCGCCATCTAGCAGATTTTTCACCTGATCAGCGGCGTGAGTTTGCAAAGGAATTGGGACTACCAGCTTTTCGCGCAGGCCAAGTTGCTAATCACTATTTTTCGCATCTTTCTACAGATCACCAAACCTGGTCAGATATACCGGCAGATATGCGTGAAAGTTTTGCAGAGCAGTTCACACCGAAGTTAATTGACTTGGTTCGCTCGATTACCTGCGATAACGGAATGACTCGAAAAGACTTATGGCGCCTTCATGATGGCGTTCTTGTTGAAAGCGTTTTGATGCGTTACACCGATCGCACCACGGTATGTATTTCATCCCAAGCCGGATGCGGAATGGATTGTCCATTTTGCGCCACTGGGCAAGCTGGCTTAACTCGAAACCTCACAGCAGGTGAGATCACCGAGCAGATCGTTGCGGCCGCGCGCGCGTGTGCATCTGGAGAGTTACCTGGTGGCCCTACACGCTTATCCAACATCGTTTTCATGGGTATGGGTGAGCCGATGGCCAATTACAACGCAGTGATGCGCACGCTTCGAAATGTTACAGACCCACAGCCTGATGGCCTAGGCATCAGCGCTCGATCTGTCACGCTTTCAACAGTTGGTCTAGTCAACGGAATTGACAAGCTCACGCAAGAAGGTTTACCCGTTACCTTGGCGGTTTCACTTCACACACCCGATGACGAACTGCGGGACACACTTGTTCCAATTAATTCGCGCTGGAAGGTAAAGGAAGTTCTTCTGGCAGCCGATGCATATGCAGAAAAAACTGGACGCCGTTATTCAATTGAATATGCCCTGATTCGAGATATTAATGATCAAACCTGGCGTGCTGATTTATTGGGTCGCTTATTGAAAAACCGTAATGCTCACGTTAATTTGATTCCGCTCAATCCAACGCCAGGCTCTAAATGGACAGCTTCCAGGCGCGAAGATGAAGCAGAGTTTGTGCGAATCTTAGAAAGCTATGGGGTCCCTACGACGGTGCGAGATACACGCGGGCGCGAAATTGATGGCGCATGCGGCCAATTGGCCGCAGCCGTAAGTATCGAAATTGAAGTTTCGAAAGGTTAAGAAGTGTCAGATTTAGAAATCGCTCAAGCTGCAACGTTAAAAACAATTGTAGAAATTGGTAGCGATCTAGGAATCGAATCACATCACCTTGAGCCATACGGGCATTACAAAGCCAAGGTTTCATTAAAGTATTTAGCCTCATTGCCTGATCGCCCCACAAGCAAGTTGATTTTAGTGACGGCAATGAGTCCAACTCCAGCAGGTGAAGGCAAGACGACCACAACAGTTGGACTAGGCGATGCACTTCGCAAGATCGGCAAGGATGCAATGATCTGCTTGCGTGAGCCATCTCTTGGACCAGTTTTTGGGATGAAAGGCGGGGCAGCAGGCGGGGGTTATTCCCAGGTCGTTCCAATGGAAGATATCAATCTTCATTTCACTGGCGATTTTGGTGCGATAGCACTTGCAAATAATCTTCTGGCTGCGCTTATCGATAATCACATTTATCATGGAAATGTGCTCGCTATTGATTCACGTCGAGTCACCTGGAAACGCGTTGTAGATATGAATGATCGCGCACTTCGCGAAATAGTTTCCTCTTTGGGCGGAGTAGGAAATGGGTATCCACGCAGCGACGGCTTTGACATCGTTGTCGCATCCGAGATCATGGCAATCTTCTGTCTAGCTACATCAATCGAAGATCTTAAGGAACGTTTAGGCAAGATTGTCGTTGCCTACACCGTTAGCAAAAAACCCGTCCTAGCAAGTGATCTCAACGCTCATGGAGCGATGACTGTCATTTTGAAGGATGCTTTCGCGCCGAACCTAGTACAAACTTTGGAGAACACTCCTGCTTTTGTTCATGGCGGACCCTTTGCAAATATTGCCCATGGATGTAATTCGGTAGTTTCGACAACGGCAGCGATGAAGCTTGCAGATTATGTGGTTACCGAGGCAGGCTTTGGTGCAGATTTAGGGGCAGAAAAGTTCATTGACATTAAATGTAGAAAATCCGGCCTCATGCCGGATGCATGCGTCTTAGTGGCAACGGTTCGAGCCATTAAATTCCACGGCGGAGCCGATATTAAAACAATCACCGAAGAAAACTTAGTGGCTTTAGAAGCCGGCGTTGTGAATCTAGAACAACACGCAAAGAACATGAGGGATGTTTTTAACATTCCGCTGGTTGTCTGTATTAACCAATTCTCATCTGACACCCAAGAAGAAATTAATTTCCTCATCAATAAAGTCCAAGCCCTCGGTTTGAAGATTGTGCTGTCCACGCATTGGGTAGATGGTGGAGCAGGTGCCACGCAGCTAGCCAAAGTTGTCATACAACTGTGCGAGGAGCCAAAGAAGGTGAACTTCGCTTATCCAGATAGCGCAACGTTGTGGGAGAAGGTCAACGCAGTTGCAACAAAGATTTATGGCGCCAAGGAAGTAACAGCCGACTCAAAGGTGCAGGCACGTATTGAAGAGTTACAAAATACTGGATACGGTCATTTCCCTATTTGCATTGCGAAAACCCAGTACTCATTCTCAACCGATGCAGCGCTTCGTGGCGCCCCGCGTGGCCATTCCCTCAATATTCGTGAAGTTAAGCTCTCCGCTGGGGCAGAATTCATTGTTCTTATTTGTGGAGAAATCATGACAATGCCGGGCTTACCCAAGGTTCCATCGAGTGAGCGAGTGGATTACATTAATGGAAAAGTTGTGGGGCTTTTTTAAAAACTAGCTGCGGGATAGATACAAGAGCCCCGCGCTGACTACTGCAATTCCAATCCAACTTCTTGTCAGCAAACTTTCATTGAGAACTACGGATGCCAAGATGGTCGCCGTTGCCGGTTCGGCAAGAATGAGTGTCGAGGCGGTACTTGCAGGCACTCCGTGGAGACCGTAGGAGTACAACACATACGCCAAGGCGGTAGGAATGAGACCCAACCAACCGATCATCAAAAGCCCGTCAACCGTGACAATTGTTTGGATTCCGCCAGTGAAGAGGAAAGGAAGAGCGATGAGTGCGGCTAAACCAAAAACCTTTGCTAAAGAATCGGCAATCTGCGCCCCACTTTGTAGTGCCCGTTTTGTCACCACAGCAAATAGGGAGTACGAAGCGCTAGCACAAATTGCAAGTGCAAAGCCAATACCATTGAAATGCGTAAACCCCTTGGCGCTAGCCAAGAAAACAATACCTATCGTGGTGATGATGGTTGCAATAAACCAACTTCGCGATGGTCTCTCTCGACTGATAATGAAAGCAATAATGCCAGTGAGGGCTGGTGCACATCCCAAAGCGGTGACGGTGCCTATCGCAACACCTGTACTTCTGACTGCGCCAAAAAAAGTTAATTGATACAGAGCCATCCCTAGAGCTGCTAGCCAGAGATCAACTGAGCCAATTTTGACCAGAGTTTTCATGGAATTTTTCGCACTCGCCAGAGCAAATGCCCACAAGAGTGCAGCGCCGAATATTAGTCGCGCGCTTCCTACTGCCATTGCCGAGATTCCATCAGGTCCTAATGCTTGGGCGGTACCAGTAGTCCCAAAAAAGATTCCAGCCAAGATGAGAGATCCATATCTCCTTCGGATCGCGTTCATTTGCCGATTATGGGGGAGAGCGCTTTCATAACCAAACTTGGCTTTCCGGTCCATTTCTCTTCTGCGTCAGCAACACTCGAAAGCGCAATAGCTGAGTTGATAGCCAAGAACCTTGCCGGCTCTAATTCCCACAGTGGATTTGTCCATCCAACAAAGGGCAACGTGGTACGTACTGTTGTATTGCCGCAAATCAAATCTGCAGTCGCTGCCGCCACAAGGTATGACAAGGTAACTCCATCACCGACATATCCGCCGAGTTCGGCATAGCGACCATCCCACCTCAGATAGGGGGCCCAATCGCGAGTGACACCCACAGCGCCTCCCCAATGATGAGTGAAAGTGTGGTGATCGAGTATCGGAAACCATTGCCGCGCCATGGACTCTAACTTCTTATGAATCTGCTGAAAATTTTCACGTGAATCTTTTCGCCGAGAACCAAGAACATATGGGGCGCCACGGCCACCAATCGCTAGTCGATTATCGGCGGTGCGTTGCGCGTAATTTATGAGAAAAGAAGCATCTGCAAAAGTTTCACGATTGTTGATTCCAATCTCATCGAAGACTTCAAGTGGCAAGGGTTCTGTCGCAATCATCAATGAGTAGATTGGAATTTGATCCCGAGTCCCAGAGTGATAGGCCTCCATCGCGCGTACTACGGCGCCCGCTTTCAATTCAACACCCTTGGCCCAGACCCTTTTATCCGATGATAAGTCTGCCGCTGTGTTTTCGAAAATTACTACACCTTTTTTTTCTAAGGAGGCAGCCAGGCCAACAACCAATGCCGCTGGATTTATCGCGGCGCAATGAGGAGAAAACATAGAAATGCGAGATCCATTCATGTTGATTCGGGCTCGCGTTTGTTGAGCGTCAAGAATCACTTCCTCGTCGCTCATATGCTCGCGGAGGCGCCGTTCTTGTCCTACATTAGTTGCAATCACCAACGTTCCACCTTTATGAAAACCGCAATCAATATTGTTCTCTGCCGCAAAAGTGCCGATCTCATCGATAGAATTTCTGAGTTGGTGATGTAAATTCTTGACCGCAACGGTGTTGGATTTTCTGAGTAAGGTTTCATCGGGTGCCGGATATAACGCTGAGACCCAGCCGCCATTTCGGCCGCTTGCTCCAGAACCCACGAGGTTTTTTTCAAGAATGGCAATCTTCAAATTCGGATTGCCTTTAATGAGATGGTGCGCAGTCCAGAGTCCGCTAAATCCTGCGCCGATGATGACAACATCCCACATCTGGCCCAAGGAGTGAGTGGTCGATGAGGAAAGTTTTGGACGATCCACCATGGCCCACCACACTGGGGTGCGATCGCTCATGGAGCAATGATAGTTGCGATAACTTTCCATCACGCTCATCTGGGCGTACTCTCGCCTTTACCACTTCACGTCGAAAGGGATAGTCATGGAAGCGCTTTCCAATTTTATTAATGGAGCCGAAGTACCCAGCACATCTGGAGAAATCTCCTCATTAACTGATCCATCGACGGGCAAAGTGTATGCAACAGCGCCAAATTCAAATGCAGCAGATGTAGATAAGGCAATGAAAGCAGCATCCAATGCATTCGTTGGATGGAGAGATTCGACCCCCAGCGAGCGTCAACGCGCAATTCTCAAAATTGCAGATGCGCTCGAATCGCGTGCCGATGAAATTGTTGCCATTGAAAGTCGCAATACCGGTAAACCAATTGCTGTGACAATGTCGGAGGAAATTCCTCCGATGATCGACCAGATTCGTTTTTTTGCCGGAGCCGCACGAAATCTTGAAGGAAAGTCAGCTGGCGAGTACATGCACGGGATGACATCTTTTATTCGCCGAGAGCCAATAGGCGTATGCGCACAAGTGACTCCATGGAATTACCCAATGATGATGGCGGTATGGAAGTGGGCACCTGCAATCGCCGCCGGAAATACAGTTGTCCTTAAGCCAAGTGATACAACTCCAGCCTCAACAGTATTCATGGCCAAGGTGATGTCAGAGTTCTTACCAGAGGGCGTGTTCAACGTTGTATGCGGAGAACGCGGTACGGGACGAGCACTCATTGACCACAAAACTCCAGCAATGGTTTCAATTACTGGTTCAGTGCGAGCAGGCATGGAAGTGGCATCGGCTGCATCGACACAGTTGAAGCGAGTACACCTTGAGTTAGGTGGAAAAGCGCCAGTAGTTGTTTTCGATGATGCCAATCTTGAATCGGCAGCTGAAGCAATTGCTATCGCAGGATATTTCAATTCTGGACAAGATTGCACAGCTGCAACTCGAGTATTGGTTCAAGCAGGTGTTTATGACGAGATGGTTGCACTCTTGAGTGATCAAGCCAAAAATAAGATTGCGATCGGCATGCCTCATGAAGATGTTTTCATTGGACCAGTGAACAATGCCAATCAATTAGCCCGTGTAGCCGGATTTGTGGATCGGGCTCCATCCCATGCACGAGTGTTGGCCGGGGGCAAGACATTAGCTCAACCAGGATTTTTCTATCCACCAACCCTTGTGGCGGATTTGAAGCAAGACGATGAGATGATCCAAAATGAAATTTTTGGACCAGTTATCACGGTTCAAAAATTTAATACTGAAGAAGAAGCAATCTCTTTTGCTAACGGTGTTGACTATGGTTTGGCCTCGAGTGTGTGGACTCGCGATCATGGGCGGGCAATGCGACTGTCCAGGGCCTTTGATTTTGGAACCGTATGGATTAATACGCATATCCCCATCGTGGCCGAGATGCCTCATGGTGGGTTCAAAAAGAGCGGCTACGGGAAGGATCTTTCGGGTTATGGATTTGAGGATTACACCCGAATCAAGCATGTGATGACAAATTTAAACGCGTAATTACATGACGAATCTCCCGATCAGGCATAAACTCCTGCGCAGAAGCAATCCCACCGAAACTGAATGAAGGCCAGATAACTTTCCAAAAATGAAGACCATCACACAGAGGAGATCTCATGCCAACAAATAATCCACTCTCATCGCAAACTCGCGCACTTATTCGTGCGCAGATGTCTCGCCGCGGTTTTATGGCAGGCGCAGGTGGATTAGGTGCAGCAGGCCTGCTGGCTGCTTGCGGAACAAAATCTGCTTCACCATCTGATGCAGCGGCGGTGGTTGATGTCTCTGACACAGAAAAGATTGCGCGTTGGGCAAACTGGACTCTTTATTTAGATTATGACGAAAAATCTAAGAGCTATCCATCCCTGGAAGCATTGAAGAAATCATCCGGGCTTGACATCACATACAAAGAAGACGTTGATGACAACAATACTTTTTATGGGAAAGTTGCCGGACAGCTCAAACTTGGAAAAGATATTGGTTATGACATTGTCACCTTGACTGACTGGATGGTCGGTCGCTGGATTCGCCTGGGATACACGCAGAAAATTGATGAAGCTGGCGTTCCGAATAAGGTAAATATTCTTCCAGCCCTTGCCAACGTAGGTTTTGATCCAGGGCGTAATAATTCACTCACCTGGCAGACAGGGTTTGCCGGATTTGGATGGAACAAGCAGCTCTTGCCAAAGGGAGTTCATACTGTTGATGATCTTTTTGCCCCAGCAAATAAGGGGCGCATCGAAGTTCTCTCTGAAATGCGCGACACAATGGGCATCATTATGCAATACCAGGGTGTTGATCCATCGGGAGATTTTACCGAAGATCAATTTATGAATGCCATCGATTTCTTCCAAAAGAAGATTGCCGATGGCTTTATCCGCCAAGTAAAGGGCAACTCCTACAAGGAAGACTTAATCTCAGGAGATGCTGTTGCAGTTATTGGCTGGTCAGGCGATGTATTCCAGCTCGCCCTAGAGAATAAGAATAAATTTGATTTTGCAATCCCTGAAAGTGGTGGAACGCTCTGGAGCGACAACATGCTCATTCCATCTACCTCAACTCACCGCAAGAACGCTGAAGCAGTAATGAACTATTACTACGAGCCAGCGGTAGCTGCTCAAGTTGCGGCCTACGTAAATTACATTTGTCCGGTGGAAGGCGCGCAAGCCGAAATGGAAAAAATTGACCCAGTTTTGGCCAAGAGTCCATATATTTTCCCTGATGCGCAAGCCCTTGCTAAGGTAAAAGTCTTTGCATCTTTGAGTCCTGCTGATGAAACTAAGTATCAATCTGCATTCCAGAAAGCTTCTGGTAACTAGTGGTCGATAAAGCCGCTTCAGTAAAAGGAGACCTGCGCCTTAGCAATTTAGTAAAGGCGTTTGGCGACTTTCACGCAGTTGATGACCTATCACTGGTAATTCCAGAGGGATCTTTCTTTGCCTTGCTCGGACCTTCGGGATGCGGAAAGACAACAACACTTCGCATGATTGCTGGTCTAGAAGAGCCAACTTCGGGATCGATCGCAATTGGTAACACCGATATCACCTACGAAAAGCCTTATGCCCGCCCGGTTAATACAGTTTTCCAGAACTATGCACTCTTTCCGCACCTGACAATTTTTGAAAACGTAGCCTTTGGGTTGCGTCGTCGGGGGATTAAAGATGTAAAGGATGCAGTGACGAAGGTCTTGGAATTGGTAGAGCTCGGGCACCTTGCGCAACGAAAGCCTGGACAGTTATCTGGTGGCCAGCAACAACGCATTGCAGTTGCACGAGCGATCGTAAATCGCCCCGCACTATTGCTCCTGGATGAGCCTCTTGGCGCACTTGATCTGAAACTTCGTCGCCAAATGCAGATAGAACTCAAGTGGATCCAAACCGAAGTAGGAATCACTTTCGTGCACGTCACACACGATCAAGAAGAAGCAATGACGATGGCGGACACCATTGCCGTGATGAATGAGGGTCGCATAGAGCAAATGGGCTCACCTGTGGAACTCTATGAATCGCCTCGCACAGTCTTCGTCGCCAACTTCCTTGGGCAGTCCAACTTAGTAAAAGGCAAGATTGAAGGATCTTCTGGAAATGATTTGCAGGTCTCTGTCCATGGCAACCGAATTACTGTGCCTTCCGGACGAAATTTTGCCAAGGAGAATTCCGACAAGAGTGTTCTGATTGGTATCCGCCCCGAAAAGATTTCCATTGAGCACAGTGCAGGCAACACCCTTGGCGGTGGCGTTATCACTGATATTTCATTTGTTGGTGTGAGTACGCAGTTCCAAATTCAAATGCCATGGGGACAAGAACTCTCTGTATTCGAGCAAAACGATGGCGGAGCATCTCACCTACAAACAGGGGACACTGTTCAACTTTCCTGGAAACCAGAGTTCACTTTCGCACTCGATGGCACTGCCGATGTCGATGCCGGAACATCTGTAAACCCTGACGAGGAATAATGGCATTTGTAGCTGCGGTTGCTAAGCGCTCGAGCACTGTGCGCGGAATTAAAAGGCCAAGCACTCCTTATCTCCTATTAATCCCTGGCCTCTTATGGCTGTGTCTCTTCTTTATCTATCCACTTATTAACTTAGCCAGCACAAGTACTCAAACACCATCTGAGAGTGGCGAAATTGGCTCGTATGTGCAGACTTTTCGTTTTGCAAATTACATCGATGCGTTCTCGGGTGCACGCGAGCAATTCACTCGATCCATCATTTATGCACTCATCGCAACCCTCCTAGCGTTGGCAATTTCTTACCCCTTGGCCTACGCAATTGCTTTTAAGTCTGGCAAGTGGAAAAACCTTTTATTAGTTCTTGTAGTTGCTCCGTTCTTTACTTCTTTTCTCTTGCGCACAATCGCCTGGAAGCAGATATTGGGTAATGAAGGCCCTGTCGTCACCGTACTTCGGGGACTTCACATTATTGGTCCTCAGACAGGCCTCACCGCAAGCGCATTCGCGGTTGTCACAGGTATGACATACAACTTTCTTCCATTCATGACCTTGCCACTTTATGCAAGCCTTGAACGAATTGATCCTCGCACTCTTGAGGCTGCCGGAGATTTGTATGCGAATGCAATTACAACCTTTCGAAAAGTGACTTTCCCTCTCTCACTCCCTGGCGTCGTGGCCGGAACCCTCTTAACATTCATCCCGGCAGCAGGGGACTATATAAATGCCACGCTCTTGGGAAATCCGAAGACAAAAATGGTTGGAAATGTTATTGAATCGCGCTTTTTTGAAATCGTTGATTATCCAACTGCCGCAGCGCTGTCATTTATGTTGATGGCCGCGATCTTGATTTTAGTCGCCGTCTATGTGCGTCGTTCCGGAACGGACGAACTCGTATGAGACGTTGGATCTCGAAGAACCTAATTAAGATTTACGCATTTTTGGCTTTCGTGTACCTCTTCATTCCAATTGCTTACACGATGGCTTTTTCATTCAATGATGCAGGTAAGAGTAATCTCACATGGCGCGGATTTACCTTTAAGAATTGGCAAAATCCCTGCGGTGCCCCTGAAGTTTGTTCGGCTCTTGGCAATTCACTCAAGATCGGTTTCATAGCTACATTAATCGCAACAATTTTGGGCACGATGATCGCTTTTGCCCTCGGACGCCATCGCTTTAAGGGTCGCTCCACTGTTAACTTATTGATCTTCCTACCTATGGCAACCCCCGAGATTGTTCTCGGTGCCTCACTCCTTGCGATGTTTTTAAATCTAGGAATTAATCCTGGATTTTGGCCAACGGTGATCGCTCATGTCATGTTCTGTATTTCATTCGTTGTCGTGACGGTTAAAGCCAGAATTGCAAGCCTTGACCCAAAGCTTGAAGAGGCTGCAATGGATCTCTATGCCAGCGAAGTAGAAACTTTTAGACGTGTAACTTTCCCATTAGTAATGCCCGGAATCTTCGGAGCGGCTCTATTGGCATTTTCGCTTTCTTTTGATGATTTTATTATTACAAACTTTAACTCCGGAACTTTGACTACTTTTCCGAAGTTTGTCTATGTTTCATCAGCGCGAGGCATTCCTGCGCAAGCGAACGTAATTGGTTCCCTCATGTTTTTGTTGGCCTTAGGTATTGTTTTAGCGGGGCAGCTTGTATCGAGTAGAAAGAATCGCGTTTAGCGGCTATATTAGAGTCAACTGAAGTGCAAAATTAAGCTGAAGGGCTTAACACTTTGGGGTAGGACTCCGGAGGACCCGGGCCAACTATTCATAGATGTTAAGGGGTGAGTCCGGCGATAAGCCGGCTGCGCGATGGCCACCATCGACCCCTTTGTTCTTGGGCATTTAGCCGATCTTCAACCACTTCTTTATTGGTTGGATGCTGATCCGTTAGAGCCTGAATTTCATTCCGCACTTATCGGTGATGTTGAAACGGATCTCTGCATTGTTGGAGCCGGTTACACCGGTTTATGGACAGCCTTGCTGGCAAAAGAACGCAATCCTTCGAGAGAAGTCATCATCATCGAACAGCGTGAAACTGGAGCTGGAGCATCTGGCCGTAACGGTGGATTTTGTAGTTCCTCTCTAACTCATGGATTTGTTAATGGCTACTCCCGATTTCGTGAAGAGATGGAAACCATCGAACGCCTGGGTCGTGAAAACTTGGATGCGATTGAGGAGGCAATCGAAAAATACAAGATTGATTGCGATTGGGAACGAACGGGCGAGTTTCGCGTAGCGGTGGCGCCATGGCAGCTCGATGGCATGAAGGAAGAAGCCGAACTTCGGAATAAATTTGGCGATCACGTTGAAATCCTCAATCAGCAAGAGATTCAAAGTCGCGTGAAATCTCCCAAGTATGTCGGTGCGTTGTTTGATCATGATGGCACTGCACTGGTGGATCCAGCCCGTTTGGTGTGGGGATTAGAAAAGGCATGTATTTCCTTAGGGGTAACGATCTATGAGAATTCGAAAGTCGATTGGCTGGAATACTCTGATGACAAGGTGATTGTTCATAGCCCTTACGGAACAATTACGGCAAAGAAAGTAGCCCTTGCTACCAATGTATTCAAATCTCTTGTGCGAAGTGCGCGTAAATATGTTATTCCAGTGTATGACTATCAATTAGTGACTGAGCCATTAACTCCCGAGCAACGCGCGAGCATTGGTTGGGCAGATCGAGAAGGATTGTCTGATGCTGGCAATCAGTTTCATTATTATCGACTAACAAAAGAAGGCTGCATTTTATGGGGCGGGTACGAGGCTATTTATAACTTCCGTGGCAAAGTTCGCCAAGAGTATGAATTCAGTGCCGAAACTTATGCAACTCTTGCCGCGAACTTCTTAGAAACCTTTCCTCAACTGGCTGGGATTTCATTTACACACGGTTGGGGTGGAGCAATTGATACCTGTACGCGCTTTGCACCTTTTTGGGGTACGGCGCATCACGGCCGAGTGGCATATGTTTTGGGCTATACGGGGCTAGGAGTTGGGGCTACTCGTTTTGGTGCCGCCACAATGTTGGATTTGCTCGATGGCGAAGATACAGAACGCACACGTCTAAAGATGGTGAGGAGAAAGCCACTTCCTTTCCCTCCAGAACCTTTTAGGTATTTCTTCATTCTAATTACGCAATGGTCGATTAATAGAGCCGACCATCGTGGAGGGCGACGCAATCTATGGCTTAAGTTTCTTGATCGCGTTGGCTTGGGCTTCGATTCTTAAAGATAGATGCGTTAGGCTCGGGAAATGACCAACCACGGCAATATGTACGGGCCGGATTTCACATTCCTAGGCATTGATCGTTGCGATCTTGATGATCCGTCATCGTATAAGGGTGCAGATGTTGTCATTGTTGGCGCTCCTGTAGATAGCGGAACATCACATCGCTCAGGTGCAAAATTTGGTCCTCAGGCAATTCGGGGCGGAGATTACCTGCCGCATGATGGTGAACGTCCGCACCTAGCACTTCGTGTAGATGGACTCAAGGATCTCAACGTTAAAGATGCCGGGGATCTATTGATGCCTGGTGGCGATTTAGTTGCTTCACTTGCAGTGCTTGCAAATGCAACAGAAAAACTCTCTCGTGCTGGAATTATTCCTGTCATTCTGGGCGGCGACCATTCCATTGCATCGGCCGATGTTGCAGGAATCGCGCAACACCGTGGTCTTGGAAAAATTTCCATGATCCACTTTGATGCTCATGCCGATACAGGTGAAACGCAATTTGGCGCTCTAGTTGGGCATGGAACTCCTATGCGACAGCTCATTAGTTCTGGCGCCGTGCGCGGAGATCGATTCTTGCAATTGGGATTGCGTGGATATTGGCCAGATTCAACAACTCTAGAGTGGATGCGCGATCAAGGGATGCGTTCGTACGAGATGACTGAAATTCATCATCGTGGAATGACTGCAGTTTTAGATGAATCATTTGCACGCCTCACAGATGGATGCGATGGAGTATTTCTTTCAGTGGATATCGATGTTGTTGACCCTGGTATGGCCCCAGGCACAGGTACCCCAGAACCGGGTGGAATGACGAGTCGAGAATTATTAGAAGCAGTGCGCAGAATTTGTCTCGAACTTCCGATCGTCGGCATAGATATTGTTGAAGTAGCACCCGCCTATGACAGCTCGGATATCACGGCTATTTTGGCTAACAGAGTGGTCTTAGAAGCGTTAAGTGCAATTGCTAAACGTAAGAAGGGCGAGAGTTATTCGCCCACCCGCAACGTATTAGATCGCTGAAGCGATCCCACGATCCAAAACCTCTAAGGCTTCGCGCAATAAGTCATCTGAAATAACAAGTGGTGGGATTAAGCGGATCACGTTGCCGTATGTGCCAGCAGTGAGGATGAGAACACCTTCACTCTGACAAAACTTCACAATCGCGCTGAGCGCAGTTGGATTTGGATCAAGAGTTCCAGGCATCACCAATTCAATTGCCTGCATCGCTCCGCGACCACGCACTTCAGCAATGATTGGGTACTTAGCTTTCATTGCTCCAAGAGCAGATGAAATGATTTCCCCAATGTGCTTTGCACGAGCACACAAATCTTCTTCTTCTATGGTTGCAATTGCACCAAGGGCAGCGGCACAGGCAATGGGGGATCCACCAAAGGTTCCACCGAGACCCCCGCCGTGAACTGAATCCATGATTTCAGCACGGCCAGTTACCCCGGCTAGGGGAAGTCCTCCGGCAATTCCTTTTGCAGTTGCAATCAAATCGGGGACAACATTTTCATCCTCTGAAGCAAACATCTGTCCGGTTCTGGCAAATCCGGTTTGAACTTCATCCGCGATAAAAACGATTCCATTATCGGTGGAATATTTTGCCAATCCAGGAAGGAATCCTTGTGGTGGCACAATAAATCCACCTTCACCCTGAATGGGTTCAATGACAATGGCTGCAATGTTCTTGCCGCCAATCTCCTTCTCCATTTTTGTAATTGCCACACCGAGAGCCTCGCTGGCGCAACGTTGCGCACCACCTGGCCAACGAAGTGGGTAGGCCATGGGCATTCGATAAATTTCTGGAGCAAAGGGACCGAAGCCCTCTTTGTATGGCATGTTTTTAGCTGTCATTCCCATCGTTAAATTTGTTCGGCCGTGGTAGCCGTGTTCGAAGACGACAACAGCTTGACGTTTGGTGTAGCTGCGTGCAATTTTGACCGCATTCTCGAGGGCTTCGGCACCGGAATTGAGCAGGATAGATTTCTTTTTGTGAGTGCCAGGAGTTAATCGATTGAGAGCTTCGCAGACTTCTACATATCCAAGATAAGGAACCACCATGAAACAAGTATGGGTAAATGCTTCTACTTGAGCTTTTACATTTGCAACAACACGATCGGCACTATTTCCGACGCTGACAACTGCAATACCCGCACCGAGATCAATAATCGAGTTTCCGTCTACATCCACGATCACTCCGCCGCCTGCTCGTTCAACTACTACTGGCATCGCCATTCCAAGAGCTGCCGACACTGCTTCGCTTCGGCGCTTGAGAATTTCTTGTGACCTTGGGCCAGGAATTGCTGTGACTAATTTACGTACTTGCGGCAGTGATGTCATAGAGGGATCTTACTACCCCGTCAAAGTACCCATTTGTCGGTGCAACCTGAGAAGATAGGCCAATGCAAATCCTAGGAATTCTTGCTTTCATCATCGCCCTTTTGCTTTCGGTGATGGTGCACGAGTTCGGACATTTTGTAACTGCTCGCACATTTGGAATGCGTGTGAGCGAGTTCTTCCTCGGCTTTGGGAAAAAAATATGGTCAACCACACGTGGCGAGACGGAGTTTGGGCTCAAGGCGATTCCTGCTGGTGGGTATTGCCGCATAGATGGCATGACACCTACAGATGTCATGGCACCAGGTGAACAGTCGCGCGCATTTTATAAGGCATCAAGTGCGAAAAAACTTATCGTTTTAGGTGCAGGTTCGTTTTTACATTTTGTTTTGGGATTTATTTTGCTCTTAGGACTGTTTATGGGTGTTGGAACAACGCAAGTGACTTCAACGATTGCCAAGATCGCACCTTGCCTTCCAGCAGCAATTGGCAATGGTGAGTGCACATCGACATCTCCCGTATCACCAGCAAAGATCGCTGGCCTACAAGCAGGGGATCGAATTGTTTCTATCAACGGGCAACCCATCAAAAAGTGGGAAGACGGTGTGGTGATCATTCGGGCATCAGCCGGCAAGGAATTGCTTTTTGGAATTGATCGCGGACCAAAGAATCTTCAAAGCGTTGTTTCAAATGGCAAGGCCGATGTTGAAATCCCTGTGACTCCACAGGCTCGAGTGATCGATGGTAAAACGGTTGGGTTTGTCGGAATCATCAACCAGTTTGCAACAGTACGAAGTGATCCAGTGACCGCCCTAAAGTACTCAGCCACAACCACTCGCAAGTTCATCTCTGCCTCTCTTACATCCCTGGCCGGGCTTCCTTCAAAGATTCCGCAATTGTGGTCGCAAACGGTGGGCGGCAAGCCGCGAGATCCGCAAGGTCTGGTTGGTGTTGTCGGAGTTGCTCGCGTATCCGGTCAAGCGGTGGGTAGTGGTTCACTGAGTGGATCAGAGCGGCTAGCAACATTCATGATGATCATCGCCAGTCTCAATATTTTTGTGGGTGTCTTTAACCTTTTGCCGATTTTGCCTCTTGATGGTGGCCACATGGCGGTTGCTATTGCCGATGAAGTTCGTGCGCTCTTTGCCCGCATTCGTGGTCGATCACGGCCAGCAGCAATCAATGTGGCGGTGTTAACACCGATCACGATGGTGGTCTTTGTGCTTCTGGCAGGACTTACCCTCCTGTTGTTGGTCGCAGATATCGTCAACCCAGTCAATCTCAACCTTTAAAACGCGAGGTTATGCAACTAGTAGGGCAGAATGACGCCATGGTCGAACTTGGTATGCCGGCACTTCCACCGCCCACCCTTGCTCCTCGCCGTAAAACTCGCCACCTACAAGTAGGAAAAATTGGAGTCGGTAGCGGCTCACCTGTAAGCGTTCAATCTATGTGCACGACGCTGACTTCTGATGTGAACGCAACGCTGCAACAAATTGCAGAACTCACTGCATCTGGCTGCGAAATTGTGCGCGTAGCGGTGCCAAGCCAAGATGATGCAGATGCGCTCGCACAGATTGCTAAGAAATCACAGATCCCAGTTATTGCCGACATTCACTTCCAACCAAAATACATTTTTGCTGCCATTGACGCAGGGTGTGCTGCGGTGCGAGTGAATCCAGGAAATATCAAACAATTTGATGACAAAGTCAAAGAGGTTGCAAAGGCCGCAGGTGATGCTGGTATTCCAATTCGTATTGGAGTAAATGCTGGTTCGCTAGATCCTCGCCTCTTAGCAAAATACGGAAAAGCAACACCAGAGGCGCTGGTTGAATCTGCTTTGTGGGAGTGCTCATTGTTTGAAGAGCACGGATTTACTGACATTAAGATTTCTGTGAAGCATCATGATCCGGTCACAATGGTGAGTGCGTATCGACTTCTTGCAGCAAAGTGTGACTACCCGTTACACCTTGGTGTCACCGAAGCTGGTCCAATATTCCAAGGGACGATTAAATCTGCAACAGCTTTTGGAATTTTGCTTGCCGAAGGGATTGGCGACACTATTCGAGTTTCCCTATCGGCCCCGCCGGTAGAAGAAGTAAAGGTGGGGATTTCGATCCTTGAATCGCTGAACTTGCGTCAACGAAAGTTAGAGATTGTTTCGTGTCCGTCCTGCGGGCGCGCACAAGTGGATGTGTACAGCTTGGCAGAGAAGGTACAAGCTGGCTTACAAGGCATGACTGTTCCACTTCGAGTTGCTGTCATGGGATGCGTTGTTAATGGCCCGGGAGAAGCACGCGAAGCAGATCTCGGTGTGGCATCCGGTAATGGTAAAGGCCAAATATTTGTTAAGGGTGAAGTCATTAAAACGGTTCCAGAGTCTCAAATTGTTGAAACCCTCATTGAAGAGGCGATGCGCCTTGCCGATGAAATGGAAGCTGCCGGAATTGCCTCCGGCGAACCATCCGTAGTGGTTTCCTAGAAAGAGATAACAAATAGATGTTAAGAATGTCGTCACTTTTCTTGCGTACATTGCGCGATGATCCAGCAGATGCTGATGTTGCAAGTCATCGCCTTTTAGTTCGAGCGGGATATGTTCGGCGCATTGCTTCTGGTATTTATTCTTGGTTACCGTTGGGATATATCACCTTTAGAAATATTGAGCGCATCGTGCGCGAAGAAATGGATAAAGCCGGATTTCAAGAGGTTCACTTTCCAGCCCTTCTTCCACGCGAACCTTACGAGGAAACAAATCGTTGGAGCGAGTACGGACCAGATCTTTTTCGCCTTCAAGATCGAAAAGGCGGCGACTATCTTTTAGGTCCTACGCATGAGGAAGTGTTCACGTTGATGGTCAAGGGCGAGTATTCCTCTTATAAAGATCTACCTTTGTCTCTTTATCAAATCCAAACAAAATATCGCGATGAACCTAGACCGCGCAGCGGAATCATTCGTGGGCGCGAGTTTGTTATGAAAGATTCGTACTCTTTTGATCTCACCGATGAAGGTTTAGTTGAGTCATACAACAAACACCGTGAGGCATACATTAAAACATTCGATCGACTCGGCTTGCAATACAACATCGTCAGTGCCGTATCAGGTGCGATGGGCGGCTCGGGCTCTGAAGAATTCTTAGCTCCATGTGAAACTGGAGAAGATACCTATGTCCTGTGTGAAAAATGCGGATACGCAGCAAATGTTGAAGCGATGAAGACGGTTCAAGTCCCTGTTGATTCCAGCGCCACCCCACCACTGGAAGTTGTAGACACGCCAAATACGCCGACCATTGATACCTTAGTTGGTGTACTCAATTCGCAATTTGGCAGTGGATTTACTAGCGCCGATACTCTTAAGAATGTTCTCTTAGTTGCTGATGGAAAGACAATCTCAGTACTGGTGCCTGGAGATCGAGAAGTCGACTTGAAGCGCCTCGGAGCTAATCTTGTTGGCATCAAAGAAGTTCGTCTCTTTGAAGAAGAAGATTTCGCGAAAAATCCTGCAATGGTAAAAGGTTATGTAGGGCCACAAGATGCAAAAAAGCACGGAGTAACTGTTTATGCAGATCCTCGTGTCGCACCTGGAACATCGTGGGTGACGGGAGCAAATAAGAAGAACTGTCATGCACTTAACGTCGTCAATGGACGTGACTTCACGGTGGATCACTACGTTGATGCAGCAGAGGTACGCAAAGGAGATGCTTGCCCGTCGTGTGCGAGCCCCGTCATTATTGATCGTGCCATCGAAATAGGTCATATCTTTCAATTGGGTCGCAAGTATGCCGAAGCACTTAATTTGACTGTTCTAGATAAAGATGGAAAGGCACGAGTTGTCACGATGGGTTCTTACGGCATCGGTGTCTCTCGAGCAGTTGCGGCAATTGCAGAACAAACCCACGATGAAATCGGTTTATGTTGGCCGGCCGAAGTAGCGCCCGCACATGTTCATATTGTTGCAACCGGAAAGGAAGATGCTCCATTTGACGTCGCCGAGAAGTTGGCTTTCCAGTTAGAAGCAGCTGGTAAGACTGTGATGCTTGATGATCGTCGCGATGCTAGCCCCGGGGTTAAATTTAAAGATGCTGAGCTCATCGGCAATCCCATCATTGTCGTGGTTGGAAAATCTCTGGCCGAGGGGAAAATAGAGCTTCGGGTTCGTCGTACAGGAGAGCGCAGTGAGGCACTTGTTGAGAGCGCCTGTGCCGAAATTGTAAAACTTCTCGCTTAATGCATTTTTTCGGAGATATCTCATTGCTTGTTATTTTCTTTATGGTTCTTGCTGCTTTTTTTGCGGGTTTTGTAGATGCAATTGCTGGTGGCGGCGGGCTGATTCAACTCCCTGCTTTGTTGATCGGATTACCAAATTCATCAACCGCCCAAGTACTTGGTACTAATAAATTGAGCGCGATATTTGGCACTAGCGGAGCCGCTGTCCTTTATCGGCGAAATGTAAAACCGGATATGCGTTTCACATTAACCATGGCCATTCCTGCTTTTTTTGGTTCAATGGGCGGCGCATTCATGGCAGCACACATTCCAACTAGTGCGATGCGCCCACTTGTCTTTGTTCTGCTTCTTGTGATTGCGATCTACACATGGCGAAAGCCCACGCTTGGAACGGTGGAGTCTCTTCGCCATAGTCCTGCGCGTCGAAACATCATTGCAGTTGTTGCAGGTATCGCGATCGGTTTCTATGACGGAATTTTCGGCCCTGGCACCGGAAGCTTCTTGATGGTGATCTTTGTTGTTGTTTTAGGGTTTGAATTCCTCACCGCTTCGTCCATGGCCAAAGTAGTTAACTTCTCCACGAATTTGGGGGCAATCGCACTTTTTGGTATTCATGGAGTGATTTTGTGGAGAGTTGGGCTGGTCTTAGGTCTAGCTAACATCACTGGTGCTTTGCTAGGGGCCCGAATCGCAATACGTGGTGGCTCGACCTTGGTGCGCAAAGTTTTCCTTATCGTCACCTTCGTGCTGATTATCAAAGTAGGGATAGACACGATTAGTCATTGGTAGCTCACCAGAATCTAGGTTATGCTCTGCATACAACTTCATAGAAAGTGATTGCATATGTCGCTCGTTCAGACCATTCAAGAGGCGCTTACTCCCGCATTAGAATCTGCTGGTTTTTTCCTTGAGGAAGTTCAAGTTACCTCAGCTGGCAATCGTCGGATTGTTACCTGCATTGTCGATGGCGAAAAAGGACTTAACCTTGATGAAGTTACTTCGGCATCGCGTGAAATTGCTGCCCTCCTTGAGGAGGCACCATTTATGGGGGAGACTGCCTTTACTTTAGAGGTGACATCTCCAGGTGTAGATCGTCCACTTACATTGCCGCGGCATTGGAAAAAGAATGTGACGCGACTTGTTCGCATTGTTTTGCTAAATGGAGAAGTGGTGACGGGTCGCATCACAGGTAGCGCGGATAGTTCAGTTAATTTAGTAGCTGAAGGCAAAGTTGCGAAAGAAATCAATGTGCAATTTAACGATATAAAGCGAGCAGTTGTTGAAATTGAGTTTAACCGCAAGGGCGATGATCTCTAATGCATGTAGACATGAAACTCCTTGCCTCCCTCACCATTGAGCGGGAAATACCATTAGAACGATTGATCGGTGCTATTGAGGCGGCAGTCTTGACTGCGTATTCACAAACCGATGAAGCCAAGAGAAATGCGACCGCTCAGCTTGATCGCGAATCTGGCGAAATCAAAATTATGGTCCCAGTATTCGGAGAGGATGGCTCCAAGATCGATGAGATTGTGGACGAACCTGCCGGCTTTACTCGAATTGCAACTTCTACAGCTAGGCAAGTAATTAAGATGAAAATGCGAGAGCAAAATGATGCTTCCATCGTAGGGGAGTTCACCGCATCTGTTGGCGATGTAGTTTCGGGAGTTGTGCAACAGGGTCGTGATCCTCGAATGATCTATGTCAATCTTGGTCGTGTCGAAGGAAAAGTTCCGCATCAAGAGCAAGTCCCTGGTGAAGTATTTGCCCATGGTGAGCGCATCAAGTGCTTCGTTGTGGATGTAAAGCAAGGACTTAAAGGGCCAGAGGTAACACTCTCGCGGAGTCATCCTGCACTCGTGAAGCAGCTATTTGCACTTGAAGTTCCAGAGATCACTGATCGAATTGTTGAAATCATGGCTGTTGCTCGCGAGGCGGGCCACCGCACAAAGATTGCCGTACGTACTCACCGTGCTGGCGTGAGTCCTAAAGGTTCGCTCATCGGTCCGATGGGAGCGCGTGCACGGGCAGTGATGGATGAACTTCACGGTGAAAAGATTGACATCGTCGATTGGTCTGAAGACCCTGCAGTTTTTGTCGGACACGCACTTGCACCTGCGCGAGTTGAAAAAGTCGAAATCGTTGATCTCATGACTCGCTCTGCAAAAGTAACTGTGCCTGACTATCAACTTTCTTTAGCTATCGGTAAAGATGGGCAGAATGCGCGACTTGCTGCGCGTCTGACCGGATGGCGCATCGATATCCACTCCGATGCTCCGAGCGTTCCATCGACGCAGGAGTAAGCGCGTTTTTAGGGGTTTTCGGGGCAAGACAGGTAAGGTTTGCACTGTTGAATTTGAGCGGTGAGGCGCCATGAACCCCATACGGAGTTGCATAGGTTGTCGAAAACGTGAGAATCCATCGGAGTTACTTCGCGTGGTTTGTGTTGAAGGAAGAATTCTTCCCGATCCTGATCGCACCGCCTCTGGCCGAGGCGCATGGGTACACCGCAGATGTGCAGTATCGGCTGTAGAACATGGAGCGTTAGGTCGAGCATTTCGACATGACGGTTCATTAGATGTAAAGGAATTAATTCACTTTATCAACGAAGTGACAAACGAAATGGATGCGAAAGATATGAAACTCAAATGAGCTCGTACACATCATGAGGTTAGACAACTAGGGCTCGCATCCTGAAAAAATTGCGGGCCAAGACAGGAGCACTGTGTCAAAGGTCCGCGTACATGAGTTAGCAAAACAACTCGGTATGGAGAGCAAGGTCGTCCTTGCAAAACTCCAAGAGATGGGCGAATTCGTCCGATCTGCATCATCCACGGTTGAAGCACCCGTAGTCCGAAAGCTTTTGGAGTTATATCCAGATGTAAAACCGGTCGAGGAGAAGAAGCCGGTTAAGAAGGCCGCTGCAAAGAAGGCCGCCTCGAAAAAATCTGAGCCCGAGCTCACCCCTGAAGCAGCAGTTGAATTACTCGCTGAGATTTCACCAGAGTTAGCACAGCAAGCATCAGCACAAAAGGCTGCCGCTGATGCCAGACCTGTTACTCCAGTTGCACCACTGGCACCAACAACTTCAACAACTTCGACAAATTCGACCATGCCAACAGATGGGACAACGCAACGTCCTGCTTCACCGGCTGCGCCTCGCCCTGGAAATAATCCTTTTGGTTCACCTCGTCCACCCGCACCTCGTCCAACAAGTGCACCTCGTCCATCTGGTGCTGGTAATAATCCATTTTCATCGGGAACATCCATGCCCCGTCCGCCACAACGTCCTGCAGGTTCAAGTACTGGCGGACCTCGTCCAGGAATGTCAGGACCTCGTCCAGGTTCTGTGCGTCCAGGTTTTGCAGCACGACCACCTTCATCTCGTCCGCCACAAGGAACAGGTACTGGAAATTATCCACCGCGTACAGGTGGTCCTGGTGCTTCTACAACTGGCGCACCAGGTAGTCCATATCGCACTCCCACTGCAGGTGCGGGTGCACCAGGTGGAGCACCGGGTCGTCCTGGTGGAGCAGGTCGTCCGCAACGCGGAAGCACCGGCGGCGCATTTGGAAAAAATGCAAGCAAATCAAGTAAGAGAAAACCAAAAAGTAGAAAAGCACTTCGTGATGAATTCGACAATATGCAAGCTCCACAATTGGGTGGAGCCGTTGTCCCTCACGGCGATGGCAAGACTCCAATTCGCATGCGTCGCGGGGCATCACTTGCAGATTTCGCTGACAAGATTAATGCCGATCCAGCAGCACTAGTTGCAGCTCTGTTCCACTTAGGTGAAATGGTGACGGCAACACAATCGGTAGATGAAGATACTTTCGCGCTTTTGGGTGCCGAGCTTGGTTACCTCATCGACATCGTGAGCCCAGAAGACGAAGACCGCGAGCTTTTGCAAACATTCGACATCAATCTAGATGGCGAACTTGCAACACTTGATCCTTCACTTCTAGTCACGCGACCACCTGTGGTGACTGTCATGGGACACGTCGATCATGGTAAGACTCGAATGCTCGATGCAATTCGCCAAACAGAGGTTGTTAAATCTGAAGCAGGCGGAATAACACAGCACATTGGTGCCTATCAAATTCATCACAATCACAACGGTCTCGATCGTGCCATTACCTTTATTGACACACCTGGCCACGAGGCTTTTACCGCTATGCGCGCTCGTGGTGCCAAAGTCACTGATATCGCCGTTTTGGTAGTTGCTGCCGATGATGGTGTTATGCCCCAGACAATAGAAGCGCTCAATCATGCTCAGGCAGCGGATGTGCCAATCGTTGTTGCGGTTAACAAGATTGATAAGGAAGGCGCAAACCCAGACAAGGTTCGCCAACAACTCACTGAGTACAACTTGATCGCAGAGGAGTACGGCGGAGACACAATCTTCGTAAACGTATCTGCAAAATCAGGCGATGGTATTAAAGACCTTATTGATTCGATTTTGCTCACAGCAGATGCCGCAATTGATCTTCAAGCAGTAGCTGAAGATGATGCTCGCGGTGTTGCTATTGAAGCCCACCTCGACCGTGGACGCGGTCCAGTTGCAACTGTCTTGGTGCAACGCGGAACACTCAAAGTTGGCGATGCAATTGTTGCCGGTGGATCCTTCGGGCGCGTTCGTGCCATGTTGGATGAGCACGGAGAGACAGTTGCAACAGCAGGACCATCTCGGCCAGTGCAGGTACTTGGATTCACTTCCGTTCCTGCGGCCGGCGACACATTCCTTGTTGCTAGCGATGATCGCACTGCACGTCAGATTGCTGAGAAGCGTCAGGCTGCAGAGCGAAACGCACAGCTTGCTAAGGCTCGTAAGAAAGTTTCACTCGAAGACTTCATGGAGCAATCGAAAGTCACCACGCTTAATCTCATTCTCAAAGGTGACGTTAGTGGTTCGGTTGAAGCACTCGAAGACGCACTCTTGCAGTTGGATGTTGGAGCCGAAGTTGATTTGCGAGTTATTCACCGCGGCGTAGGCGCAATTACCAAGAGCGATATTACTTTGGCCTCTGCATCAACGGCTGTAGTGATTGGCTTTAACGTGACGCCAGAGCCACAAACTGCAATATTTGCCGATCAAGAGGGCGTCGAAGTTCGCTTCTATTCAGTTATCTATAACGCGATTGAAGAGATCGAGCTTTCCCTTAAGGGCTTGCTCAAGCCAGAATACGAAGAAGCAATTCTTGGTAATGCCGAGATTCGAGAAATCTTCAAATCTAGTAAGTTCGGAAACATTGCGGGCTCCATGGTTCAAGACGGCGTGATTCGCCGAAATGCCACGGCACGCCTTCTTCGCGGCGACGAAGTTCTTATAGAGAAATTCACTATTGATTCACTCAAGCGCTTCAAGGACGATGCAGCTGAAGTCCGAGAAGGATTCGAGTGCGGTATTGGTGTTGGAACCTATAAGGACGTTCAAGTTGGCGACATTGTTCAGGCATTTGAGATGCGCGAGAAGAAGCGCGCGTAATTGCCATGAGCCAATCACATCGTTCTCAAAAGGTTGCAGACCGTATCAAAGTAGTTGTGGCAGGCCTTCTCGAGGGGAAGATCAAGGATCCTCGCCTCGGGTTTGTCACAATTACAGATACGCGAGTAACCGGAGACCTTCAGCATGCATCGGTTTTTTACACAGTGTTGGGCGATGACGCGCAACGTGAGTCGACTGCTGCTGCTTTGGAAAGCGCAAAAGGAGTAATTCGCTCCGCGGTTGGAAAAGATTTAGGAACGCGGATAACTCCGTCCATTGCATTTTTTCCAGATGGACTTCCAGAAAGCGCCCTGGCCTTGGAATCATTACTTGAAACTGTTCACCAACGCGATGCTGAAGTGATTGCACTTCGGGCAAACGCAACCTATGCAGGAGATGCTGATCCGTACAAGGCACCTCGCGAAATTGTGGATGACAATCCAAGCAACTGACGGTTTTCTCGTCGTCGATAAAGAGCCGGGGATGACTAGCCACGATGTTGTGGCGATAGCAAGGCGCGCACTTGGTACTCGCAAAGTTGGTCATGCGGGCACTTTAGATCCGATGGCGACGGGAGTCCTCGTTTTGGGATTTGGTAACGGCACACGACTTTTGCAGTACATCACCGATGGCGACAAAACCTATAGCGCAACGATTGTTTTGGGACAAAGTACTGTGAGCGACGACAAAGAAGGTGCTGTGATCGCTACGGCAAGTAAAGAGCAGGTGGATGTAATTTCGAATGATCAAATCGCAACAGCCCTTGGAGCAATGAAAGGAACAATCTTTCAGCGCCCAAGTTCGGTTTCAGCGATCAAAGTAGATGGAGAAAGAGCCCACGCGCGAGTGCGCGCTGGTGAAGAATTTGAACTTCCCGCACGCACGGTAACAATTTCACAATTAGATATTCTGGGAATTCGAAAGAGTGAATCCTCTATAGAAGTAGATGTAGAAGTTACTTGCTCGGCGGGTACCTTCATTCGGGCTATTGCTCGTGATTGCGGTGATTCACTTGGTATCGGTGGTCACCTCAGCGCTTTGCGTCGCACGCGGGTGGCCCGCTTTGATCTCAATGGAGGCGTCACAATAAATCAACTTAAAGAAGGAGAATTCGTAACTTTAAGTGTTACCGATGTAGCAGAACTTACCTTTCCAATTCGACAGGTAAGTGAAGAAGAAGCGATGGATCTCTCATTTGGCAGGATTTTGGCACCGTGTTTCAATGACGATGTCACCGCAGCGATTGGACACGGTGAACTTCTTGCGCTTCTGAAGAATTCTGAGGGGCACGCCCGTCCGATTGCGGTCTTTGCGGCCAAGAACTAGATGAGATAATAAGCAAATGAATCGGATGCAATGGCGAGGCGAGCAAATTGTTGGCGCCACTGTAGCGATTGGCATTTTTGACGGAGTCCACTTGGGACATCAGGCAATTCTCGCGCATGCAAAAAAGGCAAGCAATGGGCGTGGAGTAATTGCGCTGACATTTGATCCACATCCGATGCAGTTTTTTGCCCCTGATAAAGCTCCGACAATGCTTGTATCGGTAGGACGCCGGGTCGAACTTTTAAAAAAATATGGCGCAGATGCAGTGATTGTGTGCGAGTTCGATAGCGAATTTGCCTCCAAGTCTCCAGATGAGTTTGTCTCTGAAGTCCTGGTGAAGTATTTGAAAATATCTGGCGTAGTTGTCGGGCAGAACTTTAGTTATGGTCACAAAGCAGCAGGTCGGGTGGGAGATTTGATGACATCGGGGGCAGCTCAAGGCTTCTTCGCCGAAGAAGTTCCGCTACAAGAATTTGAGGGAGGAGTTATTTCATCGACTCGAATTCGTGCTGCTGTTGCCCAAGGTGATGTTGAAACTGCATGGAGATTGCTTTCCAGGCCACATCGGTTAGAAGGAATAGTTGTTCACGGTGAAAAACGAGGACGTGAAATTGGCTACCCAACTGCAAATTTGGGTTACTCAACGTCTTGGAACTCGGTACCAAGTGATGGTGTTTATGCCGGCTGGCTTGAAGTAGAAGGCAAGAGATGGCCCTGCGCAATCTCCATTGGCACAAATCCCACTTTTGAAGGTGAACGCTCTCGCCAAGTTGAGGCATATGCACTAGATCAAAAAGATTTAAACCTTTACGACAAGAACGCCATTATCGACTTTGGTTGGAGATTGCGCGATACGGTGAAATTCGATGGCCTTGATGCACTCTTGGCACAGATGAAAATCGACTGTGATCAAGCGCGAGATTTAACGAAGTAAGCCCCGATTTCACTCTATTGAGCGTGCGCTGGTACCCTACGACCGTCTAAACGAGACAGCGAGTTTCCGTGAGGTAAACCGGAAGCCCTCGTACACAGTAGAAGGAGTACCACCATGGCCTTAACGCCAGCAGCAAAGAAAGAAATCATTGCACAGTACGGTTCTTCACCTACTGACACGGGAAGCCCTGAAGCTCAGGTCGCTTTGCTCTCCAAGCGCATTGAAGAAATCACAGAACATCTCAAGACGAACAAGCACGACCACCACAACCGTCGTGGCTTGCTATTACTAGTTGGTCAGCGTCGCCGAATTCTTCAATACCTCGCAAAGACAAACATCGAACGTTATAGAGCGATCATCGAAAAACTCGGTATTCGCCGTTAATTAGAACGATTAACCGGGAGAAAATGGTCCTCGGTAGTGGTTTACGGATTGTCTGTTGTACATCCAATGTATTGCAAGAAAAAATCCGTTGACTTCGATCGATGATTCATTAGTTCTCTCGAGTTAATCGAGAACAGGAGCGACCCATGGAGGGTCAAGAAATTTCGTCTGCCGTTGCAATCATTGATAACGGAAAATTCGGAAAAAGAGAAATACGTTTTGAAACTGGACGCCTAGCGCGTCAAGCAGGTGGAAGCACCGCAGTTTACTTGGATGACGAAACAATGTTGCTCTCAGCAACAACAGTTTCAAAACAACCAAAAGATCAGTTCGACTTCTTTCCACTTACAGTGGATGTTGAAGAGCGCATGTATGCAGTTGGACGTATCCCAGGATCGTTCTTCCGCCGCGAAGGTCGTCCATCGGAAGATGCGATCCTTACTTGCCGTCTGATTGATCGTCCGTTGCGTCCATCATTTGTAAAGGGACTTCGTAATGAAGTTCAGGTTGTAGTGACAGTTATGGCACTTAACCCAGATCATATGTATGACGTTGTTGCAATAAATGCAGCATCTATGTCAACACAGTTAGCTGGATTGCCATTTTCTGGTCCAATCGGCGGCGTTCGCGTCGCTTTGATTAAGGGCCAGTGGGTCGCATTCCCAAATCATTCACAATTGGATGAAGCAGTCTTCGACATGGTCGTAGCAGGTCGTGTAAGTGGCGATGATGTTGCAATCATGATGGTTGAAGCCGAAGCAACATCTCGCACCATTGAATTAATCAAGGGTGGCGCACCAACTCCTACAGAGGAAGTTGTTGCGCAAGGCCTTGATGCATCAAAGGTATTTATTCGCGCACTGTGCCAAGCGCAAGCCAAGGTGGCCAAAGCTGCCGCAAAGGCAACTGGCGAATTCCCAATCTTCTTGGATTACCAAGATGATGTCTTTACAGCTGTTTCAGATGCCACAAGCAAGGATCTTGCTAAGGCGCTAACAATTTCTGGAAAGCAAGAGCGCGAGACTGAAACCGATCGTATTAGCGCCGGTGTCAAGGAGTCTCTTGCTGGTAAGTTCGAAGGCCGCGAGAAAGAGATTTCTGCTGCATTTCGCTCTCTTACTAAGAAGTTAGTTCGCCAGCGTGTATTGCGCGACAAGATTCGTATCGACGGACGTGGATTGCGTGACATTCGTCCGCTCTCTGCAGAGGTTGAAGTGATCCCACGCGTGCACGGTTCTGCAATATTCGAACGTGGCGAGACTCAGATTCTTGGTATCACAACTCTGAACATGCTCAAGATGGAGCAACAGCTCGATACTTTGAATCCTGAAAACCATAAGCGCTATATGCACAACTATAACTTCCCACCATATTCAACCGGTGAGACTGGTCGTGTTGGAACACCTAAGCGTCGAGAAATTGGACACGGAGCCTTGGCAGAACGTGCACTTGTGCCCGTGCTTCCAAGCCGCGAAGAATTCCCATACGCAATTCGTCAGGTGTCAGAGGCTCTGGGTTCTAATGGATCAACTTCCATGGGATCTGTATGCGCATCTACATTGGCGCTTCTTAATGCTGGCGTGCCACTTCGTGCGCCAGTTGCGGGTATTGCAATGGGTCTTATTTCTGATGATGTCGATGGCAAAGTTGAATATGTTGCCCTCACTGACATTCTTGGTGCAGAAGATGCATTTGGAGATATGGACTTCAAGGTTGCCGGTACTCGTGAATTCGTGACCGCGCTACAACTTGATACAAAGCTCGATGGAATTCCTGCCTCAGTTCTTGCTGGCGCACTCCACCAAGCGAAAGAAGCGCGTCTTGCAATCTTGGATGTCATGGCAGAGGCCATTGATTCTCCAGATGAGATGAGCCCATTTGCTCCTCGCATTATTTCGATCAAGATTCCAGTAGATCAGATTGGCGCAGTGATCGGGCCTAAGGGCAAGATCATCAACCAGATTCAAGATGAAACTGGCGCCGAGATCTCCATTGAAGATGACGGAACGATTTACATCGGCGCAACAGATGGGCCAAAGGCAGAAGCTGCTCGCGCTCAGATCAACGCCATTGCTAATCCGCAAATGCCAGAAGTTGGAGAGCGTTACCTAGGTACCGTTGTAAAACTTGCTGCATTCGGTGCTTTCGTTTCTCTAATGCCAGGCAAAGATGGCTTGCTCCACGTCTCGCAAATTCGCAAGATGCACGGTGGCAAGCGGATCGAAAACCTTGAAGAGGTCATGAAAGTTGGCGACAAGATTCAAGTAGAGATCGGCGAGATCGATCCCAAGGGCAAGTTATCTCTTGTTCCGGTTCTTGATGATGCTCCAGCTGCTGAGTAATTAACTCTTCAAGCTATGAACGTCAGACGCACAGTTCTATCAAGCGGCCTGCGTATCGTTACGGAAGAAGTTCCCTCGGTACGCAGCGCTGCGATAGGAATTTGGGTCAATGTTGGATCACGTGATGAAACCCCGGCAGTTGCTGGGGCTTCTCACTTTCTAGAACATTTATTGTTTAAGGGCACGACAACTCGTACTGCCTTAGAAATCTCGTCATCCATTGAATCAGTGGGTGGGGAGATGAACGCATTTACTACTAAGGAATACACCTGTTTCTACGCCCGCGTTATTGACACAGATTTACCGATGGCGGTGGATGTGGTTTCAGATCTCATTACATCATCACTTGTGACTGCTAATGATGTGGACTCTGAACGCAAGGTAGTTCTGGAAGAAATTTCAATGCGTGATGATGACCCCAGCGATTTAGTGCAAGAGCTATTTTCCGATACTTATTACGGAGATACCCCCATAGGGCGCTCAATTCTTGGTACGACTGAATCGATTAATGGCATGTCTCGCTCTGCGGTTTTCAATTACTACAAGAAGCGCTATATCCCTCAGGATCTAGTAATCGCTGTAGCCGGAAACATTAAACATAAAAAAGTCGTAGAGATGGTCGAGCGGGCTTTATCCCGTGATGGATTTTTGAATGTTCACGGTTCACCGCAAGTGCGCCCAGATACTCCTATCAGAATCAAAAATCAGCAATCTGTTGGTTTGATCAATCGAAAGACCGAGCAGGCAAATATGTTCTACGGTGTCGCAGGAGTGGCACGAAACGATGATCGACGATTCACCATGGGAATTCTTTCTGCAGCGCTAGGTGGAGGAATGTCATCCCGACTTTTCCAAGAAATTCGAGAAAAGCGCGGCCTTGCTTATTCTGTTTTCTCTTACTCGCAACAGTTTGCTGGCACAGGGATATTAGGTTTCTATGCTGCATCACATCCAACTAAGGCTTTTGAAGTAATAGATGTCATTCGCGAGGTGTTGGCAGATGTTGCCGCAAACGGCATGACGGAGGAAGAAATTGAGCGGGCGAAAGGTGCGGTACGCGGCTCCTTGGTCTTAAGCCAAGAAGATTCTGGCTCTCGCATGAGTCGCATCGGCAAAAGCGAGATCGTTTACGGTGAAATCATGGGATTTGATGAAATTCTTAAAGAAATTTCAGGCGTAACATCGGATGCAATACGTAAAGTCGCTGGCGAGTTTCTGGTCCAAAGACCTACCCTTGCTGTTGTGGGGCCATTTAGAGATGGCAGAAAATTTGAGAAAGTGATGGGAGCATAAAGTGAGCATCAGCGTTGGAGTCCTTGGAGCAAAGGGACGTATGGGTGCTGAGGTCGTTAAGGCTCTTTCTGGCAACAAGGATTTCTCACTTGTCGCCCAAGCCGATCTTGACGATTCACTTGAGATTTTTGTTTCATCAAAGACATCTGTAGTAGTTGACTTTACGACACCTGATTGTGTTATGGGGAATTTAGAATTTCTCATCTCTCATGGAATCAATGTTGTTGTTGGCACAACAGGTTTTGACGATGCGCGTATTGCACAAGTCACAGCCATCCTTGCTAAGAATTCAAAGGTTGGCGTCTTGATCGCACCAAATTTTGCCCTCGGCGCAGTCTTGATGATGCAATTTGCCAAACAAGCTGCTCGCTACTTTGAATCTGCTGAAATCATCGAACTCCATCATCCAGATAAAGTTGACGCACCAAGTGGCACAGCGGCTCGTACGGCAGAGCTGATGACGCAAGCTCGCAAAGATGCCAAGCGCACCGCAATGCCTGATGCAACAACTACTTCTTTAGATGGTGCACGAGGTGCCACTGTTGGACATGTGCCCATTCACTCCATCCGTTTGCGCGGACTCGTAGCCCACCAAGAAGTCCTTTTCGGTGGACCTGGAGAGACACTTTCAATTCGCCATGATTCTTTGGATCGGGCAGGATTTATGCCTGGCGTTTTGCTGGGTGTTCGCGAAGTTGGTAAGCACCCAGGTTTAACTTTTGGTCTAGAACATTTCCTATCCCTCTAAGGAGGACCGTATGTCACAAGAAATCACAATGTACGCAGCCGATTGGTGTGGAGATTGCCGTCGCTCTAAGCGCTTGCTTGAATCACTTGGTGTGAAATATAACCTGATTGATGTCGAGGCCGATGAAAAGGCTGCCGAGAAAGTTATTGAAATTAACGGTGGAATGCGTTCGATCCCGGTGATCCTCTTTCCTGATGGCACACACATGACTGAGCCATCAGATATTGATTTGTCAGCAAAACTCAAGGCTCTTTCGATTATTTAGTTTGTAGACTTTAAAGGCGCCTGCCAAACAAGTAGTATCGCCGTTATGAAACCGATCGTTCAAGTCTCCCTAGATCTCACCGATATTGATGAAGCGATGGAGATGGCTCATACCGCAATACGGGCAGGGGTAGATTGGTTAGAAGCTGGCACCCCGTTCATCATTGCCGAAGGCATGCATGGGGTCCGCGCGCTTCGCGCAGAATTTCCTCGTGTTCCTATTGTTGCTGATTTGAAGACGATGGATGGCGGATATCTCGAAGCACAAATGATGGCGAAAGCCGGAGCCACGCATGTTGTTGTCATGGCTCGCTCTCACCCCGAAACTATTAAGTGCGTTGTCCAAGCTGGAAAAGATTTCGGAGTTGCAGTAATGGGAGACAACCTAGGTTGCCCTGACATGGTGCAAGGTGCTCGCGAATTAGAAGAGCTTGGTTGTGACATGGTGATCCATCACATCGGTTTTGATGAGCGTCGTGGAATCGCAGCAAATGGCTTACGTATGCCAAACCCTTTAGATCAATTGCGCGAAGTTGTTGATGCGGTGCGGGTCCCAGTGCAAGCGGTGGGTGGCTTATCTCTAGAACAGGCAATTCAAACGCCAGCATTTGGTGCACCATTGGTAGTTATTGGTGCGCCGCTTGCTATTGATGCTGATTCCTTTAGTAGGGGAGCGGGGAATGTTGAAGATGTATTACGCAAGATATGCCTGGCAGTCCATGGCTTCGGAGATGTACCTGTGAAAGGTGAAAAATAAGTGGGATCCATCGGTGTAGTTAATTTCTCTTCCGTTCCAAAAAGCGTTGAGCTGCGGGATATAGAGCGCCCTGTTGCGGGCGATGAAGACGTCATTGTTCAAGTAGAAGCTGTCAGTGTCTGTGGCAGCGATTTACATCAATGGACAGGAAGCCAAAGCTGGCCGGTTAATTACCCAGTTGTGTTAGGTCACGAATTTGGCGGACATATTGTTGAATTAGGTAAAAGCGTTTCAGCCTGGCATGAAGGCGATCGTGTAGTGAGTGAGACGGCAGCGGTAGTAGATATGTCCAGTCCGATGTCTCGCTCTGGTCGCTATAACTTAGATCCCAATCGCAAAGGGTTTGGTTATGGGGTCAACGGTGCAATGACACGCTATGTAAAGGTGCCGGCACGTTTACTGCATGCAATTCCCACAACTGTTTCTTTTGAGCATGCAGCAATGACCGAACCATGCGCAGTTGCATATAGCGCAGTGATTGCACCCGGAAAGGTTCGCCCAGGAGATCGCATCGTTATTTTGGGTCCGGGTCCGATCGGAATTTTGTGTGCTGCCATGGCCAGACTTGCCGGAGCAGAAGTAGCAGTGGTTGGGCTAGAGCGCGATGGTGCTCGATTAAAAGCAGCAACCACATATGGCTGTGAAGTAATTATTGGAGATGCAACCCAGTGGGCGATGGCAGTGGATGGCCTTGGCGCCGACGGTGTCGTCGATGCTGCTGGTGTTTCTGCAACTTTGAAAAGCGCTCTTGGATTAGTTCGTCCTGCAGGTTGGATTTCTAAAGTCGGCTGGGGGCCTCAACCTCTAGATTTCTCACTTGATCCGCTTGTTCAAAAAAATGTCACGCTTCAAGGAAGTTTTAGTCATAACTGGCCAATGTGGGAGCGCGTACTTCGCATGTTGGGAACAGGGGCGCTAGATCTCACTCCAGTATTGGGCGGAGTTTTCCCCATAGAGAAGTGGGAGAGTGCTTTTGAGAAAATGCATTCTGGCGAAATTCTTAAATCAGTATTGAAGCCCATCTAGCCATGCGACTAAAAGATAAAGTAGTAGTTATCACCGGTGGAACCTCAGGCATTGGCGGCGCGTTGGCAACACTTGCAGTTGCAGAAGGTGCCAAGGTTTGCATTACTGGTATTAATGAACCCGAAGGCAAAGCTCTCGTTGCAAAGCTAGGCTCTGATGCGCACTTATGTATCGCAGATTTATTGGATGCTGATGCACCCAAAAAGATTATTGCCTCAGCCAAGGCGGCATTTGGCAAAGTCGATGGTTTAGTCAATAGTGCAGCGCTATTTACTCGGGCGAATTTGCATCAACTTACCTCTGCTCAATTTGATGAAATGCTCCACGTAAACCTCAGGGCCCCACTATTTCTCATTCAAGCCGCCCTTCCAGAGTTGAAGAAAACTCACGGAAGCGTTTTGAACATTGGATCCATCAATGCTTATGCCGGAGAGTCATCGCTGCTGGCCTACAGCATCAGTAAAGGTGGAATGCAGACTATGACTCGCAACTTGGCAAACGCTCATGGGGTTGATGGAGTTCGCATCAATCAAATCAATCCTGGCTGGGTATTAACCGAGCGCGAAGATCGCGATCAAGTTGCAAAGGGCTTAGCTCCTGGCTGGCATCAACGACTTGACCGCAGTGCGATTCCTTCGGGCACCATGACTACGCCAGAACAAATGGCGCTAGCAGCTATCTATTGGTTAGGCGATGAGTCTCGTCCCTTTACGGGAAGCGTTGTTGAGTTAGAGCAGTTTTCAATTATCGGGCGAAATCCGGAGAAGTTATAGATGCCACAGTTGGCGGCATTTCCTAAGGGATGGATTCATCAACTCGTCGCACCCGGACAGATGAGCATCTATGAGTGGATCGAGATGTCCAAAGAATTAGAGATACAAGGGCTTGAGTTCTATAGCAATTTTGCAGATCTGAAGGATGCTTCTGCGTGGCCAAAAATTAGAAAAGCAGTCGAAGATGCCGGAATGGTCATTCCGATGATGTGCTGCTCTCCTGATTTCACCATTCCGGATATTGCAGGGCGCGCGCAAGAAGTGGCGAAAGAGATTTCCTGGATCCAGATGAGTGCTGAACTAGGTGCCAAGTACTGTCGCGTTCTATCTGGACAACGCCGCAAAGAAATCACTCGCGAAGAAGGGTTGGGCTATGTCGTTGAATCGATTGAAGCCTGTTTGCCCACTGCAGAAAAGCTGGGCATCACTTTGATCCTCGAAAATCATTACAAAGACGATTTTTGGACGGAACCAGAATTTGCACAGATGGCAGACGTATTTACTGAATTAGTAAATCGGATTGATTCACCCTGGTTTGGCGTCAACTTTGATCCGAGCAATGCCATAGCCGCGGGGGAGGATCCATTAGATCTTCTGGAAGCAGTAAAACATCGTGTAGTCACCATGCATGCTAGTGATCGCTATCTTGCGCAAGGAACCATTGAAGATTTGCGCCGCGAAGAAGGCGGTAGCGCAGGTTATGTGAAGTTCTTCAAACACGGAGTAATCGGCAAAGGTCTCAATGATTATGACGCAATTTTCTCAACCCTGAAAAGCGTTGGATTCGATGGCTGGATTAGCATCGAAGATGGTGTGGATGGAATGGGTCAGATGATCGAGAGTGCGAATTTTCTTAAAGAGAAGATCGCCCTGCACTGGGGTTAACAATTTCGCGCAGCTCAGTCGTTAGTTGTTTGGCCGCGCCCCAGAGTCAACAATTGTCCGAAGTTGATCAAAAGCGAGATCTATCTTTGCTTTAGTCTGGCTATCAAGTATGACCCGTACCGGACCGCGCTGTTGCGCGGAAGTAAAGATTCCCTGCTTGACCAACAGGTACTTCTCCACCGCGACGTATGCATCGATGGTGGGCTGAAATGCAACAAGTCGCGCGACACCTTCATGAATTGCACGTGCACGTTCCCAATTGTTCTCATTCAGCGCCTCCCAGAGCGCAATGATTGCCCACGCAATCTCAGAGCCAGGCATAGTGCCCACTAGTTTCAAGGGAAAGGTTTCGAGTAGATCCATTCCGCTTTGACCCTCGAAAACGCGCGCTTTGCCTTGAGCAACATTTTGTAATTGCTCCATGCGTTCTTTCACTGGCTTTGCTTCGGGCTTAAATTGCACACGGTCGTAGCCATATTTTTCTAGCAATGCACTGTAAAGAGAAATTTCCAGGGGCTGCCCCATGTAGTTACTGGCATCTTGAACAATGACTGGTATCGAAACGCTCTCGATGATCGCTGTGTAGTAGGCCAGCGTCTCCTCTGAAAGTGCCGGAAAAGTTGAAGGAGGGGTTGCCATCAGCGCATGAACGCCATCTGCTTGGGCAGCTCGTGCCAGGGATGTCGCAATGTATGTGCTCTCTGCGCCAACGCTTGCGACAAGAGGCAAGCGGCCATTGAGAATCTTGAGAGTGATTTTCCATTGTTCGCGCCGCTCTTGGGCACTAAATCTCATTACTTCAGAGACCATAGCTAGGACAACTCCATCGACTCCAAGGTCGATCAGCCAATCTATTTCTTTTTCCAATATTGGTTGGTCAATTTCGTCAGCAGCATTGAGTGGCGTCTGCAAAACGGTGAATACGCCCTCAAGTTTCATGTTTGTATCCTAACTGTCATGCTAGAAGAAGTGGTACAAAATTGCAGATGATGCGGCAGCGCAGATAACGACTATCGGAAATGGCGCCTTCAGGACCAGAGCCAGCAGGGCAAATCCCAACCCAAGAGCGCGGTGGTCGATTGCCAATGTGGTTTTATCTGTGAAAGTTTGTACCGCTACTAAAGCGCTCAAGAGCGCCACTGGTATCAAAACATTAGTTCTTTGTATACGTGGGTGTGAGAGAAATTTCTCGGGGATGGATTGACCTAAATATTTCAATGCGAATGCTGCGGCACTTGTGCCTATGACTGCCCACCAGGTGATTGACATTATTTCTGCACCAATCCTCGTGCACCAAATATCACGGCAAGCAGCGCCGTTGAAATAATCGGCACTCCAGCCGGCACGAATGGAGTCAGAACAAGTGACATGGTGATGGCGCAAAGCGCAACGGCGCGATCTTTCGATGATTGCAAGCGCGGCCATAGGAGTCCTAAGAATGCTGCAGGGACAGCGGCATCTAGACCCCAAGCTGCTGGATTACCCATAGCTTGCGCTCCAAATGCTCCAGCAAGAGTGAATAGATTCCAAAAAATAAAAACACCAAATCCAGTGAGCCAAAATCCAGATCGCATCGCGTCTTCCCCGAGGCGCTCTTGGGAAAGTGCAACACCTGTTGATTCATCGATGGTGATTTGCGCTGCAACGATGCGCTTGAAACCTTTAACTTTCAAAATTGGCGCCATGCGAAGTCCGTAAAGACCATTTCTAAAACCCAGAAGTGTTGCAGTTGTAATTCCACTCAGTGCGCTTCCGCCAGCTCCAATCACTCCGATCACCGCAAACTGTGAGGCCCCCGAAAAAGTTAGGAGAGAAAGCAAACTGGTCTGAAGAACTGAAAATCCTGCGGCGACACTGGCTGCCCCGAAGGCGGCCCCGTATGTGCCCACGGTGATAGAAACGCTGAAGGAATCACGGATGGTAGAGCGGGCAGTGGCAGACACGACTGGCATTCTGCCGTATCAATCCAAAGTTGTGCTCACCTGGCTAGATAGGGTCACAATATGTCTGAGGCAATCTTTAGAAGCGATATGACCGTGGAATTGGTCAAGGCTAGCGCTAGTGACGCTGATGTTATCTGGGCAGCGCGAGTTTCTACAGCTGGAGAGCAATCCCTAGAAGAAGTGGGGGAGGACCCAGCGCGTTCAGCTGGCTTAATCAACTATCTTGCGCGAGAGCGTCATGGTTCACCCTTTGAACATACTTCGATGACTTTTTTTGTATCAGCTCCCATCTTTGTTTTCCGCGAATTTATGCGCCACCGCATTGCTTCTTATAACGAAGAGAGTGGGCGCTATCGCGAGCTGCAACCAGTCTTTTATGTTCCGGCCCCAGAACGCAAGCTAGTGCAAATCGGGAAAACGGGGGCCTATGAATTTATTGACGGTACTCAAGAGCAATACGAAATCACAACAAAGGCAATGAAGGAAAGTTATCTCTTTGTTTATGAGCGCTACCAAAAAATGCTTGAAGCAGGAGTTGCTCGCGAAGTTGCACGAGCGGTATTGCCCGTAGCATTGTATTCATCGATGTATGTCACGATGAATGCCAGGGCGCTCATGAACTTTCTTTCCCTGCGCACCGCTCGAGCCGGCTCGCATTTCCCGAGCTACCCTCAACGCGAAATCGAGATGGTGGCCGAGAAAATGGAAGAGCATTTTGCGCGCTTAATGCCCCTTACATACGGAGCATTTGAAAAATCTGGACGCATCGCTCCTTAAGCAGGGGTAGCCTTAACCCATGACGATCCTTCCGCCATTTGGGCGCCTAGCCACCGCAATGGTGACGCCATTTAAAAAGGATCTCTCCATTGACTGGGATGGTGTTTCAACACTGGCTCAGCATTTGTTATCGACGGGCCATGACACGATAGTTGTGAACGGCACAACTGGTGAAGCACCGACCACCAGTGATGAAGAAAAAGATCAAATCATTAAAGTTGTTTTAGAAGCCGTGGGACCTAGAGCGAAAGTAATTGCCGGTGCTGGAAATAATGAGACTTCGCATTCAGTAGAACAAGCACTGCGCGCCCAAAAAGCCGGTGCTCACGGGCTTCTCGTTGTAACTCCTTATTACAACAAACCTCCACAAGCAGGCATCGAAGCTCACTTTCGTGCAATTGCAGATTCCACTGATTTACCAGTGATGATGTATGACATTCCGGGACGTACCGGCATTGCAATCGAGCCAGACACAATCGTTCGATTAGCAGAACACCCACGTATTGCTGCTCTCAAGGATGCCAAAGGAGATGTCGCATCTACATCTTGGGTCATCAAAAGATCAGGCATCCCTGTTTATTCGGGTGATGACATTCTTAATCTGCCGCTACTGAGTGTTGGAGCAGTTGGTTTTGTATCTGTGTGCGGCCATACCGTTGGCCCACAATTGCGCGAAATGCTTGATGCATGGTTTGCAGGCAATAGTGCCCGAGCCCTTGAGATGCACCAAAAGTGCTTGCCAGTCTTTACCGGAACTTTTCGCACGCAAGGTGCGATTTTGACTAAGGCTGCCCTCAACTTGATGGGATTACCTGGCGGCCACACCCGTTTACCTTTAGTGGATGCAACGCCCGAACAGATTGCGCAATTGCGCCAAGATCTGATCGCAGGCGGCGTAACTTTGGCCTAATGACTCATCCTCATCCAGGGCTGGAAACTCCCAAAAAATTAGCTGCAGGCGCACTTCGCATCGTCGCACTCGGCGGCCTTGGCGAAATTGGTCGCAACATGACCGTCTTTGAAACTGCTGGCAAGTTACTCATTGTTGACTGCGGCGTTCTATTTCCAGAAGAAACGCAACCAGGAATTGATTTGATTTTGCCTGATTTTTCTTACATTCGCGATCGACTTCACGATGTTATTGGAATTGTTTTGACTCACGGCCACGAGGACCACATCGGCGCTGTTCCTTACTTATTGCGTGAACGCGGTGATATTGCGGTCTACGGATCTGCACTGACTCTTGCGCTTTTGGGCGCTAAATTGCGTGAACATCGCATCACGCCGCTGACTCGCGAAGTTAAAGCAGGAATGATAGAAGATGTTGGTCCATTCAGCGTTGAATTTGTAGCAGTGAATCACTCGATCCCTGACGCTCTTGCAATTGCAATTCACACCTCGGCGGGTACGGTTTTACATACCGGTGATTTCAAGATGGATCAACTCCCACTCGATGGCCGCATTACAGATTTGCGAACATTTGCAGCACTAGGTGAGAAAGGCGTGGATCTCTTCCTAGTGGATTCAACCAATGCGGACGTACCGGGATTTACTCCCTCTGAGCGCGAGATTATCCCGGTTTTGGATCGGGTCTTTAGACAAACTAAGCGTCGCGTGATCGTTGCATCTTTTGCATCGCATGTTCACCGGGTTCAGCAAATTATTGATACGGCTGCAGCCCATGATCGTAAGGTTGCATTCGTTGGCCGATCGATGGTGCGCAATATGAAGATTGCGCAAGATATGGGTTACCTAACAATTCCCGAAAATTTAGTCATTGATGCCAAAGAATTAGAAAATCATGGCGACAATGTTGCGCTCATTTGCACTGGGTCGCAAGGTGAGCCACTTGCTGCACTATCTCGAATGGCAAATGGGGATCATGCAATTCGCGTAGGCCCTGGCGACACGGTGATTCTTGCTTCATCTCTCATTCCTGGAAACGAAAACCCTGTGTATCGCGTAATCAACGAACTCACACGATTTGGCGCCAAAGTTGTTCATAAAGCTAATGCTTTGGTGCACGTATCGGGCCATGCAGCAGCGGGGGAACTTCTCTATTGCTACAACATCGTTAAGCCTCGTTATGTCATGCCTGTGCACGGTGAATGGCGTCATCTGCGTGCTAATGCTGAGCTAGCAATTCAAACTGGAGTACCACGTGAGAATGCAATCATTGTTGAAAATGGAATTGTTGTAGACCTTGTGGATCATGAAGCATCCGTAGTGGGCAGCGTTCCCGTTGGGTTTGTTTATGTGGACGGTCAAAGTATTGGCGATATTACTGAAGCGTCTCTAAAAGATCGTCGAATACTTGGGGAAGAAGGCTTCATCTCAGTTGTTGTGGTTATCGATTCCCAGAGTGGAAAGATTGTTGCGGGACCAGATATTCACGCCCGTGGTTTTGCTGAAGATCTTGAACTTTTCGATGAAGTGAAATTGAAGATTGAGAAAGCACTTGAAGTTGCCGTTGCTGATGGGATAAATGGAACGCACCAACTTTCGCAAATTGTTCGAAAGACTGTTGGTAGTTGGGTTGGCGGAGAACATCGTCGTCGCCCAATGATTGTTCCTCTCGTCATCGAGGTATAACGCTCAAGCTCGGCGCGCCTGCCTTTCTTGGTTTTGTTCAGCAATTACGCTCATCCCTATGGCAAAAAGTAAGAAAGTTTCGTCCAAATCCTCCAGAGTTGGTGGCGGCCTTGGCGTTCTCTGGCGACTTTTTGCACGAGGTATTGGCAATGCGGTTCGCTTTCTTGCCCGTGGTGCACAAGATTTAGATCCAGTCCACCAACGTGATGGAATCGCATTTCTATTTACAATTTTTGCTCTCGTGGCAGCGGCTGGGACATGGTTTCATTCCGATACTGTTTTAGGGCGGGCACTTTTTGCATTTTTCTATGGAGCCTTAGGTCGAATCGGCGTATTAACTCCCGTGCTCTTAATTTACTTCGCCATTCGACTCTTTAGAGTTCCTGATGAGAAGTCAGCCACTGGTCGCATCACCGTAGGGACCGTGGCGCTGTTAATTAGTTGCACCGGTTTGATTCACATGATCGCTGGCTCAAGTGGCACTGGAGCTACCGCGATGCGACATGGTGGCGGATGGCTCGGGTACGCAGTTTCACGGCCGCTAATTGCCCTCATGACTCCATTGCTGACCTACCCTGTTTTGGGTTTCATTTTGATTTTCGGAATCTTGGTCATTACTTCCACACCGGTTGCGCAGATTGCTACGCGTATCAGGACTACGGTGACCTGGATTGTCTCCAAAACCTCTATCCGGGTAAGAAAAGCAGTTGATGATTTCCAAATTTCTGAATCTGAACCCTTTGAAACTCCACTGGTGGCAGATTGGCATCATCGCGACAACGATGAAGAGGAAGAGCTCGACGAAGAAGATTTTGATGAAGAATTTACGGTGCCGATTCCTGCTTCTATTTCAGCGTCTGTACCATCTGGAGCCAGCGCTAATAAGAGGCCTGTCCAGCTTCTGCTCACGAATGATTCGAAATACGAACTTCCTCCTGCTGATTCGCTGCGAGCTGGACTTCCCGCAAAGTTAAAGAGCAAAGCTAATGACTCAGTTGTGGCAGCGCTAACAGAAGTTTTTAAGCAGTTTGAAATCGATGCAGCAGTGACTGGTTTTATGCGGGGTCCAACGGTAACGCGGTACGAAGTTGAACTTGGCAACGGAATTAAGGTGGAGCGCATTACCGCACTTGCGAAGAATATTTCTTACGCTGTAGCAAGTGCAGAGGTGCGTATCTTGTCGCCCATTCCAGGAAAATCTGCAGTGGGAATCGAAATCCCAAATGCCGACAGAGAGATTGTGGCGCTAGGAGATGTATTGCGCTCAAGCGTTGCCGGGCAAGATCTTCATCCGATGTTGGTGGCCTTAGGTAAGGATGTAGAAGGCAATTTTGTCTGTGCCAACTTAGCGAAGATGCCACACTTACTTGTAGCCGGTGCAACGGGTGCAGGTAAGTCATCGATGATCAACGCGATGATCGTTTCCATATTGATGCGCGCTACACCAGATGACGTGCGATTAGTTCTCATTGATCCCAAGCGTGTGGAGCTCACGGCTTACGAAGGAATCCCTCATCTGATCACTCCGATCATCACGAGTCCTAAAAAGGCGGCAGATGCACTCCAGTGGGTGGTTCGTGAAATGGATCTTCGATACGAGGATCTATCGACCTTTGGTTATCGCCATATCGATGATTTCAATAAGGCAGTTCGTGCCGGCAAGACTGTTGCACCTCCTGGAAGTGATCGAGTCCTTGAGCCCTATCCTTATTTATTAGTCATCATTGATGAGCTCGCAGACTTGATGATGATCGCCGCCAAAGAGGTAGAAGAATGCGTTGTGCGCATCACTCAGTTGGCGCGATCTGCCGGTATTCACTTAGTCTTAGCCACGCAGCGTCCTAGCGTGGATGTTGTTACCGGCCTGATTAAAGCCAATGTTCCTTCCCGATTATCTTTTGCAACAAGTTCACTCGCAGATAGCCGAGTAATTCTCGATAGTGGGGGAGCGGAAAAACTTGTTGGACAAGGCGATGCACTCTTTATTCCAATGGGGGCCAGCAGGGCTGTTCGTATTCAAGGCGCCTATGTTTCAGAACGCGAGATTGAAGTCGTAGTCAATCACGTCAGGGGTCAACTCTCTCCTCGCTATCGGGATGATGTCACTGCACCTCAAGCTCGTAGCGTGATGGGTGAACAAGAAATTGGCGACGATATCGATCTTCTCCTACAAGCCGTTCACCTAGTTGTGACAACTCAATTTGGATCTACCTCAATGTTGCAGAGAAAACTTCGCGTAGGTTTTGCAAAAGCGGGGCGATTGATGGACCTGATGGAGTCCAGAGGAATTGTTGGACCATCCGAAGGCTCCAAGGCTCGAGTGGTCTTAGTAAAAGCTGAAGACCTTGAGGCGGTTCTGGACACCATTCACGACTGAAGACTGCTTCAGTTGGGTGAAATGTAGGGGTGGCATTGATGAAATTTCTCAATCTTGCTTCCTTTAAGGAGTCTCGTAGGGTTACCCTGACCAAGTGAATTCCCCACAGTTAGGAACTCTGATGTCCCTTGGCTCATCGCTGACGCAAGCGCGCAAAGCTGCGGGCATGAGTGTTGATGATCTTGCAGAGCGCACAAGTATTCGCGCGAGCGTCTTGCGAGAATTTGAAAATGATGACTTTTCTAAATCTGGTGGAGAAACGTATGCCCGTGGCCATATAAGAAATTTGGCTCACGCACTTGGCGTTGATGCCGCGACATTTTTAGAAATGTACGATGCAGAACATTCTGCCTCAAAGCGTCCAATGTACGAACTTCTAGTTGAAAATAATGTCACTATTCGTCGTTCAGAGAAAAATAGAATGTCCATTAAATCCATGGGAATTATTTCTGCCAGCGTCGTGGCTGTAGCAGTTATTGGGCAAGTTGCATATTCGAATCTTCAGTCTTCCCCCAAGAGCGTTGTGGCCGCGCCAGCTCAGAGTCCTAAACCTGTTGCAAGTGCTGGCGCCCCCGCAACTCCAGTGTCGGTAGCGGCTCTTGAAATTTCCGTTAGCGCAGCTCGTGGATCTTCATGGGTCTTTGCAACCGATGCAGCAGGGGCAGTTTTATTTACTGGCAGCTTGGCACAAGGCCAGAGCAAAACAATTTCTAGCCCTGATAAGGTCAATCTCCGATTAGGAAATGCTGGCGCAGTCGATATCAGCGTTAATGGCAAGGCAGTTGGCTCACTCGGGGCAGTGGGACAAGTCGTCGATCGAACTTTTGAGGCGAATTCTTCCAAGTAATTCTGTATCATCGCTTCAATGAGTCGCACCGTTGCAATTGTTACATTGGGTTGCGCCCGCAATGAAGTGGATTCTGAAGAGCTGGCTGGCCGTTTGGCTGCAGATGGATGGACTCTCGTGGAGGATGTTGAATCCGCAGAAGTTGCCTTGGTAAATACCTGTGGATTTATTGAATCTGCCAAGAAAGATTCTGTCGATGCACTCCTTGAGGCCAATTCCCTCAAGGGCCATGGCGTAACTCGGACCGTTGTTGCTGTGGGATGTATGGCAGAACGCTATGGCGCCGAATTAGCCCAAGCCTTGCCAGAGGCCGATGCGATTTTAGGTTTTGATGATTACAAAGACATCAGCGCCAGATTGCAATCGATCATGGCAGGAAATTCACACCAGTCCCACACGCCAAAAGATCGTCGTGCACTCTTGCCAATTTCACCTGTTGAGCGCCAAAGTGCACGCGATGCTGACTATGCATCAGCGGTGGGTGCTGGAGGATCACTTTTTAGAAAACGTCTAGGCAAGGCTCCATGGGCTCCACTCAAGATTGCATCTGGGTGCGATCGACGATGCTCATTTTGCGCAATTCCATATTTTCGTGGCTCCTTTATTTCGCGCAGACCGATGGAGATCATTGAAGAAGCGCGATGGCTGGCCGCAGAGGGCGTCACTGAAGTTTTTCTGGTGAGCGAAAACACGACTTCTTATGGCAAAGACTTAGGTGACCTTCGCCTGATGGAGGCAATCTTGCCTGACATTGCAGCCATTGATGAAATCAAGCGAATCCGCTTGTCCTATTTACAACCTGCAGAAATGCGTCCTTCATTGATTCAAGCCATCATCGAAACACCCAAGGTGGTTCCATATTTTGATCTTTCCTTCCAACATGCAAGCGAATCTCTTTTGCGCAGCATGCGTCGCTTTGGAGATGGCGAGAAGTTCTTGCACCTCATCAAGCAAATTCGAGTTCTCTCACCAGAGGCGGGGATCCGCTCCAACGTCATTGTGGGCTTTCCAGGGGAGAGGGATGAGGATTATCAAGCTTTAGTTGACTTCGTCAGTGCTGCTGATTTAGATGCAGTGGGAGTATTTGGCTATTCAGATGAAGATAATACTGAAGCGCTCGATTTGCCAGGTAAAGTGGATGCAGAGTTGATAGCCCAACGAGTAGAAGGACTTTCGATGCTCGTTGATGAACTCGTAAGCGAGCGTGCTCACAAACGCATTGGGGAAGAAGTCTTAATTCTCATTGAAGATAGCGACCTCCAAGAAGGCAGAGCGGGGCATCAAGGCCCTGAAGTTGATGGCACCACGACGCTGATTGGCACAGATTTCTCGGTAGGCGAGTATGTATGCGCCCGAGTTATCGATTCATTTGGGGCCGACTTGATTGCCCAACCTTTATGAAAAAACCATCAGAACTTAATTTGCCGAATTCGATAACTATTATTCGAATTCTGGCACTTCCAATTTGCGCGTACGTCTTATTCAAAAATGGTGGACATGACTACCACTGGCGAATTGCCGCATGGTGGGTCTTTTTCTTTGTAGGTATGAGCGATGCCCTCGACGGCAAGTTAGCCCGTAGCCGCAACAGCGTCACTGAATTTGGAAAGCTCTTAGATCCCATTGCAGATAAGGCATACCTGGCAACGGCAATGATTGGATTATCAATTCTTGGAGATCTGCAATGGTGGGTAACTGTTGCAATTTTGTTCCGAGAAATTGGCATCACCATTTTTCGCTTCTCTGTCATAAAGACAGGTGTAATCCCAGCTAACCGCGGTGGAAAAATCAAGACGGCTGTACAGAATTTTGCGATTAGTTTTTACATGCTTCCACTCAATCCCGCCCTTTTCCTCGCGCGCGATATTTTTCTAGGAATTGCAATTGTTCTCACTTTGGCAACTGGTGCGAGCTACGTCAACCAGGCACGCAAACGGTAGGATCTTGACGTGAACACCCTTGCCGAACAAATAGTTAACGCACTGCGCGAACGTGGCCAGAGCTTGAGCGTTGGTGAATCACTCACTGGTGGCGGACTTGGAGCACACATCACATCTGTCCCACGATCGTCAGATGTTTTTCGCGGGGGAGTAATTGCCTATAGTGCAGATGCAAAATCAAGGCTTCTAGGCGTTGATGCCACACTCATCAAAGAGCACGGAGTCGTCAGCGAGGAAGTTGCCATCGCAATGGCTCACGGCGCAATGGCGGTATTTGGCTCAACATGGGCTCTTGCAACAACTGGCGTGGCAGGCCCTGGAGCATCCGATGGCGTGGAAGCCGGGAGTGTCTGGGTGGCCATTTGCGGCCCTGTTGAGCAAAGTATCCAATTAGCCCTCGATGGCGAGCGCGAAGTGGTCAGAAACGCCACTATTTCCAGCGTACTTTCGGCTTTTTCGCGTATCCTTAGCACGCAGTAATTTTTTGCTGGCAGTTACCACCAGAAAGGGGGTCGAGATGTTATTGCGTACACAGATCGGTCAATCCCTTCGCGCTGCCCGCACTTCACAATCTCGCACCCTGCGCGATGTGGCTCGTAGCGCTCGCGTTTCATTGGGGTATCTCTCCGAAGTCGAACGCGGACAAAAGGAAGCATCCTCAGAGTTGCTTGCCTCAATATGTGCAGCCCTTGGAATTACACTTTCGTCTTTGATTGTTGATGTTGCACACGAGTTGCGCACCCACGATGGTGCCAAACTCACCGTTGTCGATGCTGCTTAAAAGAAGTGTCAATCACTGGTAATTCAGCGCCTACTCAAGGGCTAGATACAGAGCCCCATCAACGGCAAATGACTTCCTATCGCAAGACACGAAGCGCAATTATCGATGCCACAAAAAATTGCCTTGCTATCCACGGCCTTCGAGCAACAAGCATGATTGAAATTGCCGATAGCGCCGAAGTTTCTCGAGCCACCTTGTATAACCACTTTCGCGACAAGGAAAGTGTGATGCGGGGATTGCTGGAATTCGAAGTTGCTCGTTTGTTCCAAGCACCTGTCTCTTTGGCCAACCTTTCTATTGAGATCTCGACCGATCCTGCTGTAGCAACTTTGCGCCGGAGCGACCCGGCCCTGTTGGCTCAGATGGCCAGCTCTGGCGATGATCCACTCTGGGCCCAGGTTCGAGCTGGTTTGACCTCACTTGTGGGCACCACCAACCGCACAGAACTTGCCCTGCGCTGGCTCATAGGCCAACTCTTTGCTCCGCTGTCGCCCTCACAGAGCCAGGAGCAAGCCGCCAGCCTCTTGGCGTAGATTTCCGCGCTCGCATTTCAGGCGTGTCGTTACCCTTCGAACAGATGTTCGTATAACCTTGCCCTACCCAACCAGAGCGGTTTCCACGACTCAGGCCCAGAGCCTGCTTTCCAGTCAGTGGCCTTCCGTACCTTCTGGACCATACCAACGCCACGGTGGCGTTTGATTGAAAGGAAAGATAGTGGCTACTGAAAAAGCAACTGAAAAAGCCTCGTCGGATCGCTCTAAAGCACTCGACACTGCCCTCGCCCAAATTGAACGTCAATTCGGAAAAGGCGCTGTTATGAAGATGAGTGAGCGTGCTAATCAAATCGTTGAAGTCATTCCAACTGGTTCTATTAGTTTGGATATTGCGCTGGGTATCGGCGGGCTTCCACGTGGTCGCGTTGTTGAAATCTACGGACCAGAATCCTCCGGTAAGACCACTCTTGCGTTGCATGCAATTGCTAATGCACAAAAAGCTGGTGGCATCGCTGCATTTATTGATGCAGAGCATGCATTTGATGCAGAGTATGCAAAGAAACTTGGCGTAGACATTGACGCACTTCTTGTTTCTCAACCAGATACGGGTGAACAAGCGCTAGAAATTATGGATATGTTGATTCGCTCCGGTGCACTTGACATTGTCGTCGTTGACTCTGTTGCAGCACTTGTGCCACGCGCCGAAATCGAAGGCGAGATGGGTGATTCACATATGGGTCTGCAAGCGCGTTTGATGTCTCAAGCGCTTCGTAAAATTACAGGAGCCTTGCATCAATCTAAAACCACTGCGATTTTTATCAACCAGTTGCGTGAAAAGATCGGCGTATTTTTTGGCTCACCGGAAACCACTACTGGTGGTAAGGCGCTCAAATTTTATGCATCTATCCGCCTTGATATTCGCCGTATTGAAACCCTCAAAGATGGCCAAGAAGCAGTGGGTAACCGCACTCGCGTCAAGGTTGTGAAGAACAAAATGGCTCCACCATTTAAGCAAGCAGAGTTCGACATTCTCTACGGCGTCGGAATTTCTCGCGAAGGATCTCTTCTGGATATCGGCGTTGATATCGGTATCGTGAAGAAAGCTGGCGCTTGGTACACCTACGAAGGCGACCAGTTGGGTCAAGGAAAGGAAAATTCTCGTAATTTCCTTCTAGATAATCCAGATCTTGCCAACGACATTGAAAATAAGATCCGCGCTCACTTTGTGCCGGCTCCATTTGATCCAGCACTTGTTGCTGCAGTGGATGAGGCAACAGCAGAGGTTGATTTCTAATCTCTACTGCCCAGATTGACGAAAGCTCCGACCCCTACTTTTTGGCTGAGACCATTGCACTTGTCGCACTGGGACCTCGAGCAAAAAGTAGGGGGGAGCTCTTCGCTCATCTCAAACGCCGAGGTATTGCCGAAGAAGTGGCCAATGCAGTTCTCTATCGTTTGCAAGAACAAGGCCATATTAACGACGAAGAGTTTGCCAGGGCCTGGAGCCAGTCTCGTCAACGCAGCAAGAAGCTTTCGAAACGAGTGATCGCAACACAATTGCGTAGCAAAGGGGTGCCTGCCGAGATTATTGAATTAGTAACCTCAGAGATCCACCCTGATGATGAGTACGCATTGGCCCTTGAACTAGCTACACGCAAACATCGCCCGATTGCCCATTTAGATTCAGAAGTTATTCGTCGCCGTGTCCACGGAGCCCTATCGCGCAGGGGCTTTTCCATGTCGGTGATTAGCGCTGTTATGCGCGAGATTGGCATTTAGTAAGCCCACTACGATTGGCCCATGACGCGCACCTACACAGTCAACACATATGGCTGCCAGATGAATGTCCATGATTCGGAGCGGATCGCGGGGCTTCTGGATGAAGCTGGCTATCTCCCAGCAATTGTGGGGGAGCAGGCCGATATCGTCGTATTTAACACGTGTGCTGTACGAGAAAATGCAGATAAAAAACTTTATGGAAACCTCAGCTTCCTTGCACCTGTAAAAAAAGCCAACCCCGCTATGCAAATTGCAGTCGGGGGGTGTTTGGCTCAAAAAGATCAGGCGATTATCCTTAAAAAAGCCCCATATGTAGATGTAGTTTTTGGAACCCACAATGTTGGTTCATTGCCTGTTTTGCTCGAGAGAGCCCGCATCGAAGAAGAATCTCAAATTGAGATCCTCGAATCCCTAGAACATTTTCCATCCACACTTCCGGCTCGTCGTCACTCCGCATTTTCTGCTTGGGTTTCAGTCTCCGTAGGGTGCAACAACACCTGTACTTTTTGCATTGTTCCAACACTGCGCGGGATTGAAAAAGATCGTCCTGCAACAGAGATTATGAAAGAAGTCAGAGCCCTCGTCGATCAAGGGGTTATTGAAATAACTCTTCTAGGACAAAACGTTAATGCTTACGGTGTCGATTTTGGGGATCGTGAAGCTTTTGCAAAATTAGTAAAAGAATGTGGCAACGTTGAAGGACTTGAGCGAGTACGTTTTATGTCACCACACCCTCGCGATTTCACGGATGATGTGATTGAGGCGATGGCTCAATCGCCCAATGCGATGCCGCACCTACACATGCCGCTGCAATCGGGCTCTAATAAAGTTTTGCAAGATATGCGTCGTTCTTATCGAACCGATCGCTACCTTGGCATCATCGAACGAGTTCGAGCAGCGATCCCACATTCTCAGATCACAACGGACATCATCGTTGGGTTTCCAGGAGAAAGCGAGAAGGATTTCCAAGATACTTTGGATCTGTGCACTCAGGCGCGTTTTAGTGCTGCCTATACCTATCAATATTCCAAACGCCCTGGCACACCTGCCGCCACTATGCCCGATCAAATAACCCCAGAAGTTGTTGGCGAGCGATACACCCGCCTTCACGCACATCAAGAAGCGATTTCGCTCAGCGTCAACGACGAATCTATTGGCCAAACGATGCAGGTTTTAGTAACAGAGCACGAAGGGCGACGAGATGTTGCACGTTCGCGCATGTCAGGGCGGACCGAAGATTTCCGCCTAGCGCACTTCACCTTCGATACTGATGACCTTCCTCGCCCAGGTGATGTAGTGACCGTGAAAATTAATGAAGCAGCCCCGCACTTTCTCTCAGGCGATGGGGGTGCAATTCGTCGCACTCGCGGGGGAGATGCATTTGAAGCCCTTACCAGGCAGCGCGAACCACTCTTGCTCGGAATGCCCACATCGCGTTAATGAATATTTATGTTATCGCCGGTGCGACAGCCACAGGTAAGAGTGAACTGGCAATCGCGCTAGCGCAAACGTGCGGTGCGGAGGTCATCAACGCTGATTCGATGCAGCTCTATCGCGGAATGGATATCGGAACAGCCAAACTATCGATTCAAGAGCGCCAAGGTATTCCGCATCACTTGCTGGATATTCTGGATGTCACCGAAGATGCCAGCGTTGCAAAATACCAAATCTTGGCCAGAGAAGAAATTGCCGAGATTCATTCTCGTGGGAAAGATGTCGTGATAGTGGGTGGCACTGGTCTCTATATCAAAGCAATTTTGGATGATCTTAATTTTCCAGATACTGATCCGCAAGTGCGCGAATCCTTAGAAGTATTAGCCGAGAAAATCGGCCTACAAGCAATGTTTGAACGGCTTGCAACTCTTGATCCTGCTGCGGCTTTGGCAATCGATGCGCAAAATCTTCGACGCGTTATTCGAGCGCTCGAAGTCATTGAAATCACGGGCAAACCATTTACTGCAAACTTGCCCCGCAAAGAAAGTAGTCGATATCCAGATGCGCGCCAGTTTGGTCTTGTAATGGATAGACAAACTCTCTCTGAGAGAATTAGCCAACGAGTCGATCGTATGTGGCAAGCAGGACTTGTCGCCGAAACTGATGCGTTGATTGCCGCAGGTATTCGTCAAGGACGCACTGCAGCCTTAGCTCTGGGATATGCGCAAGTTCTGAAATTTCGAGAAGGAGAAATGACCCAAGAGCAAGCGCGCGAAGATACAAAGCGCGCCACGCGCCAGTATGCGCGCAGGCAAGAGACCTGGTTTTCGCGAGATGAGCGCATTCAATGGATTTCACCAACGCAACAGCGCTTAGAAACTCTTATGGATCATTTGAGTAAGCCAGCACCAACTGTCAGGGACTAAACTCACCGCTAAGTATGAGCAACTCATTAAACGCCACTTATGGCCACGGAACTCACAATGATTTTGTCATTGTTTTTGATCCCGAGGAAAAGATTTCAATAACAACCAACCAAACTGCTGCCATTTGTAATCGGGCTACAGGTATTGGCGCCGATGGCTTGATTCGAATCACAAAACCTAATGCCGGGCAGTGGTTTATGGATTATCGCAACTCTGATGGTTCTATCGCAGAGATGTGCGGCAATGGCATACGAGTGATGGCTCGTTATCTTGTAGAGCGCGGTCATCAATCCGCAGGTATTTTTGCAATTAATACACGCGACGGTCTCAAGCACTTGCGGGTTCCAGCATCGGGAGATATCACCGTCAATATGGGAAAGATGGAGATCGAAGAAGATGAGATCACCGCATCTGCCAACGGCGGAATCTGGAATGGATACAACATCAGCATTGGCAATCCCCATGCCGTGGTTTTCGTTACATCGGTGGATGACGTGGGCGAACTGAAAGATCCTCCAGTAGTTCGACCCAAGGATGCATATCCAGAAGGCGTTAATGTTGAATTTGTAGAATTCCTGCAAGGACGCGAACTCAAGATGCGAGTTTTTGAAAGAGGCGTGGGAGAAACGCAATCGTGTGGTACCGGAACATGCGCCGTTGCGTTGGCTGCCACTTTAAAGCGTGGAGAAAAATTACCAGCTACATGGATTATTAATCCTCCAGGTGGACGCTTAGAAGTAGAGATTGATCCGCACTACAACGCCATACTTTCCGGACCCGCGGTCTTGGTGAGCGAGCATGACCTATCGCCTTATCTGGCGTAGGGAGATGGCCTTGTAGATGGTGAAGATGATTCGAGAAAGCGATGATGAGTTTGAAGCGCTGTTGCGAGAGAGTGCCAGAGTTGCTGCAGATTTTGATTCAGGTGAAGAAGATGAAATCCAACCTGAACTTGCCGAACGCCACGCACTTCGAAGAGTGCAAGGGTTTTCAACAGAACTCCAAGATATTTCCGAGGCCGAATATCGCCAACTTCAGTTAGAGCGAGTCGTACTTGTGGGTGTGTGGACAGAGGGAACCGCTTTGATGGCGGAGAATTCGTTAGCTGAACTCAAGGCACTTGCTGAAACTGCAGGCTCTGAAGTGCTAGATGCGCTGATTCAGCGTCGCGATAAACCAGATCCAGCGACATATATTGGATCGGGAAAAGTTGCTCAGTTAAAACAAGTTGTTTCATCAACTGGAGCAGATACAGTCATTTGTGATGGAGAGCTATCGCCATCCCAGCTTCGACAGCTTGAAGATAAACTCAAAGTGAAAGTTGTAGATCGCACAGCCCTGATTTTAGATATTTTCGCACAGCACGCGAAGAGTAAAGAAGGAAAGGCGCAAGTAGAACTTGCCCAGATTTCTTATCTGCTTCCTCGGTTGCGTGGTTGGGGAGAATCCCTGTCTCGGCAGGTGGGAGGTCGAGCAGCGGGCGGTGCGGGTATTGGTGGGCGTGGTCCAGGTGAGACCAAAATAGAGACAGATCGTCGGCGTATTCGCGACAAAATGAGCAAGTTGAAAAAAGAGATTCTCGAGATGAAGGTCTCCAGGGATACCAAGCGGCAGGAGCGAAGGCGCCATAACATTCCATCTGTTGCTATTGCTGGATATACAAATGCTGGAAAATCTTCTTTGCTCAACGCCCTTACCGATGCTGGAGTGTTAGTTGAGAACGCACTTTTTGCAACCCTTGATCCGACAGTTCGCCAATCCCACACCAGCGATGGCCGTATCTATACGCTCACTGACACTGTGGGATTTGTACGCCACCTGCCACATCAACTTATTGATGCATTTAAATCAACGCTTGAGGAAGTCGCCGAAGCAAATCTGATTGTCCATGTGGTTGATGGCTCACACCCAGATCCTTTTGAGCAGATCCGCGCTGTGCGTGAAGTAATTGCCGAAATTGGCGGATCTCAAATTCCAGAAATCATCGCAATCAATAAAGTCGATGTGGCAGATCCCGAAATTGTGATGCAGATTTTGCGGACCGAACCAGCGAGCTATGCCTTTTCGGTGAAGACTGGTTTTGGTATGGAGGGATTACTTCTGGCCATTGAGACTTCATTGCCTCATTTGGGAATAGAAGTTGATGCTGTGATCCCTTATGACAGGGGCGAAATTATCAGCGCCATTCACGAGCGGGGGGAAATCCTCAGTGAGGAGTATCTGCCAGAGGGCACTGCGATTCACGCACGCGTGGACGGTGCGCTGGCAAAGGAGATGGAGCCATTTGCACGAGGAGACCAATCTCGCATGGAATAATCCCGACACGCCGTCTGTTCTTCAGCGTAGGTACAGGTAAATGCGCGATAGTGCGCCCGCTGTGGTATTTATACCGTGCAGTGAGCTAGGCCCTGAAGAACCGCGAATGACGATGACGATGAAGGCGAGGTGAATGTAGTGGCAACCGACTACGACACCCCCAGAAAAACGGATGAAGAACTTCATGAAGAATCCCTAGAAGAGCTCAAAGCCCAACGAGTTGATGCGCAATCAGGCCGAGTCGATGTTGATGAAGCAGAAGCTGCAGAGACTCTAGAGCTGCCTGGTGCAGATCTATCTGGCGAAGAGCTTTCGGTGCGCGTTGTTCCACGTCAAGGCGATGAGTTCGCTTGTTCTCGTTGTTTCTTGGTTCATCACATTACGCAGCTGGCTCGAGGCGAAGGCGCAAAAGCTGTTTGTAAAGAGTGCGCTTAACTTTTATTTGTAGTCGTTGAGCACTTGCGTCAGTTTCACATTCTCTTTCGAACTAATTAACCAATAAGGCGTTGGATCGCGTGGATCTTTGATCTCGATTTTTACGCCTCGTGGTTGCCAGAAACGAATCGCTAGAAATGCAGCAGGATCAGCATCGCGCCCGCGTGTCAGCCGCATGAGATCAGCATCGAGCGTTGAGATAGTTCCCAAATATTTAATTTCAATATGAGCACGACCGATGCGAAGTTCGCCCTCGGAAATTTCAATTCGGAGGGCAGTTTTCCGATGCAAATAGAAAGTAAGAATGGTGAAAAAGATAATCAGAATGAGTCCAGGTGCGTTTCCAAGGGCTGCCCAGACTGAGATTGCCAATGAGGCAAAGAGGAAATAAATGAATGCCAACAGCCATAGAGGCGCAAGGAGTTCCTCTGAATAGACGGGCTTAGGCATGGGAGAGACGGTATCGGATTTCATGAAGTAACCTTCAACCCATGAGTCGCGTTGCCAGTACAACAGCTCCCAAAGGTGCACTCATCCCTGCGCGCCACCCCAAGGCTCCTGCAATTGGATCAAAGATTCCTTCACACTTTGGCCATTGTTTTGGTTGCGGTGATTTGCACCCCACCGGTTTACATCTCGTCGCTCATGCAGGCGAAGGCGCCGACTTAACGGCGGAATTTCTTGTCACTCAAGATCATCAAGGCGCTCCAGGTTTGGCGCACGGTGGATTGCTGTCGCTGGCATTTGATGAGGCGCTCGGCAAACTGATGTGGCTGATTCGCTCTCCTGCAGTAACGGCTCGATTAGAAACTGATTTCCTCAAACCTGTACCCATGGGCACGACACTGCATATCAGCGCACAAATTACAGGTCAAGTGAATCGAAAGGTCTACACCAGCGCTGAAGGTCGACTAGATTCGCCCGATGGCCCTGTCGCAGTTCGAGCATCTGCGTTATTTGTAATTGTTCCCATGGCGCATTTTCTTGACAATGCTCCCAAGGCATACCTCGAACATATTTCTAAACATCCAGAACTATTGGCATTTGTAGATCCAGATTTCGAGATCAACCCATGAGCCTCCAAGTTCTTATCAAACGTCTTGATGAAGGTGTGCCATTACCCAAGTACGCAAAAGGTGGCGACGCTGGAGCAGATCTGGTCACACGAATTGATCTCACACTTGCACCAGGGGAGCGCGCACTTGCGCCGACAGGGATCTCCATTGCACTTCCGGATGGCTACGCGGCATTTGTGCACCCACGATCGGGATTAGCGATTAAGAATGGTGTGGGAGTTGTGAATGCACCTGGAACCATTGATGCCGGCTTTCGTGGTGAAATCCAAATCATATTAATAAATCATGATCCTAAAGAGTCAATCACCTTTAAACGCGGAGATCGCGTTGCGCAACTAATTATTCAAAAAGTGGAAAGGGCGGATTTTGTCGAAGTTTCTGAACTTCCTGGATCCGGTCGTGGTGTCGGTGGTTTTGGTTCTACAGGCAAAGCATGACCCAAGACGATCACAGTAAAGTCATCGATGCTCTTGGCGGCAAAAAAGGAATCATCGATTCGGGTTTGCCGGGGCTCATTTTCTTGGTTGTATACAACTTTGGTCACCATTTATTCCGAGCGGTAATTGCAGCGCTTATCTCATCTGTAATTTTGACGATTATTAGTGTCCTGAGAAGAGATAAATTGCAATTTGTTCTCTCTGGATTTATCGGCGTCGCCTTCTGTGCCTACCTTGCTTGGAAAACTGGAGATGCGAAGAACTACTATTTACCAAGTTTGTGGAAAAATTCTGGATTTGCTTTGCTCTATATGGCGACTAACTTGGCTGGTTGGCCGATTTTGGGGTTGATATTGGGGCCGATACTTGGCGAGAATTTGCAATGGCAAAAAGTTCCCGCTCGAAAAAAAGTCTACATCCGCGCTAGCTGGCTATGGTTTGGAATGTTTGCACTCCGCTTAGTTATTCAATACCCGCTCTATAAGAGCAACCATTTCACGGCGCTGGGAATCGCCAATATTTTCCTAGGTTTGCCACTCTATTTCCTGACATTGTGGGGATCGTGGCTGATTATTAAGAGCGTTCCAACAGCGAAAATTATTTCTCCTGAATAAAGCAACGCTTGAGAAGTACTTCAGCTTGCGCAGATGCGACAAAAAGTAACTCATCTCCTGCACTAAAGACGTCATGGTGACGCGCTGAAATTACTCGTCCATCACGAACGATTGCGGCCAGAGATGCGTTTTCTGGAAGTTCAATTTCCTCGACTGTTTTGCCAATACATTCTGATGTGTCAGGCAAGGTGAGTTCTACAAGATTTGCTTGACCCTTTTTGAAACTGAAAAGTCGAACGACATCTCCCACCGTAACAGCCTCTTCTACAAGTGCGGAAATGATTCGAGGCGTTGATACTGCAACATCTACGCCCCAGGAGGAATCAAAGAGCCATTCATTTTTTGGATGATTAACACGGGCAACGACGCGCGGAACACCGTATTCGGTCTTGCCCAACAATGATGCAACAAGGTTTACTTTGTCATCACCAGTTGCCGCCACCAAAACTTGGCAGCCATTGAGCTTGGCATTATCAAGGGAAGAAATTTCGCATGCATCTGCCATCAGCCATTCCGCGTCCGGGACGCTATCTAACTTCAGGGCTTTCGGATCTTTGTCGATCAAAAGAACTTGATGGCCGTTATCTAAAAGTTCTCGAGCGATAGCCCGACCTACATTGCCAGCTCCAGCAATCGCAACTCTCATGACGTTGCCTCGGGAGATCGCCCTAGAGCTGCCTCTACTGACGGAATATCTTTTTCCAAGACCATAACGTGTACCAAATCGCCATCTTGCAAGACTGTGTGCTCGTCAGGAATAATTCCTTCGCCTAAGCGAGTGATGAATGCAACACGAGCTGGGGTTACGTTTTCAATGCGTGTAACTGGGTTTCCAAACCAAGCACTGTCGATGTGCATTTCACAGAGTTGAATTGTTCCGCTGGCATCGCGCCATTCAGAACGTGAACCATCGGGCAAAATGCGTCGAAGAATCTGATCTGATGTCCATAAGACTGTAGCGACAGTGGGAATGCCCAGACGTTGATAAATTTCAGCTCGACCGGGGTCATAGATTCGAGCGACTACGTTCTTCACTCCATAGGTTTCACGAGCAACGCGGGCGGCCAAGATATTTGAATTATCGCCATTGCTGACTGCGGCAAATGCTTCTGCTTTTTCGATTCCTGCCTCAACCAAAGTGTCGCGGTCAAAGCCGACTCCAGTCACGGTTGTTCCTTGAAAATTAGAGCCAAGGCGGCGAAACGCATCACGGGATTGGTCGATAATTGCCACTGAATGACCGGCAGATTCAAGTTCGTTAGCCAACGAAGAACCCACGCGGCCACAACCCATAATCACAACATGCACAGGTAAAACCTACACCCACGATCGGCAATAGGGTTACTTACTATGGCCACACAGCGCAGTAAATCTTTTGAAGTAGGGCAGAGATTTAGCGTCAATATTGGGAAAGTAGCCCACGGAGGCCATTTCATTGCACGGCACGAAGGACAGGTAATTTTTGTGCGCCATGGGATTCCTGGCGAAGTTGTTGAGATTGAAATTACTAGCACGGGCTCTAGTTTTCATAGAGCAGACGTCATCGATGTTAAACAATCATCGCCCGATCGCATTGTGCCTTTGTGTGAGTACTCACGTCCGGGTGGATGCGGCGGTTGCGATTTTCAACATATTGCTATTGAACGACAACGCATGCTCAAAGCCGATGTTATCCGCGAGCAATTTAGCAGAATTGCAAAACAAGAAATTGAAATCAAAGTGGAAGAAGTTGCTGCTCCACTGCATTGGCGAACTCGAGTGTCGAGTGCAACCAATGCGCAAGGGCAACTGGGATTTTATGCCTCGCGCACTCACACGGTTATTCCCGTGAGCGATTGCCAGATTGCGACAGCAAGCATCAATTTTCCAGAACTTGCTGCGCGCAAATGGCCTGCCAGATCTCGAATTGAGATTTCTGTAAGTTCAAGCGGTAGTCGATCTATTGCAATTGCGGACTCCTCTCGTGACTCCAAAGCTCGTCTTACACAAGGTGATGCAATTTTGCATGAAGAGGTACAGGGTCACGACCTGCAGGTGAGTCAATCCTCTTTTTGGCAAAGTCATGAAATTGCACCAGAGGCTTTGACTGAGGCAATTATCGGTTTCGTGAAGGATGGCGATCACGTGCTTGACCTCTATGGAGGCGTTGGACTTTTTACTGCTGCACTGATTGATGTAGTCGGAGCAACCGGGCAGATAGATTTGATTGAATCCGGCTCCTCGGCTACTGCTGATGCACGTAAGAATTTTGCTCAGTATTCAAATATTCGAATTCATACAGGTGAGGTGGGGCGCACCTTGCAGAAGATTGATTCGGCTGATGTTGTAGTGCTTGATCCTCCACGAGAGGGCGCCGGTAAAGAGGTCATCGCCCAGATAATTGACAAGCATCCACGAGCAATCGTTTACATAGCCTGCGACCCTGCGGCTTTAGCACGTGACACGAGTTACTTAGCCGAACTTGGATTTAGTTTGGGAAGTCTTCGCGCTTTCGACCTCTTTCCCATGACCCATCACGTTGAGTGCGTGGCGCTTTTTGAGAAAGCAAGCGCCAATAGGGTATCTTGACGTCAAGATAAATCACTCGGAAGGCACTATGAGCATCAACTCGTTCAAGGCAAAAAACCAAATCACTGTTGCTGGCCAAGATTATGAAATTTTTGATATTTCCCACATTGACGGTTCAACCTCACTGCCTTTTAGCTTGAAAATATTGCTTGAAAATCTTCTGCGCACCGAAGATGGTGCCAACATCACAGCGGATCAAATTCGCTCACTCGCGCAGTGGGATCCATCCGCCGAGCCCGATACCGAAATTCAATTCACCCCTGCTCGAGTAGTGATGCAAGATTTCACTGGCGTTCCTTGCATTGTTGACCTTGCAACGATGCGGGAGGCAATTGTTGAGCTAGGAGGAGATCCGGCAAAGGTAAATCCTCTAGCACCAGCCGAACTCGTGATTGACCACTCTGTGATTGCAGATGTTTTTGGGACAAAGGATTCGTTTGAAAAGAACACTGACATTGAGTATGAGCGTAATCGTGAGCGCTATCGTTTCTTGCGCTGGGGGCAAGGCGCGTTTGATGAGTTCAAAGTTGTGCCACCCGGTACGGGAATTGTTCACCAAGTAAATATCGAATTCTTAGCTCGCGTTGTGATGACCCGAAAAGTTAATGGCACTCTTCGCGCTTATCCAGATACCGTCGTGGGTACGGACTCCCATACAACAATGGTTAATGGTCTTGGCGTATTGGGTTGGGGCGTAGGCGGAATTGAAGCCGAGGCAGCTTTGCTAGGGCAACCGGTTTCAATGTTGATCCCTCGTGTTGTAGGTGTAAAACTTAAAGGCAAACTCCCGGTTGGTACAACAGCTACCGATCTGGCGTTGACAATCACCCAAATACTTCGAAAACACGGAGTAGTTGGAAAGTTTGTGGAGTTCTATGGTCCAGGAGTTTCGACTGTACCGATGGCCAATCGCGCAACGATCGGAAACATGAGCCCGGAATACGGATCCACATGTGCAATTTTCCCCATTGATGAAGAGACTTTGAATTATTTGCGATTAACTGGCCGAACTGCAGACCAAATCTGCCTTGTTGAGGAATACGCAAAGAGGCAAGGCCTGTGGAATGACCCATCCCTTTCCCCACGTTTTTCAGAACATATCGAGCTAGATCTGGCCAGCATCGTCCCATCGATTGCCGGACCCAAACGGCCACAAGATCGCATCTCGTTAACGGATTCCAAATCTGCTCTTGCTACTTCATTGCCGACTTATTTTTCTGACAAGACAAGTAAAAGCCCTATAGATGTCATGGTGGGCAAAAAGGCGACCACGATTAAAAATGGCGACGTCGTTATCGCATCAATTACATCGTGTACAAATACCTCGAACCCATCAGTGATGATTGGTGCTGCTCTCTTGGCTAAGAAAGCAGTAGAAAAGGGCCTGCGATCCAAACCATGGGTGAAGACGACTCTTGCACCTGGATCCAAAGTTGTCACCGACTATTACGAACGTGCTGACTTGACCCAGTACATGGAAAAACTGGGTTTCAACTTAGTTGGTTATGGATGCGTGACGTGTATCGGCAATTCCGGTCCCTTGCCGTTAGAAATCAGCAAAGCGGTGAATGAACATGATTTGGCAGTGACCGCAGTGTTATCAGGGAATAGAAACTTTGAAGGGCGCATTAGCCCAGATGTAAAGATGAATTACTTAGCATCGCCACCACTAGTGGTTGCTTATGCTCTGACGGGCACCATGGATCATGATTTTGATAAAGATTCATTAGGCAATGACACAGAAGGCAAGCCAGTATTCTTGAGGGATATTTGGCCTTCAGCCCAAGAGATCGCTGCGGTGGTTGAGTCTTCAATTTCATCCGAAATGTTTACTAAAGATTATGCGAGCGTTTTTGACGGTGATCATCGCTGGAAATCTTTGGACACTCCAACGGGTAAAACTTTTGAATGGGATGCACAATCGACTTATGTAAGAAAACCCCCTTATTTTGATTCGATGCCTAAGCAACCCAAACCGGTAGTAGATATCTCAGGTGCCCGCGTAATGGCGATCTTGGGGGATTCTGTAACGACAGATCACATCTCACCCGCGGGCAATATTAAAATGGAGTCACCTGCAGGGGCCTACCTGATGGCACATGGAGTGGATCGAAAAGATTTCAATTCTTACGGGTCACGGCGCGGCAATCACGAAGTAATGATCCGTGGAACCTTCGCCAACATTCGATTAAAGAATCTTCTCCTTGATGGCGTGGAAGGTGGATTTACGAGGAATTTTCTGAACGGTGGCGTGCAAGAAACCATTTATGATGCGTCGATGGCCTATCAGGCAGCAGGAATTCCGCTGGTTATTTTGGCTGGGAAAGAATACGGCTCTGGTTCATCTCGCGACTGGGCAGCAAAGGGGACCGCGCTACTGGGAGTTCGCGTCGTTATTGCTGAATCATTCGAACGAATCCACCGCTCCAACTTGATTGGCATGGGTGTTCTTCCATTGCAATTTCTTGATGGCCAAAATCCTCAATCATTGGGACTCACAGGTGAGGAAACTTTTAGCGTCATAGGTATCGCAGAAATGAACTCATCAGGTGTCCCAAAGCAAGTGAGCGTCACTGCCAACGGAACGACATTTAGCGCCCAAGTCCGAATTGATACACCGGGGGAGGCTGACTACTACCGTCACGGCGGGATCATGCAATACGTGTTGCGCTCACTGATCTAACTACTCGTAGTGGATGGTTAGCACCCTTGCAACTTGGTAGGGTTCAAGGATGAGAGAGTATGCAATCGTCACTGGAGCAAGTAGCGGTATTGGCGCTGCAACAGCCAAATTGCTTGCAAAGAATGGTTTCCATGTTATTGCTGGTGCCAGACGAATGGATCGCTTAGCAGAGCTGGCAGCGGCAGATTCCAACATTGAAGTCGTCGAATTGGATGTCACCGAACAATCAAGTGTGGATTCATTAGCGCAAAAACTAATTGGCAAACCAGTCTCGGTTTTAATTAATAATGCCGGTGGTGCATTCGATGCAGCCTCTGTCGAAGACTCTTCTGCTGATATTTGGGCCAAAACTTACGATGTCAATGTGACCGGATCGGTTCGAATGGTGAAGGCAGTACTTCCCTTCATGAAGGCATTTGGCAGAGGCCACATCGTGATGATGTCTTCGACTGCAGGTCGCATCGCCTATGAGAACGGGGGCTCGTATGCTGCTGCCAAACATGGCGTTGCCGCCGTTGCGGGCACGCTTCGACTCGAACTTAACGGACAACCAATTCGAGTGACAGAACTTGCTCCAGGAATGGTAAAGACTGCCGAATTTGCAGTTACACGTTTTGCTGGAGACAAAACCAAAGCTGCCAAAGTGTATGAAGGTGTTGAGTTTCCACTCACTGATGAAGATGTTGCAGAGTCAGTGAGATGGTGTGTGATGTTGCCACCACATATGAATGTGGATTTGCTGGTTTTACGCCCTATCGCTCAAGCGGCTCAACATAAGGTGCACCGCGTCATCAAATAAGGCGATGTGGAAGGAGCTTACGAGATGACATCAGCAGTACCTGAGATTTCACCCACCGACCTTTACAGACTAATTGACAAAGGCGCGACGTTGCAATTGATAGATGTACGCGAACCTGATGAATGGGCAGAGTCAAGAATTGATGGTGCAGTCTTGATCCCTCAAGGCGAATTCTTCGATGGTGGTGCGTTTGCCAAATTGAAAAAAGATATTCCCATTGTTCTTTACTGTCGCTCTGGACGTAGGTCTGCGGCATGTCTGAGTGTTATGGCGGAAAAAGGCATTACAGACGCAGTGCATCTGCAAGGAGGAATTTTGGCGTGGAATACCATGCAGCCGGGCACCAATGATCAAAGCCTTTGAAATGGCCGGCAAAGGATCAAGGCCTTGCCCTCCAATCCTTGAGGCGCAAAGTAGCAATCTCAAGTAAGATTTCAACATGATCGAAGGCATCAAATCACCAACCGATCTCAAAAATCTTGATTCGCAACAACTGATTGCACTTGCTCAGGAGATTCGGGATTTTCTTATATCTAAGGTTTCCAAGTCAGGCGGGCATTTAGGCCCAAACTTGGGAGTTGTTGAATTAACGATCGCGATTCATCGCACTTTTGATTCCCCCAAAGATGTTCTTCTCTTTGATACTGGCCATCAAACGTACGTTCATAAGATTTTGACAGGCCGAGCCAGTGAATTTGATTTACTTCGCAAACGCGGCGGTCTGGCGGGATACCCCAACCGAATTGAAAGCGTGCACGATGTCATAGAGAATTCTCATGCATCTACCGCGCTTTCTTGGGGAGATGGAATTTCACGGGGTTTCACACTCACCGGACAACGCGACCGTAGCGTTGTGGTCGTTGTGGGAGATGGTGCGCTTACCGGTGGCATGTCGTGGGAAGCACTTAATAATATTGCCACTGCGCAAGATCGCAATCTCGTAATTATTGTCAACGATAACGCCCGTTCATATTCACCCACAATTGGTGGCTTGGCCGATCATCTTGCATCATTGCGCGTCACTCGTTCTTACGAGCAAATATTAGGTTGGGGCAAAAGAACTCTCCTTAGAATTCCTGGTTTTGGTCCAATTGCGTATGAGGCACTGCACGGCATGAAGAAGGGGTTAAAGGACTTTCTAGCTCCACAAGGGATGTTTGAGGATTTAGGTTTGAAATACATGGGCCCTATTAACGGGCATGACATTGAGGCGATGGAAAAAGCCCTCCGCACGGCAAAGCGATTTGGCGCACCAGTACTCGTGCACGCGATTACGGAAAAAGGCAGAGGGCATGCACCAGCAATAGAGGATGAAGCAGAGAAGTTTCATGCTGTTGGAGTTGTTGATCCCGTTACCGGAGTTCCTTTAAAAAGTGCTGGAACAAGTTGGACAAAAGTCTTTTCCGAAGAATTGGTAGCAATCGGTAAGGAGCGCTCCGACGTTGTAGCAGTAACTGCTGCGATGCTAGGTCCAACTGGCCTTGAGGAGTTTAAGAAGAATTTTCCATATCGGACTATTGATGTTGGCATTGCAGAACAACACGCAGTGACAAGTGCCGCTGGTATGGCATTTGCGGGGATGCATCCGGTCGTTGCGGTCTACGCAACATTCCTCAATCGCGCTTTTGATCAGTTGCTCCTAGATGTTGCACTCCACCATGCAGGGGTGACCTTTGTTCTTGATCGCTCAGGAATAACAGGAGATGACGGGCCTTCACATCACGGCATCTGGGATTTGGCGCTCACAGGAATTGTTCCAACTTTGCACGTGGCCGCCCCGCGCGATGGAGCACGACTTCGCGAAACTCTCCGCGAATCTATTGCTATTTCAGATGCACCATCTTTAGTTCGTTTTCCAAAAGGTGAAGTCCAGGCAGACATACCTGAGATCGAGCGTCGAGATGGTGTAGATGTTGTCTACCTTGGACAAAATTCTGACGTCCTCATAGTGAGCATCGGAGCTTTTGCAAAGCTGGCAATAGATGTTGCAGCCCATGCTGCCCTCGTCGGCATCGGAGTCACGGTCGTAGATCCTCGATGGGTGAAGCCCTTACCCGTGGCGCTTATTGAAATGGCCAAACGCTATAAGTGCATTGTTGTTATGGAAGATGGAATACGACATGGCGGAATTGCAAGCACTTTGTCAGAAATGGTGCGCGATGCAAATATCACGGTACCTATTCATTCGGTGGGCATTCCCTTGGAGTTCATAGAACATTCGACACGGACACAAATTCTTGATGACTTAGGGATTACCGTTGTCGACCTGACCGAATCTGTCGTGAAGTGGAGTGCTCAATCTAAGGAAGGCAAGCAACTCCCTTTGGATGGAAACGCTTCCCGGTCACAGCTTCGCTAATTCCTTCACGATCCAAGTAAGGCAAGATTCCGCCCAAAACCATCGGCCAACCAGCACCCAAAAGCATGCAGGTATCAATTTCTGCTGGTGTAGAAACTACGCCTTCCTCGAGCATCATTCGCGCCTCTTGCGCCAAGGCAGTGAGAGCACGAAGTCTCACTTGTTCAGAGCTCGATGAATTCGTACCCTTTTCTACCAGGGCTAGGGCAGCTGGATTGGCGAAATATTTCCCGTCATCGCCTTTAATGTAAAAAGCTTTTACTCCTTCTTTGACAAGACGTTGCATTGTGGGGGAGATGCGATAGCGCGGACCCAAGTTATCGTGCAAAGTTTCTGCCACGTGAAGTGCAACACCTGGCCCGACAAGGCCGAGAAGTTCGAATGGAGACATAGGAAATCCGATACTGCGCATTGCATTATCAGCCACATCAGGTGCTGTGCCTTCATCCATTGCATCAATAATTTCGCCCATAAACCGCATGAAGAGGCGATTGACGACAAACCCCGGTGCATCTTTGGTAATGACCATCGTCTTTTTGAGGTCCTTGCCCACGCTCACAGCTGTCGCTGTTGTTACATCATCTGTGGTGCTGGTTCGCGCAATTTCCAACAGCGGCATCACCGCGACGGGATTGAAGAAGTGAAAGCCAATTACTCGTTCCGGATGTTGCAATCCTTGCGTCATTGCTTCAACGGATAAAGAAGAAGTATTAGTTGCCAAGACACATTCAGGCGAAACGATCTTTTCCAAATGAGTAAACAAGGTCTGCTTGAGAGAGAGTTCTTCAAAAATGGCTTCTATAACAAAATCCGCATTTGCAAAAACTGCTTGATCGATGGATCCAGTGACCAAATCAGTGAGGCGATGTGCCCCTTCAGGGGTCATGCGTTTCTTCTCAACCAATTTGGCGAGTTCTTCATGCACCCACGCGACGCCCTTATCTACGCGGGCCTGATCCAGATCTGTCATGACAACTGGGCACTTGAGGTTTCGAACCATCACAAGGGCAAGTTGTGATGCCATCAGACCTGCACCGACGACCCCAACTTTGCTCACTTTTCGGGCGAGTGAGGATTTCGGAGCCCCTTCAACTTTCTTGCGCTTCTTTTGAATGAGATTGAAAGAGTAGAGAGATGCACGTAGAGAATCATTCATCACTAAATCAGCAAGAGTTGCCTCTTCAGCATCGAAGCCGCTTGTGCGTGTGGCCGTGCGGGCATCAGCGATAAGTGCCAGAGCTCGTGTAGGGGCATCCAGTTGCGCACCGCCATATTTCTTTAGGGCGGCTGCCTTGCCCGTTGATAGGGCCTTTTCCCAATTTGGATCGTTGGTGTAGTCGATTCGTTCGATCTTTTTTCTTCCACTGAGGATCGCCGCAGCAAAGGCGATCGATCGCTCGAGAAAATCTGCAGGTTCAAAAACGGCATCGGTTACGCCGAGGGTCAGTGCATCTTTAGCTTTCATCATGGTGTTGTTGTTTAGTGCGTTGAGCATGATCACTTGCACTGCGCGCTCTGGACCAATCAATTTAGGCAGGAGCGTTGCACCGCCCCACCCAGGTACCAAACCAAGAAATACTTCAGGCAATCCGGTAAATGCTGTAGATGCGAGTGTTCGATAGGTGCAATGGAGTCCAACTTCAAGTCCTCCACCGAGTGCAAGACCATTAATGAAAGCGAAAGTCGGGACGCTGATTTCTCCTAATCGACGAAATACATCATGACCGAATTTGCCGATCGCTAGTGCTTGTTCACGGCTGGTGAGAAAACCAAGCGCCGATAAATCTGCTCCCGCGGCGAAAATGAAAGGTTTTCCGGTAATGGCTATGGCCACTGGATGCCGTGAGAGAGCATCTGTAATTGCTGCATCTAAAGACGCTAGAGATTGTGCGCCAAATGTATTTGGACGATTGTGGTCTTCACCATTATCGAGGGTGATGAGCACCAGCGAGCCTTTGTGCCCAAATGCTCCAAGGTCAACCTCACGCACCAGCGAGCGGGTAATAATTTCCTCAGGCGCACCTTCAGGAAGTGTCATGATGTCAGCCATTTATTTACCTGCTTTGTAATGAGGATTTTCCCAAATAGCAGTGCCGCCCATTCCAAGGCCGATACACATTGTTGTGATTCCATATCGAACTTCTGGGTGTTCTTCGAAACTTCGGCCTAAGTTGAGAATCAAACGAACGCCTGATGATGCCAGAGGATGGCCCACGGCAATTGCGCCACCAAATGGATTTACATTGGCTGCATCATCTGCGATAGAGAAGTGCTCGAGGAATGCCAGAACTTGTACTGCAAAAGCTTCGTTGATCTCAAAAAGGCCAATATCAGAGATTTTTAGCGCCGCTTTGGAAAGTGCTTTGATTGTTGCTGGCACCGGACCGTATCCCATAATCTCTGGCTCCACACCAGCAAATGCAAATGTAACTAAGCGGGCTTTAATTGGTAGGTCAAGTTGTTGTGCCCGCTCTTGACTTGCAAGAAGTGCAGCAGTTGCTCCGTCATTGAGTCCAGATGAATTTCCAGCAGTGACTCGACCCGCTGGACGAAATGGTGTTTTCAAACCCGCAAGTCCCTCAAGCGTGGTGGCGGGTCTAGGGGGTTCATCTACCGTTGCGATACCCCAACCTAACTCTGCACTGCGAGCAGCAGTTGGAATTAAGTCGCGTTGAATTTTGCCTTCCGCATATGCTTTCGCAGTTTTCATCTGTGAATTGAATGCATAGCGATCTGCACGTTCCTTGGTTAAAGTTGGAAAGCGATCGTGCAGTCGTTCAGCAGTTGCTCCCATAGCCAGAGCATCTTGTTCAACAATTCTTTCAGCTAAATATCGTGGGTTCGGGTCAAGACCCTCACCAATGGGATGGTTACCCATGTGCTCTACTCCGCCAGCAATTGCTAAGTCATACGCTCCCATCGCAATGGAACCAGCAATAGTGGTGACAGCGGTGAGTGCACCAGCGCACCAGCGATCAATGGAGTATCCAGGGACTGTGTTGGGGATTCCTGCAAGAAGAGCAACGCTTCGCCCGAGGTTCATTCCTTGATCGCCTGTTTGCGTTGCAGCAGCGATAGAGACATCATCGATATCTGCTGGATTAATCTGGGGATTTCGCTCTAGCAACCCTCGCACTGCTCGAACCATGAGGTCATCGGCGCGGGTACCTGCATACAAACTTCCGGCTTTGCCAAATGGAGTGCGCACTGCATCAACAACGACAACCGATCGGGACATAAGACTTCCTTCGTATCCGAGTTACCCCAAAGGTTACTCGCGAGCGGGTCTAGTCGCGAGTGCCCGAAAGTGCGGCATTGCGCGGTGAGATATTTCTTGCAGCGCCGGTCTTGAGATAAAAGTAGAGGGTGCTGCCAAGGAAGACAATCCAAATGATCAGTTGTAGCCATGATGTAGTCGTATCAAATCCGATAGCCCCGCCAAGGAATGAGGCTAAGAGGGAATGAGGGGCCATCCATGATGTGACATCCCAGGCAAAGCTCTGATCTCCAGGAAGCCATCCGAGGGCTTGGTATTCGTGGATTGCATTGGAGAGAACTCCTGCCGCAACAATAAGGAGAGCAACTCCGGTCCACCTAAAAAACTTTCCAAGATTGAGTGTCACAGAGCGGTTGTAGATGAGAATTCCGAGGGCAATCGAGAATCCGAGTCCAAGAATGAGTCCGATTGAGGGTGCCGATGCAGCCCCGACGCTCTTGAAGTTTGTATAAACGAAAAGCGAAGTCTCCAATCCTTCGCGAGCAACCGCCAAGAAAGCAGTCAGGGCCAAGGCGATAGGCCCACCAACAAGAGAGTTTTCAACTTTGCCATGTAAGTCATCGCGCAGAGAGCGAGCGGTTGCCTTCATCCAAAAAACCATGGCTGTCACTAGGCCGACCGCAAGAAATGATGTGGTACCGGTAAAGAATTCTTCACCACGTGGTGTGAGTTCGCGCGAGGTAAAAGATAGAAATCCTCCCAAGGCGAAACTGGCAATGATTGCGACAGCAACCCCGCCCCACAGGGCTGGCATGAGATGGAGGCGATCAGTCTTAACGATATAGGCAAGGAGAATTCCGATGATGAGGGCGGCTTCTAGCCCCTCTCGAAGGGCGATAGTAAAGGTGCTGAGCATCTGCTCAATCTAGAACGAGCTTTCTAATTACGCAACTTCTATGTTGCGTAATTCATCACACTTGCCCGCTAGAAGCGCTCTCATCTACCTCGGGCGGGGTGGGCAGCGGCTGCTTTTCAAGTAAGGCCTTCGTCAACTCTGGAGTAACGATCGCAATCTGCCAAGGACGGGCTCCCAGGGCCGCCAAAGCTTCTGAGACATTTGCAGGAGCGTTCCAGCAGATACGTCTTACAAATTCAGGGCTAATGAGATTTTCTGAAGGGATGGAAAGTTTTTGGGCTTGCTCGTCAACGCGAGCGCGAGCATGTGAAAGATGAGCATATTTGGTAGGGAATTTATCGCGCCAGATCTTTACGGGAGGGAGTGCATCTGTTGCAGCGCGAGATTCCGGCCATTGATCTTCGGGTAAGGCAACACCGTCGGTGATTGCCCGAAGCCAGGCGTCAGTATTTTCAAACCAGCGCGCTCGCATTCCGATAGGCCGAAGCACCTTCTCCATTTCCTTTCGGTTTGTGGGCGCGCCAACTGCTAACTCCAAAATTGCTGCGTCAGAGAGCAATTTGCCCGGGGCGATATCTGACTCGCGGGCTAAATCGTCTCGAACATGCCAGAGTGATTTGATAATCGCCAATTGATTTCTTTTCTTAATTTTATGCATCCCAGAAGTACGACGCCAAGGGTCTTTCCGGGCAGGGCTAGGTGGAGCATTCACAATTGCGGCAAATTCTTCTCGCGCCCAATCAAGTTTTCCTTGAGACTCCAACGAGGCGGAAATCTTTTCGCGAAGTTCAACTAGTAATTCAACATCAAGAGCTGCGTATGTCAGCCACTCGTGCGGAAGGGGTCGCGTTGACCAATCCACGGCGCTATGTTCTTTTGCTAAGGAAAATCCAAGTTGCGTTTCCACCAGTGGTCCAAGTCCCACGCGCGGCAGGCCAGCAATGCGGCCTCCGAGCTCTGTGTCAAATAAACGAGTGGGATTAAGTCCGACATCGCGAAGACATGGTAGGTCTTGCGTGCTTGCGTGCAAGATCACTTCATCGGTTGCAAGAATATTGTTGAGCCGATCAAAGAGTGCATGCGGGTGGTTAAAAGCCACTGGATCGATCAAGTGCAGCCCACCGTTTGTGCGCTTAACTTGAATGAGATAAGCCCGAGGGTTGTATTTATATCCTGATGCGCGTTCTGCATCTACGGCAAAAGGTCCTACTCCGCTTTCGAGCTGCACCAGCGCATCAGTTAACTGTGCGTCAGTAGAAATAATTTGTGGAGTTCCACCTGCTGGCTCTAGAAGTGGATGGGCGAGATTTTCAACCGGAACATCGTCATCGGGTGCTTCCATTAATTAACGTCGGCCGCGTGAAATTGTTGAGATCCCTTCGGGGACAGGAGCCAATCCCGCTATCTCGGCAAGGAGATTGCACCACCCTGTCATATGAAGAAGAATTTCAGATGGGTTTTTCATAATCGGAGTCCAGGAGGCGCGAATCTCTATCTCTGCTTCATCACTTCGCTGGGATAATTTGCCAAAGGAGGCACTGGCTACTCGTGTCACTGTTCCGCTAGCTGCAGTGAAGTGACATTGACTTTGAGTCAATGTTTCGAGCAACCAATTCCAACCGACTTCTGGTAGCAATGGATCCTCTTGCATCATTGGGTCCACATCAGCACGTACATAAGTGACACAACGATATTCGCCCTCCCAGGTATCTTGGCCACCTGGCTCGTAGAGCAATACAAAACGACCTGATGCAATTTCATCTTCGGCGTCGCCAAGAAGTCCGTTGCTCACATCTGCCGAGAGCGCATAGGAATATGTTGCAAGTTTTTGAGGGGCTGGAACTTCTTCAAGAATTATTTCATCCCGAGATTTAAATGCTCGCAGGGATTGAGTAAGTCCACTAAACCCGATGACATCCACTGCCTCAATGTAAAGTCCTAGAGGGACCAAAGGTGGGAGGCAGGGCGGTAGCCTTCCCCCATGGCTATCTTGCTGGCACTATTTTCAAGCATCTTATGGGGAAGTGCAGATTTCGAAGGCGGTCGATTGGCAAAGCGACATCATGCAATTGCTGTTACAGGAATGTCACAAGCAATTGGGCTGGCATTTGGTGTGATATTTGTTCTCCTTACGAACACATGGCATGCAGTTGCCTTCGGAACTGGCGGTTATTTCTTCGTTGGAGTTATTGCAGGTGTGATGGGATACCTAGGTTTGAATTGTTTGTATGCGGGACTAGCAACGGGCCGCATGGGAGTTGTATCGCCCATTAGTTCATTGTGCGCAATCATTCCGCTCACGATCGCGCTCGTTGGAGGCGAGCAACTCGGCGTCTTTCAAGTTATTGGTATTTCTATTGCTCTGGCTGGTGCATTTTGCGCCAGCGGTCCTGAGATTTCTCAAGGACTTCCACTTCGTCCATTGCTTTTGGCAACTGGTGCAGCCTTTGGTTTTGGATTGGGTTTAACGTTCATGGCCAAAGGCGCGGCATCAAGTGCCATCATGACGATTATTACAATGAGAGCAACAACGCTTCTGATCTCCATCTTCCTAAGTTTTAAATTCAAGACCACTGGAGGCTTTGTCCGCTCTGACTTTAAAAGGCTCTCTTTTGTTGGTATTGCAGATTTTTCGGCAAATGTGTTGGTTGGATTTGCTTCGACTCGGGGTTTAGTTTCGATTGTGATGGTCCTTGGTTCGTTATTTCCCATTGCGACTGCTGTTCTCGCATTTAAGATTCTGCATGAGCGATTACACAAAGTTCAGTACATTGGGATTGTGTTGGCCGTTGCAGGGGTAGCAATTATTTCTGCAGCATAATTGGTTGTGTACAGGTATAAAATGTTGTATCGGCATCCTTTGTGCGCTCAATAGTTTTGAAGTTTTGAAGTATCGCTTGTATATCGATCGCGTTTTCTCCGCCAACAAAAGAGGTAACGCTTAACTCCATTGTGTCGATAAGGCCTAGTGATAGAAAATGGTGGAGCAAATTTGCCCCACCTTCACAGTGAATGTGTTGACCAAATTCCTTGCTAGCTCGGGTAATAGTTTCTTCCGGCCCCAGGTTCCACCATTGAGCAATCGGATTGATGGCAAGCAGTTCTGGTTGTGAATGCGAGATGATCACCAACGGTGCAGGAGTACGTGAGTAGCTTTCGTTCCTGGCTGTGTTGCCCCCGACGAGGATGCAATCGGCCAAGCGCCTTCGCGCTAAGAACCTCTCTCGATCGCCGGTGGTGGACAGAGCTCGAGAGGATTGATTAAAGGTAGTTGAGCCATCGGCTCCCACAACCAACGATGCCAGCACGCTCATAGGTCCACGCTAGCCAATCTCAGCGCTGGATGTCAGTGGCGGCATTTACTGTAGTTGCATGAAGATTAATTGCGATACCTGTGCCTTGCGCGAAATCGCGTGTGGTGATTGTTTTGTGACCCATCTGCTCAGTGCCCCAGATATCTCCTCAACAACGGCCCAAGCCATCGAACTGCTCTCCTCGCGGGGGATCGTTGCTCCTTTACGCTTTGAGAGGCGAGTTCAAGGGTAATTCGCAGGCTCCACGCGCGCTATGAGGTTGAGTCACAACGCTTCGTGACGTTAGCCTGACCAGATGAAATTGCCCAAGGCGGTTACCAGCGCCCTTGCAATCACAGTTGTGGCGGTGCCACTTTTTCTCCTGTCACCTTCAGCGCAGGCCGCTCCCACCTTGGCAGATGTCCAAGCCCGAGTACAGGTATTGCAAGAAGATGCTGCCGCCGCGGCAGAAGGAGCCCAATCTGCAAAGGTTCAGCTCGATCAACTTAATAGAACTCTTAATGGGATTAAGCAACAAGCAGCGGTGCAGGGACAGACTGTAAATCTACTTCGCAAATCTTTGGGTGCAATTGCAATTGAACAATATAAATCCGGCGGGCTAAGCCCCAGTATGGAACTTCTATTTTCTGCTGATCCAACGCTTTATCTCTCCGCGGCCGGATCTCTTGATGCAATCACTCGCAGAAAATCTCTCCAACTTCATAAATTTGCCGCAGCAGAGCAGCGCCTAAATGCCACGACACTGACCGTGAATGACAAAGTGGCACTTGTCGCAGCGACTCGAGCTCGACTTACAACTCAGGCCGCACAGGCACGATCAAAACTGGAAGAAGCCGAAAAACTCCTTTCGCAACTGAAAAAGGCTGATCGCGAGAGATTGGCTAAGTTGGCTCAATTACAAGAAGATGCAGATCAAGCCAACTCACTTGCCCTGGCCAAGGGACTGGGTGGAATATCTGGTCGCGCCGGAATCGCGCTGAAATTTGCTCTGAAGCAAATTGGTGATCGCTATGTATTTGGTGCGGCCGGAATGCAATATTGGGATTGCTCTGGACTCACAATGCGAGCGATGCAGGCGGCCGGTATTTCGTTGCCACATTCGGCCGCAGCCCAAGCTCACTCTGGTAAATCAGTTTCGCTCAGCGCACTTCGCCCTGGCGACTTAGTTTTTTTTGGTAGGCCAATCTCTCACGTTGGAATCTATCTTGGAGATCATCGAATGGTGCACGCCCCACATTCGGGGGCAAGAGTAAAGGTGACCTCATTTGGTTCAAGTCTTGGGAGCAAGCGTTTAGTTGCAGCGCGACGATTCTAAAGTGAAACAAATTCTTTTTGTTACAAATGATTTCGGACCGCGTGCTGGTGGGATAGAAACTTTTATCATTGGCCTAATTGAGCGCCTTCCCAAGAACCAAGTTCTGGTTTATACCTCGAAGCAGGGCGACACACAGGCTTACGACAAGCATTGGCAGGAGCGTTATGGGGTAGAGGTAATCCGCGATCGAACAAAAGTCTTATTGCCCACCCCTCGTGTCGCACGTGCGGTTTCTCGACTTGCAAAGAATCGGGCGATTTCGATTGTGTGCTTTGGAGCAGCAGCGCCACTAGGACTCTTAGCCCCAAGCCTTCGAAGAGCAGGAGTATCCCGGATCATTTCACTGACACACGGACATGAAGTGTGGTGGGCCAAAGTATTTCCCTTTTCTTTGGCGCTCAAGCGAATTGGTAACAAGGTTGATGTCCTCACCTATTTGGGGGACTTTACGAAAGAGGCGATATCAATATGTCTGACACCAAGTGCGAAAAAAGCAATGGTCAAGATTGCTCCCGGAATTGATGTTGAGCATTTCAATCCCGATGTTGATTCAAGCAAACTACGCAATTATTTAGGGTTAACTAATAAATCAGTCATCGTCAGTGTTGGGCGTTTAGTCCATCGCAAGGGTCAAGATCGACTAATAGGAGCCTTGCCTGCAATTCGCAAGGCGGTCCCTAATGTGCACTTACTTATAGTGGGCGAAGGACCTTACAAAGAGAAGTTAATTTCACTTGCAAAAAATTGCGGTGTCATGGATTGCATAACTTTCGTCGGGAGAATCCAATATTCGCAGTTACCCGAATATGTTTCGGCGGGAGATCTCTTTGCCATGCCATCGCGATCACGATTCAATGGTCTAGAAGTTGAAGGGTTGGGAATTGTTTATCTGGAGGCAAGCGCGTGCGGGTTGCCAGTAATCGCTGGGAACTCTGGGGGAGCCCCAGATGCGGTTTTAGAGGGCACCACCGGCGTCGTCGTCGACGGAAATAGCATTTCTGATATTTCAAGTGCTGCGATTTCTCTTTTGCTAAACCCAGCCCTCATGAAGTCGATGGGGAAGGCTGGTCATGCCTGGATCTCCAAGGAGTGGACATGGCAACGCTGGTCAGCAGCGTTCGCCAAAGTTTTGGAAATTTAGGAGATCAACCGGTGTTGCATGGCAGTTACAACTGCTTCCATGCGATTTGCGACGCCGAGTTTTCGATACATGGATGCCAGATGAGTCTTAACTGTCGCCTCGGTAATAAAAAGCTCCTTACCAATTTGCGATGATGTGAGACCTCGCGGCAATTGGTGGAGTATTTCTAATTCCCGCGGTGTTAATCCGAAACCATCGGCCCTTCGCGAGATGGCCCCTCTTAATCCACGCGCTATAAAACTCAAGGGAGCCGCATAAGAATGTCCGACAGCAGAGGTCACCTCGGTGAGCGGCGCACTCTTATTAACATAGGCACTTGCACCAGCTTGCAATGCAGCAAGTAAATGTGCGTCATCATCCATCAACGTCACAATCACGATTCCAATTGCGGATGAAACAGAACGCCCCCACGAAACGATCTCTAAACCATCACCGTCGGGTAAATTCAGATCCACCACAATTACGTGAGGATTCTTATGTGTAATTTGCGCAAAACCTTCAGCCTTGGTTGCAGCCTCTCCAGCGATTGCGAAGCCCTCGCTGATGAGTGCTGCTTTGAGTCCTTCACGGACAACTTGGTGGTCATCGATTAGTAGAACCGAAATTTGGGCGTTATCCATGACCGTCATCGCTGCGATCTGATGCGAAGGTAGGAATGCGAAGGAGCACTTTGGTCCCGCCAGTGTCTGTAATCCAGCCAAGAGTCCCACCTATATCACTTGCTCGCTCTCGAGCACCGAGCAATCCGAATCGCTCTGATTTGTGCATTGGTCCGCCGATTCCGTTATCGGCTATTTCTAATTCCGCCACCGAATCGGCATGCTTCAAAGAAATAGAAATGAAGCTGGCGTGCGAGTGTGCATAAATATTTCTGAATATTTCCTTAGCAATTTTGAGGACCTGCTGATGTGCTTGAGGGGGTAATTGAATTTCTGCCAGCTCGAGCGAGGTAGTAAGCCCAGGGCAATTTTCTTTGATGAGTTGTACTAATCCTTCGGAAATTGACGGGGTGGCAGAGGCGCGAAGTTCAAACATCTCTCTGCGAACCCGAGTAATTACATCATCGATATCAAATCGCAATTTACGAAGTTGCTTTTTGCTCTCAGGTGTAGTTTCTAGATCCCCTACGAGGAGATCCAATTGATAGCCGATACCCACTAGATCTTGAGCAATTCCATCGTGGAGTTCTTGTGCTAGACGGATGCGCTCTGAGCTAGTCATCTCACGGCTCTAGGTGTAGAGCGCCTCTATCTGTGAAGCGAATTCTTTGGCAACAACATGTCTTTTGATTGATAATTTTGCTGTCAGCTGACCGCCAGGAATAGTCCAATCGATCGGCAGAATCTCAAACTTACGAATAGATTCAGCTTTGCTCACCGCCTTATTCGCCTCATCCACTGCCGTTTGTATAACAGCAACTAGATCTGGGTCGCGGGTCAGGCTAGCGATGGTTGCGCCATCTTTCTTATTAGTGGTAATCCACGATTTCAGAGCATCAGCATCGATTGTCACAAGTGCTGCGATAAATGGTTTGTTATCTCCAACGACCATGCTCTGACTGACTAATGGGTGTGCACGCAAGCGATCTTCTAAAACTGCAGGAGCAACATTCTTCCCACCAGAGGTAACGATCAATTCTTTTTTGCGCCCTACGATGTAGAGAAAGCCTTCCTCATCAATTCTGCCGAGGTCTCCGCTATGGAACCATTGGTCACCACTGAAGACCTCCTTGTTCGCTGCATCATTGTGCCAATATCCGCCCATTACTATTGGACCTTTGATAAGGATCTCCCCATCTTCGGCGATGCGAACAGTTGTTCCGGGAATTGGACGACCGACAGATCCGACTCGGTGATGTGTTGTCAGATTAAGAGTTGCACCTGCGGTTGTTTCGGTTAGTCCATACCCCTCAAGGATTCGAACTCCTGCGCCGCGATAGAAATGTCCAAGCCGAGCACCTAGTGGCGCTCCGCCAGAGATTGCAGCCTCCACCCGTCCGCCCATACCAGCGCGAATTTTAGAAAAAACCAGCTTGTCAAAGAGCGCATGCTTAATCCTTAACGGCAATGAAATTCGTCCCCGATCCATCGCTTCGCTATATGCAATTGCAACTGCTGCTGCCTTTCGAAAAATATTTCCCTTTCCAGCAGATTGGGCTCGGGATTCTGCGCCGTTATAAATCTTTTCAAAGATGCGTGGCACTGCAAGAACAAACGTTGGCTTAAACGAAGCCAAATCTGCGGGTAATCGACCGGCAGGGTCGCTGCAGTGGGCCATATGCAAACCGGCGTAGATCGCGCCAATCTGGACCATTCGCCCAAATACATGTGCAACAGGTAAGAAAAGGAGAGTCGAGCCACCGGGTTTGAGGAAAAGGTCATTCGCGCCCTGAACAACATTTCCGCATTCGGACATGAAGTTTGCGTGTGTGATTTGAACGCCTTTGGGTTTTCCCGTAGTACCTGATGTATATATCAATGTTGCCAGCGTTTGCGGATTGAGCGAATCTTTACGGCGGTTTATCTCTTCATCAGAAATATTAGATCCGGCATTCGCGAGCACATGCAGGATGTCTTCAGTGATAGTCCAAACACTCTTGACTTGAGTAGTAAGCACAGGGGTAGCGAGTTCTTTTAAAATCGGCGTCTCTACTATAAGTGCAACTGCGCCAGAGTCCGTAAGAATCCATTGGATTTGTTCTGCAGATGAGGTGTCATAGATTGGGACTACACATCCACCGGCAAACCAAATTGCAAAATCTAAAATTGTCCATTCATAACGCGTTCGAGCCATCAATGCGACCCGATCGCCAATTTGGATTCCGGATGCAACAAGTCCCTTCGCAGCGGCTCGCACCTCTGCTTCAAATTCACGGGCAGTGACACTTTGCCATCCATCGCCAAGAGGGCGAGAGAGCATTATGCGCTCGGGTTCAAACCAAGATCTCTCCGTCACAATATTTGTGAGATTGCCCGCAGTGGCAGCAGGAACCAAGGCTGGAATTGTGATTTCGTTCATGGCTAAACGCTAGCGGCACTTTGAGATTATTGGGAGGGGGTAGCCTGTATTCATGCCTGAGACTACGAGCGGGAAAATCACTATTGAAGCGCCAGCAGCCCGCGTTCAAGAGATTCTTTTTGATATTGCCAACTACCCCTCCTGGTCATCGGCCATCAAAGCAGTAGATGTATTAAGCAGCGATGGACAAGGGCGAGTTACCTCCGCGAAGATCACAATTGATGCGGGAATGATGAAGGATCGTGTTGTTTTGGATTACAACTGGAGCAACGCACCGGGGCGCCTGGATTTTTCACTCTCAGATGCTGACTTGCTCACAGAAATGGACGGGGCTTACATCATTGTGGCCGATGATGATGAATCTACAACAGTCACGTACGAACTCAACGTAGCTTTGTCGATGCCGATTCCGTCGATGATGCGAAAAAAGGCTGAGCAAACAACGATTGAATTGGCCTTAAGGCAATTGAAAGATCACGCGGAAGAGTAAATGGCTTACTCCATCGGAGTCGATGTTGGCGGCACCAAAGTATTAGGTGGTGTTGTCGACGATGACGGAAAGATTATCGCGCGAGCACGCCGAGATACACCTCGACAAGGTGGAGCGGATTTAACTCAGACGATTGCAGAAATTGCACGAGAATTGATGGGCGCACACGAAGTTTCATCAGTCGGAATATCAGCAGCTGGTTTTGTTTCTGCAGATAGGAAGACGATGCTCGCAGCACCTAACATCGCAAGTTGGAATGGTGTGGACTTAAGTCAAGAACTTTCGTTGATACTTGGTTTGTCCGTAGTCGTGGAGAATGATGCCAACGCTGCTGCCTGGGGCGAGGCGCGATTTGGTGCCGGGCGCAACGAAAATCATTTAATGCTCCTGACCATTGGCACCGGCATCGGTGGCGGCATCGTTGTTGATGGAAATCTTTATAGAGGCGCATTTGGAATTGCGAGCGAATACGGACACATGCGGGTTGTCCCCGAGGGACACTTATGTGGTTGTGGGGCTAGAGGATGTTTCGAGCAATACGCATCAGGTAATGCATTGCTTCGACATGCACGAGAAGCGATTAGCGCCGCACCTGAATTAGCAAGAAATTTACTTGCAATGGGAGATGGAACTGTTGTTGGTTTATCAGGAAAACATCTGACCGATGCAGCTCGGTCTGGAGATTTAGTTGCGTTGGCTGCCTTTAATACGACAGCGCAATGGTTAGGTGCAGGTATCGCATCACTTTCAGTTCTGCTCGACCCACATTGCATCATTATTGGTGGAGGAGTCATAGATGCAGGTGAAATTCTTCTTACACCCACTCGCGCGGCGGTTGAACGCTACATGCCATTTGCTGGCAAGCACCCAACTCCGAAAATCGTGGCGGCCCAACTAGGAAATGAAGCTGGACTTGTCGGTGTTGCAGATTTGGCTCGCAGTTAAAGTTTAGACAATTGCCCCATCATCGTCTGTGAAATCATCACGAAGCCGAAAGAGAAATACTGCAAGACCACCGAAAAATGCAAGGACTCCAGGCCAAGGTTCAATCCCCAATGGATCAAAACTCAGCACCATTGCGACGATCGCATAAATTGGCCCAGCGATCATCGCGAAAATGGAGTTGCGCTTAGAACGATCATGGATGGGCGCAAGTTTTGGATCAGGTGCCTGAAAGTGGTCATCGGGATCTGGTCGATCCAATTCATCAAGGTAAGTCGTTGGAGAAGACTCATCGAGTGATAGTCCAGCCACGATAGATTCGAACTCGGCATCGATAAGCTCCGAGTCGTCATCTATATCAACAAGCCACACTCCGCTGACGATCTCGTTGATAAAAGCGGCACTTTCCTCTTGCAGCAAGGGACCATCGTGGTCTGCTGATTGCAGGTGGAATGAGCGCTCCAGGATTACTTCGCGGATGAACGGGGATGAAACTTCATCAGCGATCATCAGCGAATCGTTTGAGTTTTCTTCGCGAATTTCCTCGGAGTACATGATCAGAAGCGGTTGATCGACGAGATATAGATCCATTTCTACGGCGCGCCATTGCTTATTAAAGATACGGTGATCTAACGGAAGAGATGGCTCAAGCAAAATAACTCCGTCAATCTCGTCACCAAAATTTTCTGCCAACCGAAGTGCCAGTGCGCCGCCGATATCAAAACCGGCGATAAATACTTTTTCACACCGTTGTTTTAAATCACGAAAATCTTCGACGAGGGTTTCATACCAGGTGTTCCATTGAGTACGTTTCAATTGGTCCCACGATATGGCACCAGGAGTGAGCGAGGCAAGGAATACTGTGTTGCCGGCTTCATGCAGCGACTGAGCCCACTGTGAAGCCCCTGGAAAGGTGTACAGCATTAAGACGCCAATTGATCCGCCATGTAACTCGAACCGCTGCGATGGTGGGATCTTCGTCACCTTCCCATAGTGTCATAGAGGCGCCAATGCCGCTAAATTAGGGTACTCACGGGTCGCCGGACTCAGATGGCGTAAGTGCGAGGAGGCAAGAGGAATGGTCAATCTTCCTTACGGTCTCCTACGCGCATTCTTGACTCCAATCTTAATGCTTCTGTTTCGCCCAAAGGTAAAAGGATTGCGTAACGTCCCGATTAATGGGCCCGTCATCATCGCCTCCAACCATCTTTCATTTAGCGATTCAATATTTATGCCGTTGGTTGTTCCGCGAAAAGTCACCTTCTTAGCTAAAAGCGAATACTTCACATCTCCAGGACCGAAAGGTTTACTCAAAAAATTAACTTTCATCGCCTTGGGGCAAGTCCCCGTAGATCGTTCTGGTGGCCGTCGAAGCGAAGCTGCACTCATTACTGGCCTTAAAGTTTTAGCCGATGGCAATTGTCTAGGTATCTATCCCGAAGGAACTCGTTCGCCTGATGGTCGACTCTACAAAGGCCGTACAGGCATCGCGCGTTTGGCCATCGAATCTGGAGCTCCAATTATCCCCGTAGCAATGTTCAATACCGACAAGATTCAACCAACGGGGAAAGTAATTCCAAAGGTCATGCGGGTGGAGATGGTTTTTGGAGAGCCACTTTATTTCAGTGGAGATTCAACAGATTTGCAAGTGTTGAGAGATGCCACAGATAAGTTAATGCAAACTCTTCAAGCGATGTCTGGGCAGGAATACGTGGACATTTATGCAACTCGTAAGAAGGCTGAAAGCGACGAAGATTAATCTTCCAGATTAAGTCGTTCGACTAAGTATTTACATGTGGGGCATGTTGGCCCAGCCTCTGGCAGTGGTCCTTCTAGGACGGATATGAAATCTCCGATGACGCTAAGAAAGCGGGCTTCATCTCGGGGGACAGGTACATAACTTTGAACAACTCCAAATGCGTACGAAGATGCATCGTTTCCCACAACGCTCTTAGGATTCCAGACAAGTAATCCCATTGTTGCCACGCTAACGACTTTTCCAGCAGCAGGTTTTTCCATCGCATAGGCGTACGCCTCGAGTTGTGGCGAGTAAAATTCTCCAGAATCGCGAGAGCTGTCTGAAACCTTGCAATCTATTAGCGCAACGGTGCCATCCTCATTTTCTGCTACGAGGTCGTATTTACCAAGAATGCGCCATCTTGTGGGTTCTCCATTGACGAGCAATGGTTTGCTCTTGACGAACTCGGCTAGTTTTGTAACTCGCCCAGGACGAAGAGATGGATCGATATCTTGCGTGGCAACTCCGCGGAAAACGTTCTCTTGGAGGGAGGCAAATGTTCCGACAAGCGGGAAAGCCCCTGGCATTGTGACTTTGTGCCAGTACTTGATCCACAAACACCGCTTGCAGGTTGAAAGACCAAATGTCAGATCAGAGGGAGAGATATTTTCTCGGGCAGGAGTCGCGGGGCGTTTCATAGAGTTAAGTATCAACTATCTCAGCCAATTGCGTGGCGAAGGGCGGCAATAACAACGAGAGCTCCCAAGATGACCATGACGCTGCCGCCAATTGCTCTTAACGTGACTAAGCGTTTGGCATCGTTTGCCAGCCATTCACGAGCAGTGCCCGCTAGGAAGCCCCACGTGCCGTCAGAGAAGAGACACATCAACGCGAAGACTCCTCCCAAGAAAAGAAGTTGCGTCGTGACGTTCGATCCATCCCGGTCGATGAATTGAGGAAGTACTGCAGCATAAAAAACCAAAGTCTTCGGATTAAGAACTGCGACCCAAAATCCATTTTTCATGGAAATAAAAGCACCAGGGGCATCTGAATTCTTTTGCGTCATATCTGCTGCATGTGCATGGCGATGACGAATAGCATCGATGCCTAGGTAGACCAAGTAAGCGCCTCCACCCCATTGCACTGCAGCATAAGCAAGATCGGAGCGTTGCAAAATAGGGCCAAGTCCGACGGCGATTAGGGCAGATAAAAGAAATGATCCAATTGCATTCCCGAGAACTGTGTAGAGGGCGGTCACCCTGCCCCATGAAACGGCTCGGGCGATGATAAATAAGACACTGGGCCCTGGAGCAAGAACTATAACGATGGATGTCGCTAAGTACTCAGCAAAATGCTTGGGAATCATGTGCCGATGTTAATACATATTGCAAAGAATGAAACAGGCGAGGCCAGCAGATGCCAGCCTCGCCTGTTTCGTCAGAACTCTAAGTGCTATGCGTTCCCGCGAGATTTAGCCACTGAGTTAAGAACTTGGTATCCGACAACTGCTACCAAGGTTGCATTGATAATTCCACCAAATGCGTAGTTGCCACTGGTCCATGACATATCGGAGATACCGATAATCAAGGCAGAAGCTGCAATGATCAAGTTAGTTGAATTACCGAAGTTAACTTTGCCTTCGATCCAAATTCGCGCACCAAGTACGCCAATCATTCCGAAGAGGGCAACACCAACGCCGCCAAGGGCTCCAACTGGAGTGGAGCTCAGTACTGCACCAAACTTTGGTGAGAGCGACAAGATAATCGCACCAACGCCTGCGATCCAGTAGGCAGCAGTGGAATAGACGCGAGTAGCGGCCATAACACCAATGTTTTCTGCATATGTTGTTGTTCCAGATCCACCACCGGCACCTGCCAGGGTTGTCGCAACGCCATCTGCAAATAGGGCCATGCCCATTTGGTCATCGAGATTTTTACCCGTCATTGCTGATACCGCTTTAACGTGTCCTACGTTCTCTGCGATCAGCACAAGTACGACTGGCAAAAAGAGCACGATCGCTTTGCTATCAAATGTTGGGCTGGTGAATGATGGGGTGGCAAACATTTTTGCCGCGGAGATGGCTTTGGTATCAACATCGCCCATTGCATATGCGACGACGTATCCGACTACTAGGCCAAGGAAGATGCTGATGCGTCCCATGAACCCAGTGGAGAACGCTGAAATCAAACCAATTGCAGCCAGAGTGACAATTCCTACTAGTGGTCCCTTGCTGAAATTGTTTTTAGCAGCGCCGGCTAAGTTCAAACCAATGACCATAACAATTGTTCCGGTGACTACTGGAGGCAGCAACCAATTGATCCATCCGATTCCGGCTGCGCGAACGATAAGGCCGATGACGGCCAAGATCACGCCAGTTGCAACAACGCCACCGAGAGCGGCGGACATTCCACCACCAGCTTTAGCAGCAGCGATAGGTGCTAAGAATGCGAATGATGAACCAAGGTAGCTGGGGACTTTATTCTTAGTAATGATGAGGAATAGGAGAGTGCCAATTCCCGAGAAGAACAATGTGGTTGTCGGCGGAAGGCCGGTGATGATTGGAACCAAGAATGTGGCTCCAAACATGGCGGCGATATGTTGAACACCAACGCCGATGGTGCGTGGCCAGCTCAAGCGCTCATCTGTAGAAACGACTTCACCCGCACCGATTGTCTTTCCGGTGCCATGAAGCTTCCAGGAGAGTAGAGACATGGGTAGTACCTTTCCTCGAACACGGGGGGAAGGCGTTTTAAGGGTACGCGCGGCTGAGTTTTCGAAGGTGCGTACTTCCGAGTACGCCACGCCATCAATATTTGCGCTGCCGGCTTGCGCTCACGCGTGAATTACGCTTCAATGAGCACTCGATATATCGTATCGATATAGTGTTGATTTCTTGCTCTTGGAGCTAGGAAGCACCGACTATCGAAGTAACTCAGGGCACAGGAGTGTGGCCGCAGTCAAGGGAGATGAGATGAGATCGCGTAGCGAATCCCTTGAATTTGCACTCCTAGGCTTTCTTTCCCAGAGCCCCCTTCACGGATACGAACTTCGCAAACGTCTGATTGCCATTTATGGTCCCTATCGAGCTCTCTCATTTTCAGTCCTATACCCACAACTGCGTCGCATGCTTCTAGCTGGCGTCATTGAAGAGATCAGCCAGAAACCGATCAAAGCGGTGAAGGCCAGGAAAATGAAGAAGACCACCAAGCCTGCGCGCGCACCAAAAGAAGGCGGAATCGCACGGCGCTCGCGGATTGTTTATCGCCTCACTGCCGCTGGCCACGAACGATTTTCACATCTGACGCAAAACGTTACTCCGGATACGTGGGAGGACGAAGGATTCGAAGTGCGTTTTGCATTCTTCAGCCCGACCTCACCGGCCAATCGATTGAGAATTCTAGAAGGACGACATCGTCGTCTCAAAGATAAAGCAGAAATCCTGCGAACAGAGCTCGAAAAATCCCCAGCGGGCATTGATAAGTATCTAGAAGAGTGGCGACGTCACTCTTTGGAATCGGCCGATCGCGAAATTGCATGGCTGGAAAAAATGATCACCATCGAGAGGAAATAGTGTGAATATCACAACTGGTAAGGGCGACATTCGTGTTGCCATCGTTGGCGTAGGAAACTGCGCAAACTCGCTCGTCCAAGGCGTTACCTATTACAAAGATGCAGCAACTGATCAGGAAATTCCTGGATTAATGCACGCATCCCTCGGGGGCTATCACATCAGTAGTATCAAATTTGTTGCTGCCTTCGATGTTGATGCTAAGAAGGTCGGACTTGACCTAGCAGATGCGATCTGGGCAAGTGAAAACAATACAATCAAGTTTGCAACCGTAGAAAAAACTGGAGTGGACGTTCAGCGCGGAGTAACTAACGATGGATTAGGAAAGTACTATCGCGAAACTATCGAGGAATCCGCAGCTCCGGCAGTTGACATCGTCCAAGTTCTCAAAGACGAGAAAGTTGATGTATTGATTTGCTACCTACCAGTGGGCTCGGAAGTTGCCGGAAAGTTTTATGCTCAATGTGCAATCGATGCTGGCTGCGCTTATGTGAATGCCCTCCCCGTCTTCATCGCCTCCGATCCAGTGTGGGCCGACAAATTCACCAAAGCTGGCCTGCCCATTGTTGGCGATGATATTAAGAGTCAGGTAGGGGCGACAATCACCCACAGAATCATGGCCAAATTGTTTCAAGATCGCGGAGTTCATTTAGATCGCACTTACCAGCTCAATGTTGGTGGAAATATGGATTTCAAAAATATGTTGGAGCGCGATCGTCTTGAATCTAAGAAAATATCGAAAACAAATTCTGTTACATCACAACTTGATCATGATCTTGGAGCAAAGAACGTGCACATCGGTCCATCTGATTACATTCCTTGGTTGGATGATCGCAAATGGGCCTATGTCCGTTTGGAAGGACGTGCATTTGGCGACGTACCTTTGAACTTGGAATACAAGTTAGAAGTGTGGGATTCGCCAAACTCTGCTGGGGTCATTATTGATGCACTTCGGTGTGCAAAAATTGCATTGGATCGTGGAATTGGAGGGCCATTGCTTTCACCCTCGAGCTACTTTATGAAGACGCCTCCTGTTCAATACAGTGATGAACAGGCACATCTGCGAGTGGAGGAATTCATTGCAGGGACTGTCGAGCGGTAGTAAAGGAAAAAGATAAAAATTTTGCAGAAAAAACTCCCCCCGAAATTAATCGGGGGGAGTTTTTCTTCACCCTCACGGAGAGTAGAGGGCTAGATCGTCGCCTCTTCTGGAGTACGACGAAGATGCATCCATCCGGCGATTGAAAGTATGAGCATTAGTAGGCCGCCCACTAGTGCAACGCCTGCAGAGATTGCTGCAATTTGTCCTAACTGCCAGAATGCATATGCGGTTAGTAAAGTTCCGCGAAGCGTAGTGCCCTTAAAGACTGTATCCAGAACAGCGCTTGCTCCTTTTGCGGCTGCTTGTAGTGCTGGATCGTTGGGTGCTGCTGCTAAGGCTCCTGATGCAGCGCGAGAAGCGGCAGATGCTTTTGCATAGGTTGGCATGGCCGATAAATGGAATCCGATGTAGTGATCGGCGTACATCTGGGCTTGCTTTCCGGTAGACATGAGCTTGTTGCCGTTTTCTTTAAAGAAAGTAACTGTTGTCACATCGGCGGTCTTGTTACCTGTATCTGCTGGAAGCATTATTGATTGCGAAGAAAGCTGATTTGCAACTGCACTATTCGCAAAGCTGAAACCCCAATTAAGAAGTCCTGCTGCAATAAATAGGAAGATGCTGAGGCCAAACCCTACGAGGGTTACGATGCCATCAAATGTACGACGTTTCATGGTGATTCTCCTTTAGCGTTCTCACTTGAGAACACTGAAAGGGTATGGCTGTAACCAAAGCAGAACAGTAAAAAGTCGAGTGCTAACCCTTCACTAACTGTGATCTATATTAAGAAGTAATCTCAGTCACTAAATATGACGCCCACAAATAGGTTGTCCATCAGGACCAAGTTCGAAATGAGAGCAGGGGACTGCGAGGGCGTCAAATGCTTTATCCCCGTAGCTCGCTCTGTAGGCAAGGGCTAGAAGAACGCGAAGGTTGGTATCACCATCGGCTTTAATTCCAAATGCCTTTGCTGTCCTGCTAACAGTATTTTCAACAACTTTTTCTGTATGAGCGGTGTCACGCGCGATCGACGAATTCGATTTTCCCTGACACATCAGATCCATGACTAAGCGTTCAAAGGGCGTTAAATCCCGTGTAGCAATCGTGATATCTCTAGCCATAAGTGACCCGGGCCTCTCCGCCTAGGGCTCTATTGTCCTACATTCCCAGGGGTTTAAACACCCTTAGGATTAACCAATGAGCGAAGTATTGGCTAGTAGCGAGGGGGGCGTCCTTACTCTCACCCTCAATCGCGCTCTCAAGATGAATGCCATCACGCGAGCAATGTACACAGAGCTCTCTGGCCATATGAAAGAAGCCGCAGGAGATTTTGGAATCCGGGTTGTCGTCCTGACTGCACAAGGATCAAACTTTACTGCTGGGAACGATATTTTTGATTTCGTAGATGCGCCGCCGACTGGCCCTGAGTCGGAAGGATTTGTTTTCTTACAGCAACTTCATAATTTTCCAAAGCCACTCATTGCCGTAGTGCAAGGTAATGCGGTAGGAATCGGCACAACGATGTTGTTACATTGCGATGTCGTACTTGCAACGCCAAGTGCGAGATTTTCAATGCCCTTTGTCTCATTGGGGCTCGTACCTGAAGCAGGGTCTAGCTACCTCTTTCCGCAGTTGGTTGGTTATCAAAGGGCTGCAAAGATTTTTCTTACTGGCGAAAGTTTCAGCGCCGATGAAGCCAAAGAGATGGGTCTGGTATCTACCGTCACCGACGAAGCGCTCCAAGAGGCAATGACCCTGGCAAAGAAAATTGCCAATCAACCACCGACTGCAGTTATTAATACCAAAGCTCTTCTGAAGAGTCGATCTCATGAGGCGGTGAGCGCCGTCATGGACGTTGAGGGCGAACTTTTTCGGATGGCACTTGGTTCTGACGAAGCGATGCAAGCATTTGCGAAATTTATGGAGACTCGAGGTAAGTCATGACATTGCACGGTAAAAAAATCTTTATCACGGGTGGTTCGCGGGGGATTGGTTTGGCTATCGCACTTCGCGCTGCTCGTGACGGAGCCCTTGTTGCCATCGCAGCCAAAACCGTTGAAGTAAATCCGAAATTGCCCGGAACGATTTTTACCGCGGCAGAAGAAATTACCGCCGCAGGTGGAGTTTCACTACCGCTTCAATGCGATTTGCGAAATGAGATGCAGATTGCATCAGCAGTTGAGAAAGCCGCCAGCGAGTTTGGTGGGATTGATATTCTCATCAACAACGCAAGTGCGATCAATTTGACCCGCACTGATGCAACCCCGGCCAAGCGTTTTGATCTTATGTTCGATGTCAACGTTCGAGGCACATTCCTTACATCTCAAGCAGCCTTGCCCTACCTTCGAGAGTCGGGCAAAGCAGGGCGCAATCCTCACATTCTCAATCTTTCGCCACCGTTGTCGATGAAACCTAAATGGTTCAAAAATCACGTGGCGTACACGATGGCTAAATACGGCATGAGTATGTGTGTTCTGGGAATGTCTGAAGAGTTCAAAAGAGATGGAATTGCTGTCAATGCGTTATGGCCCCGTACCGCGATAGATACCGCGGCTCTAGCCATGATTCCTGGAGTCGATACCGCGGCCTGCCGACGACCTGAAATTTTGGCAGATTCGGCTTACCTGATTCTGGGGCGGCCAGCTGGCGAATGCACCGGGAACTTCTTCATTGATGAGCAAGTCCTAGCCGCTGAAGGAATCACTGACCTCGACCACTACTCAGTCGTGCCCGGAACGACCGATTTCTTGGAAGATTTCTTTCTAGATTAGGATTGCGGTCTCAAGAACGAGAAAAGGAAAAAATGTCAATTCAATCAATTAACCCTCGCACGGCTACCGCCTTCGGTCGCACCTTTGAAGTAACTAGCGATCAAGAGACAGTTCACATGATCACTGCTGCAGTGGCTGCTCAGAAAATTTGGGGGGCGATGAGTGCGCACAAGCGCGCCGAAACGCTACATCTTGTTGCAGATTTGATTGATTCCCAAGCAACAGAACTTGTGGAGATCGCAGATCAAGAAACTGGTTTAGGAAAAGTTCGCCTCACCGGCGAAGTTGCCCGTACAACTTTTCAATTAAGACTTTTAGCAGATGCGGCGTCCAAGGAAGGATTCTTTGCCCCAGAGCTTGATAGCGCTGTAGAAGGCGCCCCACCGCAAGGTCACCCAAATTTTCTGCGCACCAAACGTCCCATCGGAGTTGTCACAGTCTTTGGCGCGAGTAATTTTCCCTTCGCATTTAGCGTTCTGGGTGGAGATACGGCTTCGGCTTTAGCAGCAGGATGCGCTGTCGTCATCAAGGCACATTCGGCACACCCACAAACATCCCAACTTTCTTATGAGATTGCTATGGACGCCCTGAAGAAATCTGGCGCACCTGCTGGCCTTATCGCATTGGGACATGGTCGCCAGTTTGGAACTGTTGCCCTTACCGATCCACGAGTAAGCGCCGGTGCATTTACTGGATCTCGATCCGGCGGACGTGCTCTATTTGATATTGCGCAGTCTCGCCCCAACCCAATTCCATTTTATGGAGAGCTCGGAAGCGTTAATCCAGTTGTAGTTTTACAAAGCGCGCTCACTGATGTGGCAGCGTTGGCTACTGGATATCTTGATTCTTTGCTTTTAGGTAACGGCCAATTTTGCACAAACCCCAGTTTGCTCTTTGTTCCAGAAAGCGATGAGTTTCTCACTCACGTTAAGGAAAACCTTGCAACTAGAGAAGCATCTCCATTCCTGAGCGAATTAACGCAGTCGCTGCACGATAAAAACCGCGACCATGTTCGTAGTTCCACAAAACCACTTCAATATGCTGGCAAGAGCGCTCCAGGTGAAGGATTCTTCTCCACCCCTGAAGTTTTTGTTCTCATGGCAGCGAAAGTGAAGCCAGAGGAGTTGGCGGAGGAATGTTTTGGTCCAACTGGAATTATCGTGACTTACAAGAATCTTCAAGAGCTCAATTCAATTGTGGCCAAACTTGAAGGAGCCCTCGTAGGAGCAGTCTTTGCATCGAAAGATGATTCTCAACTTCCCGGCATCCTCAATTTGTTAGCAGGCAATTGCGGCCGAGTTGTGTTGAATGCTTGGCCGACAGGTGTCGCAGTGACGGCCGGTCAACATCATGGCGGTCCCTACCCAGCGGCAACATCGGTTTTGCATACTTCCGTTGGCGTGCATGCGATATCACGCTTCCTTCGGCCTGTAACCTTTCAGGGTCTACCTGATGCTCTATATAAAGCTGTAACTTCCGAACCAGTGAAAGGAAACTAGTCCCATGCGTTTAGCCAGACTTGGAGCTTTCGAAAAAGAGCGCGCTGCTGTGATTGTGAGTGATACAGAGGCCGTATTCGTCGATGACGTCATTGGAGATTGGAACCGTACTTCTTTAGAGAACGGGGCACTGGATAAAGTTCGGGCTCTGGATTTATCAACCCGTCCAAAAGTTGCGATCGCTGATTATCGTTTGGGATCGCCAGTAGCGCGTCCAACTAAAGTGATCTGCGTTGGACTCAATTACGCCCAACACGCTATTGAAACTGGCGCCACACCGCCAACCGAACCTGTTGTTTTCATGAAAGCTCCAGATACAGTCATTGGTGGCTTTGATGACATTGTGGTTCCACCTGGCTCGCTCAAGACAGATTACGAAGTAGAAATCTGCGTTGTCATAGGCAAGAACGCGCTCTATTTGAAATCTCCCGAAGATGCGCGCAAACACATCTTGGGTTACACAATTTCACAAGATGTTTCCGAAAGATATTGGCAGATCGAACGTAGCGGACAGTGGGTTAAGGGTAAATCCTTCCCATCTTTTAATCCCATGGGACCTTGGATCGTTACTGAAGATTCGCTCGACCCGACAGATATTCAACTCTGGTGCACCGTCAGCGGAGAAAAACGTCAAGATTCACGAACCTCAGACATGATTTTTGGTATCGACCATTGCATCTGGTACATCAGCCAATTTATGGAACTCAAAGCAGGCGACATCATCAACACCGGAACACCACAAGGGGTAGGGATGGGATCAAAACCAACCAAATACCTTCTGGGTGGCGAAGTTGTTGAAACTGGTATTGACGGTATTGGCACGATCCGTTCCAAGGTAATTAACGCCTAGAGCCATTGATTTTTAGAACGGATTGGTGAACACCGTTTCGTCGCTGTGTTCTAGTTCAAGTAAGCGATTCCATTTCGCGGTTCTTTCAGAACCATGAGTTGAACCGACCTTTATTTGTCCAGCAGACCACCCCGTTGCGATATCGGCCAACCAGGTATCTTCACTTTCACCCGAACGCGCCGACACGATGGTTGCAAAGTTGCTCATCTTGGCTCGGGAGAGGACATCAAATGTTGAGCTGACAAGGCCATTTTGATTGGGCTTAATCAGAATTGAATTTGCACTTTTTTCCTGAATGCCTTGGGCAAGCCTCGCTGCATTGGTTGTAAAAAGATCGTCTCCCACAACGGCAATGCTGCGCGGAAGTTGAGTCATAAAAGATTTCCAAGCCGCCCAGTCATCTTCGGCAAAGGGATCCTCAATTGAAATAATTGGAGCCTGATCCAGAAGCTCTAAAAGTTGCTGGCTCCATTGTTCCGACGTGAAAGTTTTACCAGAATTGCGAGAAACGTACTGTCCGTCATTGAAAAATTGAGTTGCGGCAATATCTAACGCTATGGAAACTTCGTGGCCGGCAGTGAGTCCTACAGATTCGATGCATTGAGCAACGAATTCGCAGGCTTTCGCGGAGGATGCAAACGGGATTCCCAAACCACCTTCATCTGCCACCAAGTTTGTTGTAAACCCTTGCTCCGCCCCTCGCTTAGCTGCACTTTCTCGGATTGCAACCACCCATGACAAGGCTTGTGAAAAGCTCGTTGCACCATGAGGAATCACAAGTACATCTTGGATATCCAAAGCGCCATTTGCGTGCGCACCACCGGAAAGTATGTTGACCATAGGCATTGGCAATTGCAGTTTCCCAGTGGGTTGCAAATATCTGGCTATGGATTGGCGATGAGAATGGGCGCCTGCCTTAAGGGTGGCTAATGAAACGGCAAGAGTTGCGTTTGCTCCCAATTTTTCATGTCGAGGGGTTGGATCTAGTTGAATCATAATCTGATCGATAGTTGCAACGTCAGGGACAAGTCCAATCATCGTGGGAGCGATGAGTTCATTGATATGCGATACAGCCAATGAGACGCTTTTGCCAGAATAAAATTTTTCGGCGCGTTGTGAGTTCGTATCTCGAAGTTCTAGCGCTTCATGTCTGCCAGTTGAAGCACCGGATGGAACAGTTACTTTGTGAACACTCTGATCGCTGAGTGTGATTAGGGCGCAAACCGTAGGGCGACCTCGCGAATCCAAAACTTGTAACCCACTGACATTGGTTATGGTGGCCGTCATGATTGCAAGAATACTTCACTGATGCTCGGAGCTATATGTGCCCGAAGAATGCCTAGGGCGCGATCGCGAACCGCCTCTTGGCCCTGTTGGTCGAGGTAGTTCACTGGAGAGACACCATCAATACGTGCAAGTGCGATGGTGGCGACATGCCATGCAAGATGTCGATCTGCTTCAGCGCCTAAAGATTTTTCATAAGCGTCAAGAAAAACTCTGGCGCACTCTGCAAGAGCTCTCTTTTCTCGGTTGCCTTGGAAATACTCTTGCTTACACAGTAGGTGCCCTAACAGGAATGCTAAATCAAAGACAGGATTTCCAGTATGCGCTGTTTCGAAATCAAGAACGATGGGGTGGCCATCGCTGGCAACCAGTATGTTTTTCGGAGAAAAATCTCCATGGACAAGACTTGTTTTCAAACCTTCTAACTCCTCGATCAGGGAGGTAATCCGTGGGGCCACAGAAGGATGTACCAAGACCAAACTGCGATAAAAGGGATTGATGCGTAGCTGCTCAAAAAGAGAATCTTCTTCAAATTCTCCAAGAGTTGCGGAATTTTCGGAAGAAATTCGATGCCATACCCCAAGAATTGTTCCTAATGAGGCAGCAATTTCTGACCGGATCACTCCACCCAAAAGATCCTCTTTCCAATTGCTGGTATCTGGAATGCGCTCAATAAGTAGTACGAATCTATCGGCATCAACATCGTAGAGTTGTGGAACATTGCGAGGTGTCATTGGCGATAAAACCTCGATGGCTTTAGCTTCAACTAGTGCGCGCCGTTGTTCAACCACCCAGGTTGCTTTCACTTTAAGTGCGGGGAGTGCTTGCTTGAGTACCAAATCTTTACCTTCTGCGGAAACGGCGAGCACAACATTAGAAACTCCGCCGGTGAGAATTTCAACCGTTGGATGCGCGTTAATTGTAAAGATTCCGCGCTCTTGAAGATAAGCAACTACCGTGTTTTCATCAAGAAGTGCTTGAGTCATGGCCTAGGGAAGATAAGTCACAGAATGCGCGTTATCCACTAGAACACTCACGCCAGAAATGCCAGTATTGAGTTCACTGCCTAGAAGATAAATGCTATTGCCTACATCAACGCGCGTAACAAGAGATCCGATAGGAGTGGATCCAATGATGTGTTCTAGTTGTTCCTCACCAAGAGTTGCCCTGACCATAGGTGAATCGACTACCCCCGGCAATATTGCGTTTACGAGAATTTCATGCGATCTACCGAGATCAACTGCAAGTGAGCGGACTAGACCACCGACGGCCGCTTTTGAAATCGTATAGGCAAGTTTTTCTTTGCGGGTGAAGAGTTCAGCTAGTGAGCTGACAATAACGATCTTTCCTTTTCTCTTTATCAATTCATTCTGCACAAGGTAGCGAATTTGTTTCACAACAAAACCGACGTTAGCTTCAAAGAGTTCATTAATCTGTTCGTCGGTGACCGTCATGAGCCCACCGTTGTAGTTGGCACCTTGGGCAAAAACTATGGCATCAAATGGATCCTTCAAATTTACGAGCGGGAGAACGATTTCATTTTCTAAACCCGAGCTCTTGCGAACGACGGGGAAGACCTCCCACCCGTGAGAGCGATAAACATCAACGGTTGCGCCACCCAGTGCGCCAGTTGCACCGTAAAGTAGTACGCGAGGCATATGCGGGGCTACTTTTCGAAGCCGTAGCGAGTGAGCATGGAATGGCCGATTGCTGCCCGTCTTACACGTTCGCGACCTGTTGATTCAACAACACTTTGAATATGTCCTCCTGCAGGGTAGAGGCCTGGAGAATTTCGTACGGTGAACTTTAAGTAGACAGGTGCGGCGACCCGTACCAAGTCTGGAACTTCATAATGTCGCACAACGCCACCGAAATCATCTGGACCCTCTACATATACATCCACTGGAATATCTACTTGTGCACGGATTGCAGCAATCTGTTGGAGCGAAAGGTCAGTCGCAAGATTGAGAGTTGAGGCTCCGAGCTCAACCATAGTTTGTGCAGTCGCAGCGTTCGTACAAGGCATAGCCACGGAAGTTTTTAAAATGAAATCTGAGGGGAGGTCTCCAAGGCGTCTTGCCTGTCCAAGAACTTTGAGTAATCCAATATCTCCAACTAAGACTGAACGAACGCCGAGTTCAGATGCGTGCAAAACATCTTCGACGGCATATCGCACTTGATCAGTCCCACGAAGTGTTGGCGAAGCAACTCCACCAGCAGAGGAAAGTGGTTGTTTGCCAATATCCCATGCAGCACGCGGACCGACGAATAGGCAAACCTCAAGATTATGTTTTGCGCCAAGTGCAACCATTTCTTGAATTTCATCATCAGTTTGCATCATGATGCCGGAGCCTTGCGAGATCCGGTGAAATTTCATATTGCGTTTTTGCGCTTCATCCAAAATCGCCTTGAAAGCTAAAGGACCTTCGACTGATGGAATCTCAATCTTCCACCGTGATCCATCAGCAAAACGCTTAGTAGATTCTGGCAGGCCATCCGCATCGCGGAATTGAATATTTTGGGCTGACAGCAGGGCGATTGATTTCTTCATGGGACCGTCTGCTTCGCGCGTTGAAGGCCAAACTTGCTCTGCCATAGGAACTCCCTTGAATCGCCGTGAGTGTCAAAGACTCTCACAGTAGGTGGAGAAATTGAAACTCGGGCGATTAGACTGCTCGAAAAGCCCACACACCTGAGGAGTCAAAGTAATGACCAACAAGACACTTTTCGAAGGTCAGGTTTGTATCGTCGTCGGGGCCGGAAACGGTATCGGTCGCGCCACGGTTGGGCTGCTTCAATCTCGTGGGGCCAAGGTGATCGCCCTCGATAACAATGTTGATGCTTTAGGCAAATTAAAATCAGAGTTTTCACTCGGAGATGATCAAGTGAGTGTTTTAGATGTTTCTGATGAAGATCAAATTAAAGAAACAATCGCTCGCATAGTGGCGAAAGAGAAGCGAATTGACTCTCTTGTAAATTCTGCTGGAATGGTGGGTCCATCCAATGTGAAGCTCGAAGATATTGCTTGGGTGGATTTTGAACGCACCTTGCGAGTGAATCTTTTTGGAACTATTTGGCTCACCCAACAAGTTTTACCAATCATGAAAGCGCAGAAATACGGTCGGATTGTGCACGTTGCATCTATTGCAGGCAAAGAAGGAAATCCAGGGATGTCGCCGTATAACACTTCCAAATCAGGGATGATTGGATTCATTAAGGGCATTGGCAAAGAGATTGCACCAGATGGAATCACTATTAATGCTCTGGCCCCTGCTGTTATCCGTACACCTATGAATGCCGATACCAGCGATGAAACATTGAAGTACATGATTGCTCGCATCCCCATGGGCAGAGTCGGTGAAGCCGAAGAAGTTGCTGAGACAATTTGTTTCATGGCCTCGCGGGCATGTTCCTTCACGACCGGATTCACATTTGATACAACTGGTGGTCGCGCTACGTATTGAAAATCACGTCTAACGGTCGATCAAATGAATTACAGTCGCCCTGCTTCGTGGACTCTTTTGAGGAAATCTTTGGTGCGCGAATCCTGTGGATTGGATAGAACAACTTCAGGTGGGCCGTATTCCACAATTCGCCCGTGATGCAGGAAGCAAACTTCATCGGCCACTTGATGCGCGAATCCCATTTCATGCGTCGCAATCACCATGGTCATACCATCGGATTTAAGATCACGGACAGTACTCAAGACTTCATTGACTAAAATGGGATCAAGGGCTGAAGTAACTTCATCCAATAGCAAAAGACGTGGCTTGAGAGCCAGAGAACGGATAATTGCAACTCTTTGTTGTTGCCCACCACTGAGTCGATCCGGATATTGATCGGCCTTGTCACCGAGATCAAATTTCTTCAGTAGTTCGATAGCTTGATTGCGCGCCTCTTGCCTGCCTACGCCTTGAACATGAATCGGAGCCAAGGTGATGTTTTCAAGCACGGACATATGAGGAAAAAGATTAAAGGATTGGAAAACCATTCCAAGTTTGCGGCGGACGTCATCAGAATCCACTCGTGGATCACTGATCTCCACTCCATCGAGCTCGATAACTCCATCATCGATTGAATCAAGGAGATTGATGCAGCGAAGGAGAGTGGATTTTCCAGATCCAGATGCGCCGATAAAAACCGTGGCGGTATGAACGGGGACATCGAAAGAGATCTCTTGCAGCACCACCTCGCTGCTAAATGATTTACGTAGGCTTTCTACTCTCAGGACCGGAGTAGTCATGCAAGACCCTGCGCATTCTGTCGCTCCATCGCCTTGCGCATTGTGTGATCTGTCAGGCGCGTCAACGGAATCGTGACTAACAAAAAGAGCCCAGCAGCCATGACATACGGGGTGTAGTTAAAACTTCTGCTGCTGGCTATTTGTGCAGCACGAATTGCATCCGTCACTCCAAGGATTGAAACCAGACCGGTGTCCTTAATCAAAGAAACAAGATCATTCAGCAAGGGTGGAGTAACTCGTCGAAGGGCTTGGGGGAGTACAACATGGCGCAAAGTCTGAACATTTGAGAGCCCTAAGGAACGCGCGGCAGCCCTTTGGCTGGGATGTACTGTGAGAATTCCACTCCGAATAACTTCTGCAACGTATGCGGTGTAAGTGATAACCACAGCGATTGTGCCAAGAACCAAAACGTTACTGGTGAGGCCTTGAAGGCGAAGGGCCGGTATGCCAAAGCCCACCAGCAAAATGATCAGTAACATGGGAATCCCACGAAATACATCAACGTAGATTGTTGCCAAGATTCTAAATGGGGTGAGCGCTGGAGATCGAGAGGTACGCGTGAGTGCGAGTACTAAGCCAAAGATTGAGACCGCAGTACCGGCGATCAAAGTGAGGGCGATATTTGTACAGAATCCAAGAATTACTTTTGGGAGGACTTCAACCCCGTAACTCCAGGCAAAGAAAGTATCAGTCAAACTCTTGAAACCAGGTGATGTAATTAGGATTGTTGCAAGAGTTCCCAAAACTAAGAAAGTTGAAATGATTGCGATGATCGCGTTTCGACGATTTTGTTCTGAGCGGATTCGGCGACGATTGAGTTCAAATTGACTTGGTGTCCACATGGAAGAAGCACGACCCCCCGATTGAGGGGCCGTGCTCTCTCCGTTAATGCGCATCGCCTTGATGAATGTGGGCTTACTTCAGTACCGGAGCTCCGGCACTTGTTGTGAGCCATTTATCTTGAATTGTTTTGAGCTCTCCGCTGGCCGTAATCGCATCTACAGCTTTAGTTATGCAAGCAGTCAAAGGACTGTCTTTGGCAAGAAGTAATCCAAATCCAAGATCGGCCGAATCGTGATTTTCAAGTTGGCCGACGATGATTCCATCTTTCACTTCAGCCGCTGCTAAGTAGAAGGCAGTTGGTAAATCGACAACAAGACCATCGATTTGACCATTCTTGAGCGCCGTAACTGCAGCAGCATTGTCGTTAAAGACCTGGGCCTTGAGACCCAATTGGGTCTCAATTGTATCTAACGATGTGGTACCTACCGCTGCTCCAAGTTTTGCACCTTTGAGACCAGCAAGCGTAGTTACACCCGCAATTTTACTTCCCTTTGCAGAAACAATTGCTTGGTTAGCAAAGTAGTAGGCGCTCGAAAAGTCAACGACCTTTTTACGATCTGCTGTGATTGAATATTGCTGCAGATTGAAATCGAAAGTTTTTGGACCAGGGGTAACTGCAGAATCAAATGTTGTACGCACCCATTTGACTGCAGCGCTTTCGAATCCAAGTTGTTTTGCAACGGCGTATGCAACCGCGGCTTCAAATCCAGCTCCTGATTCTGGTTTGTCATTTGAGACCCATGGGTCATATGCAGGCTCACCTGTCGCAACTGTGAGAGTGCCTTTCGTCAGAGTTGAAAGATCGGCCGGAGCACATGATGCTGATGCTGCATTTTCTGTTGTTGCAGGTTTAGCACATGATGTAAGGCTCACAGCAAGCAAGAGCGCTGTTGTAAGTGCTAAAGATTTATTGATTTTCATTAGGTACCTTTCGTCGTCGCTTGTCACAACTTTTGTTATGACCTGGTCTTCACCCGGAGCACCCCACCGCGATGGAGGGTTGCCGTTCAGCAAGCCGGGGCTTGGTGCTGATACTCATGACCTAGCGAAACCTTACCAATGAAGGCGCGGTTGGGAAAATGGTTGCGGTAATTCACAGATAGATTCAAATGCAATACCCTGTGATTTGTGCTTAACCCCCGCGCAAAAATCTCCGTAGTAGCTGTATTCCTTATTTTCTTCTGCGGGGTGACTCAATGGCCTGCCTTCGCACACGGGGAACTCGTGAACGCAACCCCTGCAAGAGATTCAATGATCTCGCAACTGCCCACTACAGCCAGCGTTGAATTTGATGGCGCACTTATAACCCTTGGTGGTCCCAAGACTAATATTCTTAAAGTAGAAGATCCGAAGGGTATCCAAATTGATTTAGGAGACTCGATGGTCAGCGGTGGAAAATTGATGGTGAGTCTGAAATCGGTGTCAACACCTGGTAGGTACCACGTCTCTTATCGAATTGTTTCCGAAGACGGTCATCCGGTTGAAGGCGCTTATGATTTTTCACTTTCTCCGAGTGCTGCCACGCCCGTAGCGTCCGAAGTTTCATCCGTAAATCCTTCACGGGATTCCAACTCCGTTGAACATAAATCAAAGGAATTGAACTCCGCCACTTTATTTTCGTTGAGTGCTCTAATTGTTGCATCAGTAATAATCTGGTTGGCCGCAACGAGGCGTCGTAAGAACTTGAGCTGATTTTGATTCGAAATTTGTTACCAACGAGAAATGATTACGATTTTAGTAAGAAATCGCTCTCTTTTGATCTCGTAGCAGGCGCGACAGTCGCGGTTGTAGCACTTCCATTGGCGCTTGGGTTCGGCGCTACTTCTGGGATGAGCGCAGCATCAGGTCTTACAACTGCAGTGATAGCTGGTTTTCTTGCTGCAATATTTGGGGGGTCTAAGTACCAAGTGAGCGGTCCAACTGGTGCAATGACTGTAGTTTTGATTCCGATCATCAATCATTACGGAGTCAGAGCAATTCCCTTTTTAGGATTAATTGCGGGTGTAATTGTTGTAGTGATGGCATTGGCAGGTTTAGGCAAAATTATCAACCGCGTTCCGTGGCCGGTGCTTGAAGGTTTTACTGTTGGAATCGCAGGTGTCATTGCTGTCCAACAGATACCAATGGCGTTAGGTGTTTCAAAAGCTAAAGGAGATCGGACATTGACAGTTGCTTGGAGAACTGTGCAAAACGCCATCTCCGCTGGTATTTCTTGGCAAAGTTTAGGAATTGTAGCGCTGACTCTTCTCGTTAAATTTGCCTACCCGCTCTTGGCGCGTCGTCTACATATCCGGTTTCACATTCCTGCGAGTTTTGTTGCCATTGTCGTGTCGTTAATTGTGGCGCAGGTGTTCGCGATGACGGTGAATTCAATCGGAGAAATTCCAAGAAGAATTGGCAGTTGGCATGGAGGCGACATATCTTGGAAGGATGCGAGTCATTTGCTCTGGCCTGCATTTTTGATTGCCCTACTGTGCGCGATTGAGTCGCTGCTGTCGGCTCGAGTTGCTGATGGAATGGTTCATGCTGGTCCAGAACAGCACTATGCGCCCGATCGCGAGCTTTTTGGTCAAGGAATTGCGACTGCAATCTCTTGTGTGTTTGGCGGGCTTCCTGCAACCGGCGCAATTGCACGAACAAGCGTCAATGTTCGTTCTCACGCTAAGACGCGGCTTTCATCAATGGTCCATGCCGGAGTGTTGCTTTTAGTGGCGTTGGTTGCAGCTTCCTGGGTGAGTCATATTCCCGCCGGTGCAATAGCGGGCGTGCTTATTGGCACAAGTTATCGGATCCTCAATCCCGCTTCGCTTCGCGAGTCTTTACAAACCACGAAACGTGATGCGGTGGTATTAGTGGTCACGGCGGTCGCGACGATTGCCATTGATTTAATCTGGGGGATTGGAATCGGGATTTGTCTCTACCTACTTCTAAATCGACAACACAATAAGGCTGGTGAATCGCGATGAAGATTGAATTTAATGGGATCAATTTCATTCAAGAAAGCGAACGTCAAGGATCTCCTCGCGATTTGTTTTGGCCCTGGTGTGGCGCAAATGTTTCACTTCTCGCGCTCTCTTATGGCGCCTTTTTTCTTGGATTTGGCATCTCTATTAAACAGTGCGCTCTTGCCGCGGTCTTAGGGGTCGTGCTTTCCTTCCTGCTCGTGGGCGTGAGTTCTCTTGCGGGTAAACGTTCTAATGCACCAACGATGACTCTCTCGCGTGCCGCCTTCGGCGTTAAAGGCAACATTGTTCCGGGGCTCCTTTCTTACTTGATCTTTGTGGGATGGGAAACAGTTTTAGTTTCTCTAGCAACCCTTGCTACACAAACTGTTTTTGCGAGAATCGGCAACTTTGATCACAATGCTGCTCGAATTATTGGATTCCTTATAGCAGTTTCGTTGACGGTATTTGGTGGAGTGTTGGGTTTTTCGGTCATCATGAGGATTCAAAAGTGGCTTACCCTTGCGACAGTGATTATGACCTTGGGATATGTGGCTTTAACTATTGATAATGTTAATTGGGCGGCCATAAAAGCAATCCCGCAAGGAAATCTACAAAGCTTTATCGGCGCAATGATTTTTGGTATCACGGGGATAGGGCTCGGGTGGGTCAATTCAGCGGCAGATTATTCTCGCTATCTCCCGCGGAGCGTTTCAAGTGCCAAAGTCATTGGGTGGACGGTATTTGGTTCATCCTTGGTTCCTATTATTTTGGTGATTTACGGATCATTATTATCTGGCAGCAGCAAAGAGCTCAATGAGAAGATTTCGATGGATCCTATTGGGGCTCTTACAAGTTTGGTGCCTACCTGGTATCTCATTGCATTCGCTTGCGTGGCAGTATTAGGTTTAATCGGTGGAGCAATCCTAGATCTCTACTCATCTGGTTTAGCGCTAATTTCCATTGGTTTGCCTGTGAAGCGTCACATTGCCGCTGGGATCGATGGTTGCATCATGTTGGCCGGCACCATCTACATCGTGTGGTTTGCTGGGAATTTTTCTATTCCATTCCAGGGGTTCCTGATCACCTTAGGCGTCCCAATTGCGGTCTGGTCTGCAATATTTGTTGCAGATGTCATGATGCGCAAAGAGGATTATGCAGAGGCAGAACTTTTTGACGCCACTGGTCGATATGGCGCGTGGAATCTTCGCTCTATCGCACTCGTACTTGGGGGTTCAATCATCGGTTGGGGATTTGTCACAAATACTTTTGCATCCTGGCTTTCTTGGCAGGGGTACTTTCTTGCGCTCATTGGGGGCAAAGAGGGTGCTTGGGCTTTTGCAAACGTAGGCGTTATTTTCGCTTTGGTAATTGGTTTTTTTGGCCACATCCTCTTATCGCGAAAGAATATTGCCCGCCAAGAAAAACGATAATTAATCTTGAGAGGTCGAGAATTTGTGCAGAATTGATAAGCCCAATATTGCCGAGATGATCGCTGCCAGGACAAGTCCCAACTTGACCTGAGCAAGTTGCGCCGGGTCGCTCATGGCGAGATTTGCGATGAATAGCGAAACTGTCAGTCCCATCCCTGCCAAAGCGGCAGCACCGATGATTTCCATAAAGGTCAACGATGACGGGATTGTTGCCACCTTCATTTTCACGGCTGCCCACGAAAAGAGGGTAATTCCCAAAATTTTGCCAATGACTCGGGCAGCAATAATGCCTAGTGTGATTGGCGAAGAAATAGCCGATGATACGTGCGAGAAGTCGATATGAATTCCAATGTTGACTAAGGCGAAGAGCGGAATAATGAGAAAACTGGACCAGGGATGAATCCACGAAATAAGTCTGTCGGTGCTGATCGCCTGCGAAGTCGGAATAATCCATGCCAATAGAACTGCTCCAATAGTTGAAGCAATCTTAGTGACGCTTAATCCCCCAGAATAAAAAATCCCCATGACGATTATCGATCCGAGATCATCCGCAATAGCTAGGGTGAGAAGAAAAATCTTTAACGAATTATCAATTCGTGACCCCAGCAGCGCGAGTGCTCCGAGAGATAGTGCAATGTCTGTAGGCATCGGAATTGCCCATCCATGAACCGCCGAGCCCGCGTGATTAATGAGGGCATAGATGAGCGCTGGGGTGGTCATCCCACCGATCGCCGCGATAATCGGCAGGGCTGCGATACGAGGGTTGCGGAGTTCACCGTTAATGAATTCTCGTTTGATCTCAAGCCCAACAAGGAAAAAGAAAACACTCATCAATCCTTCGCTGATGAATGTATGTATTGGCGCAATAAGGTCAGTGAAATTATGATTCAGAGAAGAATTCGAAATGATAAGTGCAACCAGGCAAGAGGCGACCAAGACCATTCCGCCAGCGCTTTCGGTGGCAAAAAATGAGCGAAAGGCTTTCGAGCCGCGAAGGATCATTCCTGAAGGTTACCTGATGGGACCTTCAACGAATCGAACGGAGCGGGCGGTGAAAAAGTTCCAGCCCCGACTTAAAGGGTAGTCGGGGCCAGAAAAGGTGAAATCTAGAGATTGTTCTCTCTGTAGTACCTACTCCAAATGAGGCGATGGAAGGGAATCAATCGAGGTAGCCGATTGATAATCGGTAACTTAGGCATAAAGATGAAACCTAGGTTAAGCAAGAAGAGCATCGCAAAGATTTGCGAATCTGCAT
>WLPU01000019.1 GCA_009698615.1 Actinomycetota bacterium | reverse complement strand
GGGGTTTACCTAGCCATATACGTTGCCGTAAATGCTGGTGGTCTCTTACACCACCGTTTCACCCTTACTCATTTGCATGAGCGGTCTGTTTTCTGTGGCACTGATCCCGCGGATTGCTCCGGGTGGGCGTTACCCACCACCTTGCTCTCTGGAGTCCGGACTTTCCTCGGTGCTTACGCAACGCGGTGATCCGGGCGACTCTTCTTGGAAGAAGGTTACGGCACTAGTAGATAGGAAGGAAACCCACGCTCGCGTACGATGCAGACATGGCTGAATCTAAGTTGTCACACGATCCGCAATGGACGCGTGCCAATACTTTGTTTGTGCCAGATAGCAATCCCAGTGGATCGTGCGATGTTGCACTCATCGGGATACCCGCGCACGAATCTTCACTTTCTCCAACCTCTGCAGACCAAACACCTATCGCAATTCGAAACGCCCTTGCACGTTACTCAACTTATTCGAGTGCGCGAGATATCGATCTTCGAGAGATTACTCTGCGGGATCTTGGGGATATCGAGTCGCCAGATCATGAAGCCGGTGAACAAAAGGTTGCTCGCGCTGTCGTCAATGTTCGAAGCCAGAATAAGTTATTGATCGCACTGGGTGGAGATAACTCCATTACCTATTCTGTGGCAAGTGGGCTGTGGCCTGATTTGTCTAAGATTGGACTCATTACCTTAGATGCGCATCATGACCTTAGAGATGGCGTCTCCAATGGTTCACCGGTCTGGCGTTTGATCCAAAAGGGACTGCAAGGTAAAAATATTGTTCAAATTGGTCTCAGTGATTTTGCAAATAGCCGCGAGTACGCAGCCCGGGCAAAAGATGAAGGCGTTCATGTAATAACAAGGGATGCGCTACGCAGTAGATCAATGGCCGATGTCATGGCCCAAGCACTTGAGATTGCCGGAGCAAATGGCCAAGAGATCTACGTAGACCTAGATGTAGATGTCTGTGATCGCTCTGTTGCACCAGCGTGCCCAGCATCTGTGCCTGGGGGCATCAGCGCCGATGAATTACGTCAGGCTGCATTCTTATCTGGCGCGGACAAGAGAGTTCGAGCAATTGATATCACTGAAATCGATGCCGCTCTTGATACTCCAGATCAGCGCACGATCAGATTAGGTGCACTCTTAGTTCTTGAAGCTGCGTGCGGAGTTGCAACCCGCAGGAGTTAGCGCAAATCCTTAATAACTTCTTTAGCCGCTGCAACAACTTTGCCTGATTGAACCAATATCACTGCTGCTTCTAGCTCGGGTGATAAGAATCTGTCTGGACCAACACCAGGCACAACCATGCGCAGCTCCTTAACAACTCTTGCTGTTGCCGGCGATGGCATGAGCCCCGTGCGAAATTCGATAGCTCTTGCCGATGTCACTAATTCGATGGCCAAAATACGTGCGAGATTTTCAACAACTTTACGTAGTTTGCGCGCAGCACTCCAACCCATCGAAACATGATCTTCTTGCATTGCAGATGAAGGAATCGAATCAACACTTGCAGGCGATGCTAGGCGCTTGTTCTCGCTGACTAATCCTGCTTGTGTGTACTGCGCAATCATGAGTCCAGAATCAACGCCTGGATCATGAGCCAGAAATGGTGGAAGCCCCGATGAGCGATGCTGATCTAGCGCCCGATCGGTGCGGCGCTCTGCCATTGAACCAAGATCTGCAGCCGCAATAGCAAGAAAATCTAAAACATAGCCCACGGGAGCGCCATGGAAGTTGCCGTTGGATTCAATTCGACCATCTGGCAAGACCACTGGATTGTCTATCGAACTCGAGAGTTCTCGCTGGGCAATCGTTGATGCATATTCAATGGTGTCTCGTACGGCACCTGCAACTTGCGGTGCACAACGCAACGAATACGCATCTTGCACGCGAGAATCATTTTCTAAATGCGAAGCAACAATGCCTGATCCTTGAAGTAATGCATAAATATTTGCAGCACTAACCGCTTGTCCTACTTGTGGGCGAAGCGGTGCATGAAGATCTGGCGCAAAGACTCGATCGGTGCCCAGCAATCCTTCGATACTCATTGCAGCAGTGATATCGGCAACGGTGCACAAGGCTGCTAGATCAGCACAAGCCATAATCAGCATCCCGAGCATTCCATCAGTACCGTTAATGAGGGCAAGGCCTTCTTTGGCCTCTAGCCCAATGGGCTTTAACCCTGCCGCTTTAATCGCATCAAGTGCAGCAACTTCTTTGCCTGATGCATCATGCACTCTTCCCTCTCCCATCATTGCAAGTGCGCAATGAGATAACGGGGCGAGATCCCCGCTACACCCGAGGGACCCAAATTCGGGAACAACCGGTGTGATGTTTGCATTAAGAAAATCTGCATAAGTTTGAGCAAGTGCAACCCTGACGCCAGTGCGACCAGATGCCATTGTGCGAAGTCGCAAAAACATTAGGGCGCGAACGACTTCTTGCTCAACTGCAGGACCTACACCTGCGGCATGTGAGCGGATTAAGGACTTTTGTAATTGAGTGCGGTCTTTTACATCGATATGACGATTAGCTAATGCGCCAAAACCAGTCGAGACGCCATAAACCGGAACCCCGCCCGCTGCATAACTTTCGATAAATGCCCGAGATGCATTCATCGCAGCAACAGATGCGGGTGAGATAGTCACCTTGGCGCCGTGGCGAGCAACTGCAATGACTTCGTCAAATGTGACGCCATGAGTGCCAAGGGTTACTGATTTATTTAATGTGGAGGCCATCTCGCCATACCTGTTCTACTAAGTTAACACCGGGGCGATATGCCAAGTGAATATATGAATCAGAACTTAAGAGGCAAAAATCTGCTCGAGCACCTTCAACTAAATGTCCAATGTCATCTCGGCAAAGGGCTTTGGCTCCTCCACGAGTTGCCGCCCAAAGCGCTTGCTCGGGAGAAAAATGCATCTCGCGAACTGCAATTGCAATAATGAAAGGCATGCTTGTTGTGTAAGAACTGCCGGGATTGCAATCTGAGGCAATCGCCACGGTAATACTTGCCTCAAGCAGTGGGCGAACATCTGGATATGGTGATCGTGTAGAAAATTCTGCACCTGGCAAGAGAGTGGCCACTGTTGTAGAAGCTGAGAGGGCCTCGATATCTTTTTCACTCAAATGTGAAACATGATCCACAGAAGCAACACCAAGCTCCACCCCCAAACGCACTCCATGGCCTTCTTGAAGTTGGTTGGCGTGCAAGCGGGGCAACAATCCCTTTGCCATTCCGGCTTTCAAAATAGTGCGGGCGTCATCGACAGAAAATGCACCTTTATCGCAAAAAACATCAATCCACTTAGAAAAAGGAAGCGCAGCATCGAGCATCGGACCGCAGATTAAATCCACATAATCTTTTGGGTTCTTTTTGTACTCAACTGGCACAACGTGTGCGCCGAGAAAGGTTGTCTCATCACTGAGAGCTTGTGCAATTTCTAAGGAGCGTGCCTCATCTACAACTGTTAGTCCATAGCCAGATTTAATTTCAATTGTTGTTGTGCCAGATTGGAGCGCTTCGTTAAATAAGCCTTGGGCAATTGAGGTCAACAATTGGTTACTTGCAGCGCGCGTTTTCTCGACGGTATGTGCGATTCCGCCCGCGGTATAACTCTCGCCCAACATTCTGGCGCGAAATTCTTGACTGCGATCGCCTGCAAAAATTAGATGTGTATGGCTATCTACAAATCCTGGGATTACCGCTTTACCCTGCGCGTCAATTTTCTTCTTGATGTGATGAGTTGGGGCATCTGAATCCGGGCCAGCCCAGGCAATAACACCGTCTTCAACCAAGAGAGCAGCGTTTTCAATCAATCCTAATTTCGTCCCGTCATGCTCGGGATCATTGGTTACTAATTGACCAATATTGTGAAAAAGAGTGCTCGTCATTCAATATCCAACATGGGCACATGCACATGCTTTTCTCTAGCCGTTGAAATGGCGCCTTCGTAACCAGCATCAGCATGGCGGATAACACCCATTCCAGGATCGTTAGTTAATACGCGTTCCAATTTTTGTGCTGCAAGTTTAGTCCCATCGGCGACACTGACTTGTCCAGCATGAATAGAGCGACCTATGCCAACGCCGCCGCCATGGTGAATGGATACCCACGAGGCACCAGATGAAATATTGACCATTGCATTTAGTAACGGCCAATCTGCAATGGCATCTGATCCATCAATCATCGCCTCTGTTTCACGATAAGGCGATGCAACAGATCCACAATCTAAGTGATCGCGGCCAATGACAATCGGGGCTGATACTTCACCTCGCGCAACAAGGTCATTAAATGCCAAGCCTGCTTTATCGCGTTCGCCATATCCCAACCAACAAATGCGAGCTGGTAGTCCTTGGAAAGCCACTTTTTCTTGTGCCATAGTGATCCAACGGTGCAAGCCTTCGTTTTCTGGGAAAAGATCTAATACCGCTTTATCGGTGCGAAAAATATCTTTTGGATCTCCCGATAGCGCTACCCAACGAAATGGACCTTTACCTTCGCAAAACAGTGGTCGAATATATGCAGGAACAAAACCGGGAAATGCGAATGCTCGTGAATATCCACCTTGGCGGGCTTCATCGCGGATTGAATTTCCGTAATCAAATACTTCTGCACCCTTATCCATAAAGCCAACCATTGCTTCAACATGTTTTGCCATCGCAGCGCGAGATCTCTTCGTGAAATCTTCTGGATCATCTTTGGCAAGACGTGCGGCATCGTGAAAGTCAACATCAATCGGGACGTATGTAAGAGGATCGTGTGCTGAAGTTTGGTCTGTCACGATGTCAATTGCTACATCCATATGCAGTAACTGAGGTACTAACACTGCAGCATTACCCACGAGTCCAACAGAGAGAGGGCGGCCCTCGTTTTTAGCTTTGAGTACTCGGGCGATTGCGTCATTGAGATCGTTTGCAATTTCATCTAAGTATCGGGTTTCAATTCTTTTTTCTAAACTCGTCTTATCAATATCAATAATGAGGCACACTCCGCCATTCATTGTCACCGCTAATGGTTGAGCGCCACCCATTCCGCCACAACCTGCCGTGAGAGTCAGGGTTCCTTGCAAGCTTCCGTTAAACCTCTTATGTCCGATGGCTGCAAATGTTTCATATGTACCTTGCAAGATTCCCTGAGTCCCGATGTAGATCCAAGAACCTGCCGTCATCTGTCCATACATCGTCAAGCCCATATGTTCTAAGCGCCGAAATTCTGGCCAGTTCGCCCAGTCCCCTACAAGATTTGAATTTGCGATAAGTACTCGTGGCGCCCATTCGTGAGTTTGAAATACACCAACGGGCTTTCCAGACTGCACCAGCAAAGTTTCATCATCTTTGAGGTTGGTTAAGTTTCGAACAATGGCATCAAAGGAAGGCCAATCGCGAGCCGCTTTGCCGGTACCACCGTAAACAACAAGATTCTCTGGATGTTCTGCCACTGCAGGATCTAAGTTGTTATGCAACATTCGAATTGCAGCCTCTTGCCCCCAACCTTTTGCGCTCATGTTGGAACCAGTAGCCGCGTGCAAAACACGTGAGGTGGAATTCATGACTAGAGAATAGCGCGGCTTTCAACCACAATAACCCTATGCCTCATCCAGTAGATCCAGACTTCCTCGCGCTACCACTGCAAGCCACTGCCGATGCGGCACTAGATGCAGCCAAGAGTGCTGGTGCCTCGCATGTTGATGTTCGCATTGAACGTGTAAGAACTGGATATCTTCAATTACGCGATTCGCATCCAGAAACACAATCGGATGGAACGGCCACAGGTGTCGGGGTCAGAGTCATCGTTAATGGCGCGTGGGGCTTTGCATCATCTCCTGAAATTTCACCCGATGTTGCAGTAAAACTCGCACACACGGCTGTGGCAATGGCTAAAACAAGTAAGCCGCTTTCCACTGAAGAAGTTTCACTTGTATCAGAACCTGTCTATGCAGGTCGTACCTGGGTATCTGACTACGAAGTTGATCCATTTGCTGTGACCGATGAAACCAAAATTGCTCGCTTGGCGCAATTGAGTAATAAATTATTAGGAACCTCAGTTGTCAGCCATGTAAGTGCACATTCAATGTTCGTAAAGGAACAGAAGTTTTATGCGGATTCTTATGGGACTTCTACTACGCAGCAACGGGTGAGAATACAAACGCAATTTGATGCAGTCAGCGTTGGGGATCATGGGTTTGAATCAATGAGAACTTTGGCCCAACCAGCAGGATACGGATGGGAGTGGATGGATAATCATGTCTATAACTGGGATGCAGAGATCGACGAACTTCCAACCTTGTTGGGTGAAAAAGTGAAGTCACCAAGCGTCGTTGCTGGAAAATACGATCTCTTGATTGACCCAAGTAATTTGTGGTTAACAATCCACGAATCGATTGGCCATGCAACAGAGTTAGATCGTGCAATCGGATATGAAGCCAACTATGCAGGAACTTCCTTTGCTACCCCCGATAATCTCAACAAACTCAAATATGGATCTGCCCTGATGAATGTCACGGGAGATCGATTGACCCCTCATGGACTCAGCACTGTCGGCTTCGATGATGAAGGAGTTGAGGCTCAACGTTGGGACATCATTAAAGATGGCACTCTTGTTGGCTACCAATTAGATCGCCGTATTTCAGCACGAGTAGGGCGCGATCGCAGTAACGGGTGCGCCTTTGCTGACTCCCCTGCGCATGTTCCGATTCAACGTATGCCCAATGTTTCATTGCAACCAAATCCCACTGGCCCAGATATGGCTGGACTGATCGCCGATGTTGACGATGGGATTTTGATCAAGGGTGATAACTCGTGGTCAATCGATATGCAACGTTATAACTTTCAATTTACTGGACAACAATTTCATCGAATTAAGAACGGCAAAGTTGTGGGTCAAGTCAAAGACGTGGCATACCAAGCAACTACCACTGACTTCTGGGGTGCAATGCGCACAGTGGGTGGTCCATCTACTTATGTTTTGGGTGGTGCATTTAATTGCGGTAAAGGACAACCGGGGCAAGTAGCAGCAGTGAGTCATGGATGTCCTGCTGCTGTCTTTACGCAGATTAATGTTCTCAACACAGTTGCGGAGGCGGGAGCATGATTTCTCCGCAAGAACTTATAGAACGTGTTACAGCTGCTGCTGACTATGAAGATTGCATTGTCATTGTTAAAGAATCAACCCAAGCAAACCTGCGCTGGGCAAATAGCACTCTCACAACAAACGGTGTCATTGAAGAGCGATCTGTCACAGTTATTGCATTTGTAGCAGTTGATGGCGGGATTGCATCAGGTACGGTAACTCGCACAGATGTAGAAGCGCACGAAATCGCATCTGTCGCAGCAGAGGCTGCAACGGCGGCACGAGGAGCCGGAAAAGCCGCGGATGCCTCAGTGCTGAGCACAGACGAATCTGTTGGTTCGTGGAGAGCCACGCATCAACCTACTGGACCAGAAGTCTTTTCAAAGATCGCTCCTGCACTTGGTGAAATGTTTGAACGCTCTAGTCACGATGCGATCGAACTTTTTGGTTACGCCGAACACACTCATCTAACAACGTGGGTGGGATCCAAAGGCGGGCTGCGCCTTCGTTGGGATCAACCAGTAGGACGAATTGAAATGACGGGTAAATCCCATCAGCGTTCCCGCTCCACGTGGGAAGGCGTAGCGACGAGAGATTTTTCAAATGTTTCAATTGCAGACATTGATGCCGTTATTCGTCAGCGGTTAACCTGGCAAGCAAAGAAGATTGAAATTCCACCAGGCCGATATGACACTGTTCTGCCTTCGGGAAGCGTGGGCGATATTTTGGCCTACATGCTCTGGACCTCAGGAGCCAGAGATGCTTATGAGGGTCAATCTGCTTTTTCTGGCAAGGGTGCCTCCAAGACTCGCATCGGTGAAAAACTTTCAAACCATCCAACAAATCTTTATTCGGATTCAACGTATCCAGGACTTGAATCGATTCCTTTCATCGCGGCATCAGCCAGCGGTCCGATGAGTTCTGTTTTTGATAACGGTATTCCGCTCACCCGCACGAATTGGCTCACTGGTGGGTCACTTACTGCTCTTGCGCAAACTCGTGCCTCGGCAGTGGATACCAAGCTTCCATTTACTCCCGTGGGTGAGAACATCATCATGGAAGTTCCCGGTGCACGCGGATCCCTCGAAGATTTAGTCAGCGGCGTCAAAGATGGATTACTTGTTACAACTCTTTGGTATATCCGCCTTGTTGATCCCAGCACTTTACTTCTTACTGGACTTACACGAGATGGCGTTTACCGTGTTAAAGATGGTGAAGTAATTGGGGCGGTCAATAACTTTAGATGGAACGAATCACCAATAGACCTTCTATCGCGAATCAAAGCAGTTGGTGCTACAGAAATTACTCAACCACGCGAATGGGCTGAAGACATTGATCGAGTTGCAACTCCGCCTGTCGTCTTTGAAAACTTCAATATGTCGACGGTGAGTAAAGCAAACTAACCATTTAGCGCAAGTGTCCACGTTCATTAGCGCTCTTGAGTGCTCGTAATCCGTCGCTGGGCCAAATGGCAATTGAAGTGATTGAGCATGGAGATACATCCATATGAAAGATACTTTCGGGAGTTGCTCCCACAGTTAAACGGATTGCTTGCTTAATCACACCATTGTGAGTCACGACTACAACTCTTTGGTGGGGATATTTTGCAACGAGATTGTCGATTGCTTCATCCACACGCCAACCAAGTGCGTCGTAGGACTCTCCTTGAGGTGGGGCGTAAGCAGATGATGAAACCCATGCTTCATATTCGGATGGGTATTTTTCTTTTACTTCGTCAATAGACATCCCGTCCCACACACCAAATGCGCACTCAAACCATGCTTCATCAAAAATAATGGGGACGTCAATAAGTGCAGAAATCGCTTGCGCAGTTTGCGTGGTGCGCTGAAGTGGCGATGCAATAAGGACTTCGGGTGAAAGTTTGGCAACCTCTGGTGCGACTGCAGCAGCTTGGGCTAATCCCTCGACAGTCAATGGTGGATTTGGCTCACCCGAACCCGAAAACTTTCGCTCTGGTGTCAAAATTGTTTCGCCGTGCCTTACAAAGAAGATCTCTGTAGGTATTTCATCGGAGAGAAAACGCTCGGTGAGGTAATTTTGTCGTTGAGCAGTATTACCACCTTGCTCATCGAGTGCCTTATTAGCTAGGCGGTCTGCATGGGAATTTTGGTCACGCGGAATCCATCCATATGTAACTAGCGATGGTGAATGAGCAGAACGTGCTTCTTGAGCAAGAGTTCTCATATCCGAGTGCTTGATCTGCCAGCGACCAGACATTTGCTCTACAACTAACTTGCTATCCATGCGAACATCCACGGTTGCCTCGGCGTCCATTTCATGAATAGCCTTGAGTCCGGCAACGAGTCCACTGTATTCGGCAACATTGTTAGTTGCGATGCCGATGTAGTCATAGAGCTCGGCAACAATCTTATTTCCCTCGTGGACAACGGCGCCGTAACCAGCATTGCCGGGATTGCCACGTGAGCCACCATCAGCTGTTAAGAGAAAATGACGTGCCATTACTTTGCTCCGCGAACCAAAATACATCGACACTCTTCGCAACGAACTACCTCGTCATCTGCAAGAGTTTTCATACGCCCTAATTCAACATTGTTGATTGCTAGATGGCATCCATTGCAACGCCCGGCAGTAAATGCAGCAGCACCTGTGCCATTGCTCGCCTTAATTTTTTCATAGAGATCCACGAGGGCGGAATCAGTTGTTGCAACGGTAGCCGCCCGCTCAGCAAGAATCGAAGCAATTTCGTTCTCGATATAAGCCGAAGCAGCAGACTTACGACTTTCTATATCAGTGCATTGGATTGCCAGTTGTTGGCTTTCCGCAGTGAGCTCATCCAGGCGCGCTTTAACAGAATCCATACGAAGCATAATTTCGAGTTCAACTTCTTCTAACTCGCTCCGTCGTGTTGCCAGAGTTTGAACCTCGTGTTGCAGCTTTTCAAGTTCCTTAGGAGAAGACGACGCATCCGACAGGCGCTTATCATCACGTTGTAGACGAGTGACAACCTGCTCGACATCTGCTTCAGAGCGCAAGAGTTCGCGTTTAATGTCACTAATCTCAGTTTGAGCTGCTATTGATAAATCCCGCACAACTGCGCTGCGTTGTGTGTTTGCAAGTAGCTCAGCGATTTCTGAAAGAGCCAAAACCTTATTTCTTAGAGTGATAACTTGAAAATCCATGCGCTGCACATCGAGTATTTGCAATTGATCGTTGGGGCTGGCTTTCATGTTTCTTCAACCCTTCGTCCATGTGCCGAACATGTCGACGTTGGTGGGCGCTGAGGGTTTCGAACCCCCGACATTCTCGGTGTAAACGAGACGCTCTACCACTGAGCTAAGCACCCTGATCATTCACAGAACGTGCCAATCAGGCTTGCGAATTCTACTGGATAACCTGCCCAGAACGAATTCCTCGATTACAACGCAGCGATTGCAGCCTTATAGTCAGCAATATTGCGAGCATCACCGAGAGCATTGACTACCTGCCAGCGCACAATGCCAGCTTTATCAATGACAAAAGTGCCGCGCACAGAACATCCGCGATCTTCATTGAAGATTCCGAAAGACTTTGCTACCGCGCCGTGTGGCCAGAAGTCAGCGAGAATTGGGAACTCGTAGCCTTCTTTTTCAGCAAATACTTTTTGAGTAAACATAGAATCACAAGAAATTGCAATGAGTTGCACATCATCGTTCTGAAACGCCTTGAGGTCATCGCGAATTCCGCAAAGCTCACCAGTACATATTCCAGAAAATGAAAATGGATAGAAGAGCACGACCACGTTCTTTTTTCCCTTAAATGATGCAAGAGAAACGAGTTCGCCGTGCTGATTTTTTAGTTCGAAATCTGGGGCTGGACTACCAAGTGTGATTGACATGCCGCAAAACCTATCTCTTTGCAGACTTTCTCGCCACTAGACGAGTCGCTGACCAATCCGACGCCACGGCAAGAGTGGAAGTTTGGCTCAAACCTGCAATCGGTGCAGCGTCTTGAATGTCGCTAGGTTCGACATGGTTAGGTCTTCCGGCTTTGGGAGTCAAAACCCAAATTTGACCAGTTTCGGAAAGGTAAGTGAGGCCATCGACTAGTTCGTCAACCAAATCACCATCACCATCTCTCCACCAAATCAGAACTGCATCGACAACTTCGTGAACTTCTCCTGAAAGAAATTGATTACTTGTGATGCCAATAATTTCTTGGCGTAAGGTTTCATCACAATCTTTACTATGACCGATTTCAAGAATCAATTGATCTGCAGTAAAGCCCATACGTGACCCCATGGGGGTAGTCACAAACACTTCTCCTTTTCGCTCACGAACCGATTGCTGATTGGTAGGGGGCAAGTCCACCTAACTCTCACCCGTTGCGCAAGTCTTTTTCCGCCCTTTTTGCCATAATTTGCAATCTACTTCCGCGTAACCGTCTCAATTATCGGTCGCACACCGCCTTCAATGTGACTCAGCCGATGAAAGAGGGAAAGATAGCCCTATGAGTGAAACTCCCCAAGAGCCAGATCACGTTGTAGACCAACTCGTAGATACTGACCCTCAGGAGACCGCAGAATGGCATGCATCTTTTGATGCAGCGCTAGCAAATGCTGGACCAGTAAGAGCTCGCTATTTAATGTTAAGTCTTCTGGAGCGAGCGCAAGAAAAGAATATTGGTATATCTAATCTGCGCACGACCGATTACATCAACACAATTCCACCTGAGCGCGAGCCTGCTTTTCCAGGGGACGAGGCAATCGAACGTCGTATTCGCGCCATCATGCGATGGAATGCAGCGATGCTCGTCCATCGTGCCCAGCGACCTGGTGTTGGAGTGGGCGGACATATTTCTACATTTGCATCCTCTGCCTCTCTCTATGAAGTTGGCTTTAACCACTTCTTCCGTGGCAAAGATCATCCCGGAGGCGGAGATCAGATCTTCTTCCAAGGACATGCAAGTCCTGGAATGTATGCGCGTGCATTTATGGAAGGTCGCTTAAGCGAACATCAACTCGATGGATTCCGCCAAGAAATTTCACACGAAGGTGGTGGACTTTCTTCATATCCCCACCCACGTCTCATGCCAGAGTTTTGGGAATTCCCAACTGTCTCCATGGGTATTGGGCCTATCAATGCAATTTATCAAGCACGCTTTAATCGCTACCTCCACAATCGCGGGATTAAGAACACCAGCGATCAGCATGTCTGGGCCTATCTCGGCGATGGTGAGATGGATGAAGTCGAAAGTATTGGAGCAATTGGACTTGCTGCGCGTGAAGGCTTAGACAATCTCACCTTTGTTATTAACTGCAACCTACAAAGACTTGATGGTCCAGTGCGCGGAAACGGAAAGATTATTCAAGAACTTGAGTCCATCTTCCGAGGAGCTGGTTGGAACGTCATCAAAGTAGTGTGGGGCCGAGAGTGGGACCCACTGCTTGCCCAAGATCGCGAAGGCGCACTTGTGCAATTGATGAACCAAACACCCGATGGCGATTATCAAACTTTCAAGGCTGAAGATGGTGCTTACGTAAGGGAACATTTCTTCGGCCGCGATCCTCGCACTGCTGCGATGGTAAGCAACTGGAGTGATGATCAGATCTGGAACCTCAAGCGCGGTGGACATGATTACCGCAAGCTCTATGCCGCATACAGCGAAGCAACTGCGCACAAGGGCCGCCCAACTGTGATTCTTGCTAAGACTATTAAGGGCTGGACTTTGGGCTCAACATTTGAAGGTCGCAACTCCACCCACCAAATGAAGAAGATGACTTTGGAAGACATCGTCACCTTCCGCGATCGCTTGGATATTCCGATTCCAGATGATCAACTTGATGCAAAACTTCCTCCATATTTCCGACCATCAGCAGATTCGCCCGAGAATCAATACCTGCTAGAGCGTCGTCGGGCCCTCGGTGGATCAATCCCACGCCGTCGCGCTATCTCAAAGCCACTTCCGCAACCTGCTGATTCTGTTTATGAATCTGTTCAGCGTGGATCTGGTAAACAAGAAATTGCAACAACTATGGCATTTGTTCGCTTACTCAAAGATCTCATTAAAGATCCAGGTATGGGTTCGCGTTTTGTCCCCATCATTCCTGATGAAGCTCGCACCTTTGGAATGGATTCACTCTTTCCCACCTTAAAGATTTACTCACCACACGGACAGACTTACACATCCGTTGACCGTGAACTCATGCTTTCTTATAAGGAATCAACCAGCGGAGTCATCCTTCATGAGGGAATTAACGAAGCAGGATCTGTCGCATCCTTTACTGCGGTAGGAAGTTCGTACTCGACGCACGATGAACCAATGATTCCAATATATATTTTTTATTCAATGTTTGGCTTCCAGCGCACAGGCGATGCTTTCTGGGCAGCGAGTGATCAGATGGTGCGCGGTTTCGTTCTTGGCGCCACTGCGGGTCGCACGACACTTAACGGCGAAGGCTTACAACATGAAGATGGTCATTCGCATCTGTTGGCATCAACCAATCCAGCGGTAGTGGCATACGATCCTGCATTCGGATTTGAACTCGGACATATTGTTAAAGATGGTTTACGCCGCATGTATGGAGAAAATAGTGAGAACATTTATTACTACCTCACGGTTTACAACGAGCCATATGTTCAACCTGCCGAGCCTGACAACCTTGATGTTGCTGGATTACTCAAAGGAATCTATTGCTATTCCCCCACGACTGGGAAAGCAAAAAAACCTGCGCAAATCTTGGCATCCGGTGTAGGTGTTAATTGGGCTATGAAGGCGCAACAACTACTTGCAGATGACTGGGGCGTGTCTGCGTCTGTGTGGTCTGTTACCTCGTGGAATGAACTTCGCCGTGATGGGCTAGCAGTGGATCGACACAACTTGTTGCACCCATCAGAACAGCGCAAGGCTTACATCACAGAAAAACTATCTGGCGCTCAAGGTCCCGTTGTCGCAGTCAGCGACTTCATGCGCTCTGTTCAGGACCAAATTGCACCTTGGGTTGAGCAATCATTCCTGTCACTTGGTACAGATGGTTTTGGGCTTTCAGATACTCGTGGCGCTCTGCGTCGTCACTTCAAGGTAGATGCAGAGTCAATAACAATTGCCGTACTCACACAATTAGCCAAAAAAGGCGATGTCAAACAAAACATCGTGAAAGATGCGATCGAAAAATACAAAATCTTTGACGTGAGCGCAGTAGATCCCGGTAATACCGAAGGCTCTGGCTAGCGGTTTGCTTCTCTAATTGCCTTGATGGCAAGTGTTGTTGAAATTAGCCCCAAACTTGGAATTAGAAGTGCTACTGAAATGCTTGTTAGCTGAGCAACCCACGCGATCACTGTCTTAAATAAGAATGTGAGAGAGGTTGTTAATAAACCTAATCTCCCCAGTACGACTGCACCGGGCTCTATAGATCTCTTGTTAGCCGCGTTCAATAAAGTCGGATTAAGGAATGAAGATCCAAGCCCACCTATAAACGCCCCGACTACAAAAATAGTAAATCCAGTTGTGGGGGCGCTCTTTGCAATGTGTGCACCCACAGTTGTGGTCAATGCAAAGACGATTCCACAGGTTATGGCAGCCCACTTAGATAGATCGGCAATAGCAATATGGGGTGTGACGCGGTGAACCTGAAAGCGACCGAGAATCATTGCTGAAGCGAATACAACAAAGGGAATTGCGCTAACACCTGGACTCATATGTAAATCTTCTTTTGCAAAGATTGTTGACCAGTCACCAATGCATAATTCGAGTAGATTTGAAAAAATTATTGAGAAAGTAATAATCCAATCCACTTTAAAAGCCTTAAAGAGTCGCTTGGCTGAAGTTTGTTCATTGGACGAAGCATTTCCGGGTAAAAGCGCGTGCCGCGTTTTCCATAATAAAATTAGCATCAAGGAATAGACAATGACGATTAAGCCATCGATATGAATCCACAAGGTCATACGACTTGCAAGAAATCCTGACAAGATTGCCGTACTCAGGGATCCGGCAGACCAAGCGCCATGCATTCGCGGCAGTATCAATTCCTCGCTCTTTGATTGCATATGAAATATCTCGCTATTGACGGAAATGTGAAAGGCAGAGATCCCGGCTCCAATAGAAATATTGCACAGAAGAAACTGCCAAGCATGAGTTGAGTGGACTATTAATCCAACTCCCAAGGAATATGTTGCAGCACTCAGCGCCATCGCTTTGCCGGTGCCAAATCGATGAACCAAGTGACCTACGGTGAGAAAGCTGAGAAATGAACCTATGGCTCCGAGGCTTACCAAAGTGCCGAACTGTCCGTTATTGATATGAAGGTTTGCCTTTATTTCTGGAAAGCGCGGGACCCACGAGATCATCCCGAATCCAAAAAGAAAGAATAGAGCTGCGACTGCTCTTCGTTCGAATGTTTTCATTAGAAGAGAGCACTTGCAAGTGCTTTACGTGCTTGAACCAATCGAGGATCAGCTGGATCAACTAATGAAAAGAGTTCTAGTAGGTGGTTTTTGGCTTTGGTTTGTTCATCCCCCGACAAACTTCGAACGCAAGTAAGCAGTCGTTTAAAGGCGCTATCTACTTCACCGGCAGATATCTCAATATCTGCACATTGGATTTGAATATCAACATTTTCTGGTTGTTGTGTTGCGGCTGCTACTACGGAGGCAGGGTCAAGGGATGCAGTGCGAATGAGGAGTTGTGTTTGAGCGAGTCCAAGTTTTGCAAAGTTATCATGGGGTTTGCGAGCAAGTAACTTCCTATATGCGGCTTCTGCTGTTACAAAATCACCTTTCTCGAGGGCTGCCAGCGCCTCATCCTCTTCTGGCTCAATCTGTTCGACGGGAGCACTTCCCACTCCTTGTTCACCAGCAAGGGCTAAGACTTTTTCGATCACTAACTTGATCTGCGCTTCGGGATAAATTTGTTCAAAGAGTGGAACAAGTTGTTCGGCAACGATTGCCACCGCATACGGCACGGTCCGAGCTTGTAGCGCCTGAGCAACTTGGGTTTCGGTATCAACATTTACCGTGCCAAGTGCCCACGTATCTAGACTTTCTGATTGCAATTTAGATAGAACTTCAACAACAGTTAAGGATTCTGGACTGCGTTGAGACCAACAAATCAATATAACTGGCTTCGTTTTAGATAAGGGTAAAAATTCAGCAGTGAGATTAGCTGGCGTTACTTCTTTACCCGCTATAGCTGCTGGCTTTGGTTGCGCTGGCTTACCCAGTCCACTTAAATCAACGGCACGACCAAAATTTGCTGGCAAACTCACTGCCCTATCATGCCCTTACTTGGACGCCAGAATCACGTCTATATGGCAATACGTCCAAAATGTAAGAATGAGCAGCAAAATCAAGGCCAACATCATGACCTGCTTTCTCACTCAAATACCAGCGGTGCTCCAAAGTCTCATGAAAGAGTTGAGCTGGCTCTATACGACCATGCAGTTCTTCCGGAACTAATCCGTTAATGCGATGGAAGACGTCACTGAGCCATTTTCTAGCACTTGTTTCTATTGAAATTGCAGGATTTTC
>WLPU01000018.1 GCA_009698615.1 Actinomycetota bacterium | reverse complement strand
GGCTAGCTTATGCAGCTAGGGCGTAATCAGCGGCAGTTGTACTGGCGCTTAGTTTTTTGCACAGGTTATTGGTTAACGAGATCATCCTGGCTTCCTCGGCCCGCTTCCCCTGCCCCAACATCCAAAGTCGAGACCGTTCACCCCCAAGAGTAAAACAACCGCATGATTGACAGAGAACTCACTCTAGAAAATCACATAACTTACGATCACTGAGGAGTATTTCTAAAAATAATTTCTTTGTACTGCCTTAGTTTTTGATCAAAATCAAGGTCGCCAAAATTGAGAATTAAAGCGTTATTTTCTTCACTATGTAATTATGGTTGTGCGCAGGATCTTTCACCCGCGGGGCAATTGTAGAAGATAGAAGCGACATTAGGTAACCCAATAAATTTCGCACCGGTTTACGCTAATTTTGAATCATTACTCAGCAGTTGGCTTGCCAATTGAGCGTATAGATCAAATCTGAGCGATTTAGCGATCTCCAGATTTTCCTGATTGTCTGCGTGAAATCTCTCGCTCGATTTCACGACCAGCTTGACGTTCCATCAGGGCCGCGCGCTTATCGTGAGATTTCTTACCGCGCGCGACTGCTAATTCAATCTTTGCTTTGCCGTCTTTGAAATAAAGTGAAAGCGGAATCAATGTGAGGCCGCCCTCTTTAGTAGTTGCAATGAGATCCTTGAGTTCGTTCTTATGTACCAAGAGTTTTCTATTTCGTCGAGGAGTGTGATTAGTCCACGTTCCTTCTGTGTATTCGGGAATATGGACACCGCTGAGCCACAACTCTCCATCTTGCACCATGGCATAGCCATCAATCAACGATGCCCGCCCTAACCGAAGTGACTTCACTTCAGTGCCCGAGAGAACGATTCCACATTCGAATACATCCTCTATGGAATAGTCATGGCGAGCCTTTTTATTTTGCGCAATGAGTTTGCGTCCGACTTCTTTCACCATGTGGCGTCCAACATCGATGATGGCTGCGCTTTACTCATGCGTGAAACCCATCTGCACTTTGAAGTAATTGGGTTCCACATAACGTGGAGTTTAGACCTTGAGATAGCGACGCAGCGTCAAGACCGATGCAAGAATCGAAACAGCTAGCCCCGTGGCAAGAAGATAGGCGGAGGAAATCCAAACCTCTCCCCAACCAAAGAATTTGGTGAAGGACAAAAGCGGAGCAACGCGAGAATCAATAACACTCTTGAGTGCAGCCAGCAGCCCCGTGGCAATGCCCCAACCGATGATTGCAGAAATTACGCCTTCCAATAAAAATGGCAATTGAATGGAGAGAGAAGTTGCTCCAACTAACTTCATGACATTCGTTTCACGGCGCCGGTTAAAAGCTGCAATTCTTAATGTATTGCTGATCAATAATGCGGCTGTAAGAACTGAGGCGAGACCGACCAACAGTGCGCCATTTCGCAAGACGGCTAGCAATCTAAAGAATTTTTCTAAAATACTTCTTTGATCTTGTACGACATCGACACCAGGGCGACCCGAGAAGGCACTCACGATTACTGGATATTGCTCAGGATCTTTAAGTTTTACTCGGAAAGATTCTGGTAATTGGTCTGCCGTAACATTTTGTGCGATTGCTGAATCCTTAAATCGTTCCTTGAAGCGCTTGAACGCCTCAGATTGCGACTCGTAATACACGCTATCGACAACGGGCAGCGCTTCAAGATCTTGTTGAATCTGCAACCTTTGTCCGGCAGTGATGACCCCACCTGCGCACGAAGGTGCTTCAGATAGAGATCCACACAAGTAAACTGATACTTCGATCTTGTCATACCAATAATCTTTCATCGCACTTACTTGTGCATTAGAAAGCAATCCAATGCCAAGGAGAGAAAGGGAGATTGCGACCGTAATCACAACAGCGAAAGTCATCGTGAAATTACGACGAAGCCCGATACCAACTTCACTAATTAAAAACCGAGCGCGCATCTCATCTCCCCTTAACCCGTATAGCCGTAGACGCCACGAACTTGATCTCGAACCACGTGTCCACCATCTAGTTCAATAACTCTCTTACGCATTTGATCCACAATTCCAGAATCATGCGTTGCCATGACAACGGTTGTTCCTTCGCGATTGATGCGGTCTAAAAGTTTCATGATTCCAACGCTGGTTGCTGGATCCAAGTTTCCAGTTGGTTCATCTGCAATCAATATTGCAGGTCGGCTTACGTAAGCCCGAGCAATAGCTACGCGCTGTTGTTCGCCGCCCGAAATCTCGCTGGGTTTGCGATCGGCTTTGTCTTCCAAGCCAACGAGCTCCAAGACTTCTGGGACTTCACGATTGATTTCCTTTTGAGAAAATCCAAGAACATGAAGGGTAAAGGAAACATTTTCAAAAATAGTTTTATTCGGAAGCAATCTGAAATCCTGGAAAACGGTACCTACCTGGCGGCGAAGTTCTGGAATCTTGTGATTGGCCAAAGTGCCTAGATCTTTTCCGGCTACATGAATGGTGCCGGCGGATGGATGCTCTTCGCGCAAAACAAGGCGCAAGAATGTGGACTTTCCAGAACCAGATAATCCAACAAGGAATACAAATTCACCTTTAGTCACTTCAAGATTTACATTGTCGAGAGCAGCCTTTTCCTGTCCAGGATAAAGCTTGCTGACATTCTCAAAGCGAATCACTGGCACTCCAAAAGATTGAGATGGACATCTATCGTCCTAGTTTAGGCAACAGTGCTGGTGACAGCGGTGAAATATGACCGTATTTTCCTGAAAATTTGAGGAGATAAATCACTTCTACGTGAGGCTCACGTTGGATTATGGATAATCCTGAGAATCCAAAGAATTCTGCTAACGCTCCTGAGTTGGTGCGGTACTTCGTCGCCAACGAATTCCGGCCTCGATGAAGTCATCAATTTCTCCGTTGAGAACTGCGCCAGTATTTCCTGTCTCATAATCGGTGCGCAAATCTTTTACCATTTGATATGGGTGCAATACGTAAGAACGCATCTGGTTTCCCCATGATCCACTGTTATCGCCTTTGAGAGAATTGATTTTTGCTTGCTCTTCTTGGCGGCGGCGCTCAAGTAATTTTGATTGCAAAACAGCCATCGCAGTGGCTTTGTTTTGAATTTGCGAGCGTTCGTTCTGACAAGAAACAACGATCCCCGTGGCTAAGTGAGTAATGCGAACAGCAGAATCTGTTGTGTTAACGCCTTGGCCACCTGGGCCAGATGAGCGGTACACATCAACGCGGATATCTTTTTCATCAATTTCGATATGGTCGCTTTGCTCCACAACAGGAACTACTTCTACGCCAGCAAACGAGGTATGGCGACGACTTTGGCTATCAAAAGGTGAGATACGCACTAAACGATGAGTGCCTTGTTCTACAGAGAGCGTGCCATAGGCATAGGGCGCTGTAACTCTAAATGTTGTGGATTTAATCCCGGCTTCTTCGGCGTAGGAGGTTTCCAAAACATTAACTGGATAGTTATGTCGCTCGCAATAGCGCAAATACATTCGCATCAGGGCTTCGGCCCAATCAGCAGCTTCGACGCCTCCTGCTTCAGAGCGGATTGTGATCAGCGCATCTCGATCGTCATATTCGCCATTGAGCAGCGTCTGAACTTCTAGTTCGCCAATGGATTTTGTAACGCTATCGAGTTCGTGTTCTGCATCTGCAAGAGCGCTGGCATCAGATTCGTTGCTGGCAAGTTCAAACAAAATCGGAAGGTCTTCAACCCTTTGGCGCAATCCCACGAGGCGTTTGATTTCACTCTGCACGCGAGAGAGTCTGCTCGTAACTTTTTGTGCATTTTCTGGATCATCCCAAAGATTAGGGATGCCGGCCGCTTCTTCAAATTTAATTGCATCTTGACGCAATTTAGGAAGGTCAAGAACTTTCTCAATGGAAACTAGGGTCGCGTCAATCGCAGCTATCTCGAGGTTATATTCGCGCGCGGCCATAGGCAAAGAGTACCCACTATTGAAGGGCCCGATCACTCTTGGCTCCTGCGCTGGCATGGATTTCAAAATCCTTCATCGATGATTGCGGTAATCGAAATGGAAGTACTGCATGCGCCGTTGTACGAAGTTCAACAACATTATCTAAACAATAAAAACCTGTCAGCCCCACGCTATCAATCTCAGGTCGGCGCATTCCGGTGCTGCTCTCCATCCAGATTCCTAATTCTTCAATCACTCGCATTCTCGCGCTGGCACAGTCGATGGGTACGGCAACGCCAGATTTACCCTCGTAATACGAAGCGCGATCAAGGTTTTGTACCGCCCGAAGTGCCGCCGATTCTGTTGCATGCACTAAAGATTGTTTTGCCACAGAAATAGTTGCGACATCTGTAATAACAAATAGCAAAGAGACGGTAATAAGAAAGAGCCCAATGATGAGTACAGATACCGAACCCTCTTCGTTTGCACGCACCTTGCGCGCTAGTGATCTCATTGCCATGGGGAAACATATTCCTGTGCTGAGGCATGAACAACACGATGGGTGATTGGCAAAGTCATTGTTAGATCTGCGCGCACTCTCTCACCGGGTTCTGTGCACGAAGACGATGAGCAGGTAAAGGTGAGTTTCATCGAATCAATATCCGCTCTACTAAAGCCCAAACGCGAAGCTCCGTAGTTAAGCACCACCTCGGCACGAGCCTGGGCATTTCCTAAGTTCTGACTTGTTGCATATGCCCGAACAACTTCACCCACCAAGGTGCGTGCATTTGCTTCCTCATTACTTACTTCTGAAAATTGATTAAGAAAGATAAAGATCGGCAAGAAAAGTGGGATCGCAAGAATCACAAATTCAACGCTGGCGCTTCCCGATTCGAAATCTTTCCGATTCCATTTAATGCACCTAGGTAGCGCTTTCATGGCGAATCCTCCATCACCGCTATTCCGGTGACCTCGGTAGAGCCAGGTGTAGAGCTGCCCAAGAATGAAAGACGTGGCAGAAGATTTGGCAGCAACCGTGTTCGATGCGTTATCAGGATGCGCAAATCTTCAAGGGAGGAATCTGAAGTGAGGGCAACCACTTCATCTCCTGGAGACACAACTGATGTAATCGCTCCCATCGTTGCTGCGCTTTGCGCACTGGAAAGATCTAGATTTCGATAATTCACCGCCACTATTAATTCGACGGCAATCAAAAAGACAACCATGAGTGGGATGATCACCAAGGTGCTTTCAACTACTCCATCTTGGTTATGCAGAAGCTTTTTAAGGAATCTCACTTATCGAATCCCGTTCATGGAATCGAGTGAATTGCGCAAGATTGCAGTCAGGCGTGGTGCCGCAATTGTCCAAATGGCTGTTACCAATCCCGTTGTCATCAAGACAACAAGTACCCACCCGGGCACATCGCCTCGTTCGTCTTCCATCATTTTCTGCGAAAGCTGCGATGGCGCGATCTTCTTCACGCATCGCTGCATCCCAAAAATGAAGGAGATGAATAGTTTGCTTACCTTTGCGAGGAACTCTGCTTTGTGCCGTTTTAGGCCGGCCGTTCCAAACTTTTTGCAAAATCTTTTGAAACTTTTCACTGTGCACACTCCCTGCGATGGCCGCATCTGCGACAAAGCGCTAGGTGCGCTTTGTCATGGATTCTTGGCTGGGACCATCGTGAGAATCTAGATTTCGATGAGAGGTGTGGATGAGGCGCAAAAGTGAGTAACTCGCTTCAAAGTAGGCGACGGTTTTAGATATTGATCAGGGCAAGGTGCTTGTAGCAAATACTGCCCAGCGAAAATCTCTCCTACACAAGCCAGAGCGCTTTGGATTAAGCAGAATGCGTTGCGGTACTTCGCCCAGCGGCCTTGAGATCTTTGCGAAGCTCTGGTGGAAGTGAAAAAAGCAGCGACTCTTCAGTCGCGGTCACAGTTTCAACATCTCCAAAGCCACGAGCTGCAAGCCATTCCAATAAGTCGCGCACCAAGATCTCTGGCACAGATGCCCCACTTGAAACACCAATCGTCGTTACGCCATCGAGCCATTCATCTTTGGCCTCTGCGGCAAAATCAATCAAATAGGCATTGGGTGTGCCGTATTCCTTTGCAACTTCAACCAAACGCACAGAATTGGATGAGTTGGTCGATCCCACGATGATGACTAGATCAGCGCGTGGCGCAATATCTTTAATGGCAACTTGTCGGTTTTGTGTTGCATAACAAATGTCATCACTGGGTGGATCAATAATATTTGGAAAACGATTGCGAAGGGCTGCAACAGTAGCCAAAGTTTCATCAACACTAAGAGTTGTTTGCGTCAGCCATGCCACCTTATTTTCATCTTTTAATTTGATGTCCTTAATATTGTCAATGCCATCTACTAGTTGCACCTTGCCTACCGCCTCACCGGCGGTGCCCTCTACTTCTTCGTGGCCTTCGTGGCCGATGAGAAGAATTTCAATATCCTCTGATGCAAAACGTCGCGCTTCATGGTGCACCTTTGTCACTAGCGGGCAGGTGGCATCGATTGTCTTAAGATTGCGGCTTGCAGCATCGGCATGAACTTGTGGCGAAACTCCATGAGCAGAAAATACAACTGTGGCGCCTTCTGGAACTTCATCAGTTTCCTCAACAAAAATTGCGCCGCGAGATTCGAGGGTAGTAACAACGTGCTTGTTATGGACAATTTGCTTGCGGACATAGACAGGTGCGCCGTAAAGATCGAGAGCTTTTTCCACGCTAATGACTGCGCGATCCACCCCGGCGCAATAGCCACGCGGAGCAGCAAGCAATACCTTCTTGGACATGGGGGTGAGTCTATTAGGATCGCGTTGTGCTCGAAACTTCAGCTGAATCCCCCGCGCCAGTACGGGTACTTTCTGAAGCGCTTAAGGATTATCTGGATCGTTTAGGTCCCATTTGGATCGAAGGCGAACTCTCCGAAATCAACGAACGCACTGGCATGGCCTTTATGCGCTTGCGCGATACCAGCGTAGATATGAGCGTTTCTGTGATGTGTCACAGAACTGTCTTGGCACCCGTCTCACCGCTTCCACCCAATGCTCGTGTTGTGATTTTTGCAAAAGTTTCTTACTACACAAAAAGTGGAACTCTCACTCTCTCTGCCAAAGAAATTCGCCAAGTAGGTGTCGGAGAATTACTTGCCCGCCTTGAAGCACTCAAACAGTTGTTGGCTAGCGAAGGCCTCTTTGCACAAGAACGCAAGAAACCACTACCGCTACTGCCTCGTCGCGTTGGATTGATTTGCGGTCGAAATAGCGCAGCAGAAAAAGATGTTGTCGAAAATGCCAAGCGCCGCTGGCCCGCAGTCGAATTTGAAATCCGAGAAGTTGCCGTCCAAGGCGCAGCCGCAGTTGTTGAAGTCTCTGCAGCACTTGCAGAGCTCGAGGCAGATCCGCAAGTTGATGTCATCATCATTACCCGTGGCGGTGGCTCTTTTGAGGATCTACTGGCATTTTCAGATGAAGGCCTTGTCCGCTTAGCGGCCTCGTGCAATACGCCAATAGTCAGCGCTATAGGCCATGAACAAGATGCACCGCTTTTGGATCTTGTCGCAGATGTTCGCGCATCAACACCCACTGATGCCGCAAAGAAAGTTGTCCCAGATATTGCAGAAGAAATTGCGATGATCAAGCAACTGCGCGATCGCTCCCGGCGCACAATTACAACAATGCTGGATCTCGAATTTCAAACAATTACAAGCCTTCGCAACCGACCTGTATTAAAAGAACCGATGGTTTTGGTGACATCTCGCCTAGAAATAATCCAAAGTCTTCGTGCTCGCTCACATAAGAGCGCAACGCACGCAATGGCCCTTGCCCGAGAAGAGCTTGCGCAGATCACAGCGCGGGTGAGATCTCTATCACCGCAAGCAACCCTTGATCGCGGTTATGCCGTTGTTCAACGCAGCGATGGCTCCATTGCCCGTGATCCGCATTCACTGACTGCGGGAGAAAAACTTCGCATCAGGCTTGCAGGTGGCGAGGTCGCCGCACAAGTTAGCCAACCAAGAGAGTAGATTTACCTCCATGGCAACCGAAAAAGATGGAAAGAAACTTTCCTACGAAGCCGCTCGCGATGAGTTGGCTCAAGTTGTCGCATCCCTTGAAGCAGGCAGTGCCAGCCTTGAAGAATCTTTGAAGTTATGGGAACGCGGCGAAGCACTTGCTGCGATCTGCCAAGAGTGGCTCGATGGTGCCAAAGCAAAGCTTGAGGCAATTAAGCCCTCGCTATGACGCCAACATTTTCATACTCTGACTTGCTGCCCGTTGGCCCTGATACAACTACTTATCGCTCGCTAGGAAATAAGGGCGTTACCACCGTCAAACATGGCGAAAAAACATTTCTTGAGATCACACCAGAGGCCATTGCCACACTGACCGAAACTGCCATTCACGATATCTCGCATTATCTGCGCCCTGCTCACTTGCAACAGCTTGCCAACATTCTCAAAGATCCTGAAAGCTCGCCGAATGATCGCTTCGTGGCGCTTGATCTATTAAAGAATGCAAATATTTCTGCCGGTGGAATCTTGCCGATGTGCCAAGACACCGGAACGGCAATTGTCGTGGGCAAAAAGGGCCAGCATGTATTGACGCAGAGCAAGGATGAAGAAGCTGTAGCCCACGGTGTCTATGACGCATTCACAAAACTGAACCTGCGCTATTCGCAGATGGCTCCTGTGACTATGTGGGAGGAGAAAAACACTGGCAATAACTTGCCCGCCCAAGTGGAGATTTATGCCGACACAGATCATCCCGATGAATATTCATTTCTCTTCATCGCCAAAGGCGGAGGCAGTGCCAATAAATCTTTCCTCTATCAAGAGACAAAGGCAGTTCTCAATCCCACAAGTTTCTATACCTGGCTGGATGAAAAGTTGCGCTCGATTGGCACCGCGGCTTGCCCTCCCTATCACTTAGCAATTGTTATCGGCGGTACCAGTGCCGAGCACACAGTCAAGACAGCCAAGTTAGCCAGTACGAAGTACTTAGATTCGCTACCAACAAGTGGTGACGCTGCAACTGGTCGCGGCTTTAGAGATCTTGAGATGGAAGAAGAAGTTCTTAAACTCACTCGCACCTTAGGTATCGGTGCACAATTTGGCGGAAAGTATTTCTGTCACGATGTTCGCGTTATTAGATTGCCTCGTCACGGCGCATCATTGCCCATTGCTATTGCGGTCTCCTGCTCGGCCGATCGCCAAGCCCGCGCCAAGATCACAAAAGATGGCATATTCCTTGAGGATCTAGAGCGCGACCCAGCCCACTATCTGCCAGATACCACCGAAGCTCAGCTGATCGATAGCGATGCCAATGTTGTAAAGATTGATCTCAATCAAGGTATGGCACAGGTGCAAAAGCAATTAAGTAAATATCCAGTTAAGACGCGCCTTTCACTCACTGGCACATTGGTTGTTGCTCGCGATCTAGCACATGCAAAGATCAAAGCAGCGATGGATGCCGGGGCACCGATGCCTGATTACCTGCGTGATTTCGCTGTTTATTACGCAGGCCCCGCCAAGACACCTGCTGGCTTTGCCTCAGGATCCTTTGGCCCCACCACCGCTGGCCGTATGGATTCTTACGTTGAATATTTCCAATCCAAGGGCGGTTCCTTTGTCATGTTGGCGAAAGGAAATCGTTCCAAAGCTGTCACCGATGCATGCAAAAAATATCAAGGTTTCTATCTTGGATCTATCGGCGGCCCAGCTGCTCGCCTTGCCCAAGATTGCATCAAGAAAGTTGAAGTCCTGGATTTCGAAGAACTTGGAATGGAAGCAGTCTTCAAAATCGATGTCGTAGATTTTCCAGCATTTATTGTGGTCGATGACAAGGGCAATGATTTCTTTGCCCAAACTGCAAAGCCGATGACTATCGGGAGCAAGCCTTAATCGTTAGGGATCCAAAAATTACCGAATGCGACCAAGCCATAGCCTTGAGGTACTCCGAAATAAAAGATCGAGCAATGACAACCGGTCAGGTTTTAGTAGTAACGACTGCGCTTAAATTTAGCCAGCGCTTTGCATGGGGTTGAGTACCTAATATCTATATATCGCAGACCCCACTTGATTTGAGTCACTGGGTTTGTGCGCCAGTCCGAGCCGATGACCTCCATCTTGATGGCAGGCAAGGCTTGAGCAATACCGTGTGCACCAGAGCGCTTATTGCGAGCTTTGTAATTCCAGTGACTCTCGTGCCCCCAGAGAGATTTCAAGCATCCAAATTCGTGGTTACTCCAGCCGTAATCGCTAGCGATAATTTCCTTGGCAACCAGTTGTGCCCCGCCAATGGTGCGAGCCATCTCGACGTTTTTACTAGCGATAGAAACCAAGGCGAGTTCGTTGGCCGATAAAGTCACTTGGGCTTGAAGGTGGCCATCCACCGTTGCAGGGTCTTCGCTGCTTCCGGTCAGGTTGGCCGTATCGCTAGGTGCGGGCAAAGAGATATGAGTTGCGGCGGCGTATTCCAAACCATAGGCGCTGGGTTGGACAACGGCCAGATAGACCATGGCCAAAGCGCTGCCCAAAGCGACCATGGTTTTGCCGACCGAGGACTGGGAGCGGAAGATTTTGGACAGCTCTAAGGAGGCCAAGGGAAGTATCGTCTTGTTCATCGCGCCCCCTTTCGTTGACTACCAGTTGGTAGATCGAAAATCCCAAACCCTTATAGCCCCAGTAAAGGGCTTCAAGGTGTGCGGGAAGGTCTTAAGGGTGGCAACAAGGGGTGGCCAGGGCAAATCCCAACACGCTGGATTTGGAAATTCCCAGAAAAATCATCCCCTGTGGGTAAGCAAAACCGCAGGTCAGCAAGGCAGATGTCCGATATGCCCCAAATGTGAGTGTGACATTAATTTGGGGCCAAAATCAGGCTATGTCGTGATCGGCCCCTCAAGCAGTTCAGTCACGAGAGCGGCAATCGGCGAGCGCTCGCTACGAGTCAAGGTGATGTGGGCAAAGAGCGGGTGTCCTTTGAGCGTTTCCACCACGGCGACCACGCCATCGTGGCGACCCACGCGCAAGTTATCGCGTTGGGCCACATCATGAGTCATCACAACGCGAGAGCCTTGGCCGATACGAGATAAGACGGTGAGCAAAACCCCTCGCTCGAGGGATTGGGCTTCATCGACGATGACATAGGAGTCATGCAGCGAGCGCCCACGGATATGGGTCAGCGGCAAGACTTCGATCAAACCCCGATCCAAAATCTCATCGATCACCGGTTGGCTGACAAGGGCTCCCAAAGTGTCAAAAACTGCTTGGGCCCAGGGCGACATTTTCTCGCCTTCGCTACCTGGCAGGTATCCCAACTCTTGTCCGCCGACGGGATAGAGAGGACGAAAAATCACAACCTTCTTATGTTGGCGCCGTTCCATCACCGCTTCTAATCCAGCACATAAAGCCAGAGCGCTCTTGCCGGTTCCGGCCCGACCGCCCAAAGAAACAATGCCGACCTCGGCATCCAACAAAATATCCAGCGCAACTCTTTGTTCGGCGCTTCTGCCATGGAGGCCAAAAGCGCTTCTATCCCCACGCACCAAGAGCAAATCTTTCGCTGGTGTCACTCGTGCAAGGGCGCTTCCCTTATCTGAATGTAAGACAACTCCGGTATGCACTGGCAGAGTCAGGGCATCTTCATGTTCTGCCCGATCTGTTGAATAAAGTGAATCGATCACACTTGAGGCAACGGTGATCTCCACCATTCCAGTCCAACCACTACTTGAGACTAATTCGGCCCGATATTCCTCGGCCTCGATTCCCATCGATGATGCCTTCACCCGAAGTGGCAAATCTTTGCTCACCAAAATCACATCGCGGCCGTCGGCCATGAGATTGCGAGCCACTGCCAAGATGCGCGAATCATTGGTGCCATCTCGTAAAAATCCTTGGGGCAACGCACTCACATCGGCATGATTGAGCTCCACCGACAACGTGCCGCCTTCAGGGGTAATAGTCAGCGGTTGATCGAGTCGGCCATGGCTCAGGCGCAGATCATCCAGCGAGCGAAGTGCGGCCCTTGCAAAAAAACCAAGTTCGGGATGATCGCGTTTTGTCTCTAATTCGCTGATGACAACAATCGGCAATACAACTTCATGTTCTGCAAATTTTAAAAGCGCGCCGGGATCTGCCAGCAAAACACTGGTATCTAAAACATACGTTTTCTTTTGCTTTTGGGCACTCAAGCCAAGATCCTGCAATCTTTGAAGTTGTCATAGGGGGCAACTAGAGGGGACTAGTTCTGATTGGAAAAAGGTAGAACCTTGCACCGCTGGGCAATCAACGACACGCGAGAGGATTTTTATAATTAACTAACAATTTACTTAGGCACCAATGCCAGTTGTTTCTGGGACTTCTGGGACCGGCTATCGGTTGAGCCACTCGCTGAGTAAAAAAATCGAAAGCCTTCTTCGGCCCTAGGACCCAAATCGGCGATTGCGAGTGGAATATGCACGCAGCGCACGTAAGAAATCCACCCGGCGAAAATCAGGCCAGTAGGCCTCACAGAAATAGAACTCTGAGTGGGCACTTTGCCAGAGCAAAAAGCCCGAAAGCCTTTGCTCTCCTGATGTGCGAATCACCAGCTCTGGATCTGGCTGCCCTGCGGTGTAGAGAAAGTTCGCGATCTCATCTACCGATAGTGCCGATGCCGCTGCTTGAATCGAGTGACCTTGCGTTGATTGGTCTTCGAGATATCGCTTCACTGCATCCACTATCTCTCGCCGCCCGCCATAGCCAATAGCAACGTTGACTTCGATACCGCTGTTGCCGGCTGATCCTTGCGCCGATGTTGCTAACTTATTTTGCAGCCCTTGTGGCAATAGCTCCAGGGCTCCCATTGGCTTAATGCGCCAGCGATTGGTGGCAGCCAGAGCATCGACAGTTTCGCCAATGATCTCTAGCAGCGGATCAAGTTCTTGTGCTGGACGAGTGAGGTTTTCGGTAGAGAGCAGCCAGAGGGTGACAACTCGCACTTGGGCCTCTTCACACCAACCCAGAAAATCAACAATCTTTGCAGCCCCTGCGCGATGTCCTCGGGCAGATGAGGTCATACCAATCTGATCAGGGTTGGCTTTAGCCCATCGGCGATTGCCATCGAGAATGACGCCAACATGATGTGGGGTTTGATCAAAATCGAGAGATCGCGCCAGGCGACCTTCATAGAGTGGATAGAGAAAAGATTTAATAAGTCGCTTAATGCCCACCGTTACCGCAAGTGCGCCATTAAGTGATGCGAGCATGGGGAATTAATTACCGATAACGCGAAACTGCATGGCGCTCAGCAAAGAGCGAGGCAAGGGGCAAGGTGCCAGCCAAAATAAAGGCGAACATCTTCACCACAGAAAAACGTGCCTTAAATGAGAACTGAATAGCAGCAATCACATAGAGCGGATATGTAAACCCATGGACAACAGGGATCCACACCAGATTGCTGGCAAGACCAGGATTGTGCATGAGGTGTTTGACAGGTATTTCAACAAAGCACAGAAGGATCATCATCGTGCCTGAAAAAAGAGCCATGATCCGAAAACGAAGAAGTGTGCCGCCCATTGATCCTGATGTTGAACTCATTTATTTCTCACTTTCCACCTGGCTAGATTCTTGGGCCACTCTACTTTGATTCGAGCGGCGATTAAAGCGTTGATAGAGCGGTAAATACAGGGCTACTGCCACCATCATCCACCAAATAATGACGTAGGAAATATGCTGCCAATAAAATCCCGGCACTGCAGAACCCGGAGCAGGTGGCCTGATGCGAGAGCGATTGGCCGCTACAGCCCCAGCATTTTCACTCTCTGCGATGATAAAGCCATCATAAAGATCCAGCGTTGTCGCACCCACAATCACTGCACTATCGATGCGAGATAGCGAGCCACTCAATCCTTGGATAGCAAGTGGTGCGCGATCATCATTTTGATGAGGCATCAAGATCCCAGTGACACGCACTACTTCTTTAGTCACATCACTCGAGACCGCCGGATCAATTGCACCTGATGGTTTTTGATCCCAATATCCACGAGCCACCAATATTGCTGCGCCACTGTCGGTTTCTAAAACGCTCACCTGCCAGCTCGCAGATTTTCCCTCGCCATCTTTTTGCTTCGTTGCCTGAAAATCTCCAATGTATTTTCCGCTCACACTCACATGGCGAAGCGCAGCCCCACCAGGCAATGCGATGCGCGGGTGAGTAATAGTTTCAAGGGGCACAAGGGTCTGATCAACAACTGCAGGAGTGCGAGATAACTGAGCCCGATCCCATTGCCACAGACCAAGGCCAAAGAAAGCACCTGCGATAATAAGGACTCCACAGAATGCCAGGATTTTCTTTAGGTTATTCAGAACCGTCATCTTTGCGATTATCTAAACGCGTATAGCGACGATAGAAACTTCTTAAGAGCGCAACAACTGCCAGAACTAAAACAGCAACAGTGATCGAGCCTGCTGCGCCCATCTCTACGTTCTTGCTCATATCACTGGCCTTTCAGGTGAGATAACTCAACAAATCTCTGAAAGAATCATCCCATGTCCGAACTGTCTTTCTCTGACCGATACGGGCAAAGGCCTGCGCGTTGGAAGCCATTGGCCGTGACCTTGCTCATCATTGGCGGTGCATGGCTTGCATGGGCTGGCCTGCATCACTCACTTCCTGCAATTGGCACAACGCTGATCTCTTTTTCTCCTCAATCAGATCGCCAGATCAGTATTCGATATTCCATCGATCGCAGAGATCCCAACGCCTCCATCACCTGCACCTTGAGTGCCATGGATATAGATAAAAACATCGTCGGTGAAATAGTCGATGTGATTGCCCCTGGCTCATCGCACGTCGAGCGCACCAGCCTGATTCCCACGCGTAGTGCCAGTGTGAATGCAGGCATCTCGCGCTGTCGGGTCACTACCCAGTAACCTTCGACACTCATGACGACGCAGACATGGCTGACCCAAGAGGCAGCAGATCGCCTTCGAGCAGAGTTGGAATCTCTCGAAGGTCAAGGGCGTACCGAAATTATCAAGAAGATTGAAACTGCTCGCGCCGAAGGTGACTTAAAAGAAAATGGCGGCTATCACGCAGCCCGCGAAGAACAAGGAAAGATGGAAGCACGAATTCGCCAACTCAAGCACATGCTCGAGCACTCTCACATAGGCGCACCCCCTGCTGGTGAATCAGGTTTTGTCGGAGCCGGCATGGTCATCACAGCCGATATCGGTGGAGATGAAATGAAATTCCTTCTGGGATCTCGCGAGATCTCATCAGGCGACCTAGATGTCTACAGTGAAAAATCACCACTAGGTGCTGCTGTCCTTGGTGCAAAGATTGGCGACACCGTCACCTACACAGCCCCCAATGGACGTGAAATCAAAGTTGCAATCCTAGAGGCTGAGTTCTACCAGTAACACAATCCCACCCAGCACCACTACCCCGATGGTTTGGTAGATGCTGGTGTCATAGATCGAGCAACTGCAACCAACTGCGCATACGTAATACCACCCACGCCTTGCACCTGCATATTCGTTGACTTCATCCCGTAATACCCAGGCAGAGTGAACATTAAATATCCACCCACCTTTGCAACATCAGTAGTACTACATTTCTTAGCAGCAGTTGCATTAATGGGATCGCAATAAACATGGACCTCTGCCTTAATCCCATTGACCTTGATCCCAGCTAATTTCACAGACAATCCGGGATCAGAACAATGAGCACCAGACATTGTTTGCATTATCTCCACAAGCTTTTTGTCCTTACCAAAGCGCGTATAAACCCACTGCTCCCCGCCACCACCACAAACAAGGAGTTGGAACTTGCTCTGCGCCAACCCAACAGTATTAACAGGTTTATAGAGTGAATACGTCAGACCAGTCTGCGCATCTAGATACGCATTACCAGAGCCCATAGCCACCGCTGAAGGAATCACGGATGAAGAAAGCAGGAAAGCAAGAAGTAGAAATGTGACTTTCCTGCGGGGAGGGTGGAGCATGGGGTGATTCTAGTGTCCGTTAACTCTTAATTGAGATCGGAGTCGCTCACCTTCCTGACATATATTGATCTTCATGCGTGAAAAGTGCAGGAAGGTTGAGAAAATAATTTATATTTTTCACAGTATGTCATCATCCCAGCGAGCGGACTCTAAAACTTTAATTTAGGATTATGGAAATTCGCTCCATAGCGGATGGGAACTGTAAAAAGTTCTTAATGACACAGTGACGATCGATACAACATCCTATAAGGAGGATGCGATGAACACTGCAGAAAACGCACCAAGAAATACAAAGAAAAGAGGCAATGGCGAAGGAACCATCTTCAAGAGCCAACGCCGAAATCGATGGGTAGTTGCGTGTTATGACTACAAAGGAATAAGAAGAACCGAATCATTCAAGAAAAAGATTGAAGCGGAAGCATGGCTAGCTGAGCAAATTGCAATGCGAATGCGCTCTAAAGGAACCTACGTTCTGAAGCCGAAAGAAACTGTTGAGGAATTCCTTGCAGACTGGCTAATTAGCAGAAGACACCAGATCAGACCAAATAGCTATCGCAGCTACGACTCCGCAATCCGAAACTTCATTAATCCATATATTGGCATGCTGCAAGCTTCAACCTTGACGGAAGGTGATATAGAAGCGGTGCTAAATACCCTTGCTGACAAAGGTTATGGACATGGATCAATAGTTGGAGTCTTAAGAACTTTATCCAAGGCATACAACGATGGAATGAGAAAGAAGTTTCAACTACACAATCCAGCCACAGGTGTGCAAATGCTCTCTATGAAACCAATTGTCTCGAGAGCTATTCCTGCTCGGGATCTGGATCAACTTTATGCAACTGCATCAGAGAGTCCCTACGACTTGGCACGGCTAATGATTGGCGCAGAAATTGGCATCAGACCATCAGAAATTATGGGCTTGATGTGGAGTGACATCTCTGGCGTTGAACTCTCAATGAGCGTTGAACGTCAAGTACAGCGAGTAAAAGGTATGCCATTACATTTCGCTGAAACGAAGACCGATCGATTAGGGCCGATACCCCTCACCGAACGTCAGATGGCAATTCTGGTGAACCATCACCGACATCAGATGCTAAATCGAGCTAATTGGAAGTTTGATACAGGCGTAATTTTTCCAAATAAGGTTGGAAATCTCCAGGATGAGACTTCTGACAAAGAATGGATACGCAACCTTTGCATTCGTGCAGGCGTTCCTTTGTACACCCGCTATCAGCTTCGTAAAACTGCATTCACAAATTTCCTAAAGGGTGCAGATATCGGAACGACGAAGGCTTTCTCAGGACATACCTCTACAAAGACTCTGGAAGACCACTACATCACCCCGGAGAGTTCAGCGGTTAGAGAGGCAGCAAACCGAGCTGAAAAGGCTTTATTGGAAGATCAAAAGGCCCGTAAGGCTCAACAAATTAAATCAATTGACATTAAATTCGGAAGAGAGAATACGCTATGAGCGGAGAAATAAATTACTACAGCGATCATATACACATGGATAAAATTGCTCGCTTATATGGGTATAGCTCTTACATAGACCTACTAGGGAATAAGAGATACCTAGGAAGACTTCAATGGACTGCTTTCGCTGGCATCAGTGATTGGCTGATTAGAAAAGATATTGCAGATAGATTCGTTGAAGCGGAAATCCCTGGCACTCGTGCGCTACCCGTAGGTGAAGCAGAATGCGGGTCTGGTAAAACCTGTTGCAACTCCAAAAGCCCTGACTCTCTGTACTGTTTTGCCGATGCACGGCGGGCTTTAATCTTTGATTATTTGAAACAGGGTGACAATAATGAGCGAGGATTATCGGTGATTGAATTTGTTACTCACTTCATTTACTACCGAGGAGTTCCATGCCTCTTACGTGATGAGGCATCGATGAGGCTCGAGCTATTTGAATTAGTCAGAGCGGGATATCTGATTAGAACTGAAGACTCGGCAAGATTATGTAAATATCGAATGAATCCTATTCCGCAACCTACTCGAAGAAGCCCTGGACGGCCGTTTGGTTCATAGAAATAATAAATAACACTATGCACTATAAAGTATCAACTATAAAAGTATAACCGACTATGTTTTTGGTAAGGCGCATATAGAGAAATTAATTATTTTTCTGGTGCGAAGAGTTAGTTATTTATAGTCTTATATACACCGTATAGTGCATAGTTTTATAGTGTCACTATTGGGAATAATTGAAGTTAACTTCGATTATTCCCAATAGTATGTTTCATTATAGAAACTTCTATTTGCAAGATCTCTAGATTTGCATAACTTTATAACCTTCATAAAAAGTCTATTTCTCAAAAAATTGTTTTTGTTTATGCAAAGGCCGTTCAAAGTTGTGTCTTAAGCGTGAAACAAATCGTCCAAAATTGCCTCAAAAGATCTCCTTAATTTCCCTAAAAACTCATCCTTGAGTAGTCATTCCTGGCTATTGGTTCCATTTGTCAGCACCGGGATGTAGTTTTAGCCCAAGACTTATCCACAGTTAAGGGGATCACCACAGATGAGCCAAGCCACCCAGCAAGACATCGAGTCGTGGCTTTGGGACTCCGCAAACATCCTTCGTGGCCCTGTCGATCCCGCAAACCTACGTGACTTTGTCTTTCCTCTCCTCTTTCTCAAGCGCCTGAGCGACACATGGGATGAAGAGCAAGAGAAAGCAATTAAGAAGTTCGGCAAAGACATCGATGATGAAACCACTGCCGACTTTCACACTTTTCAAATCCCCAAGGGCTGCCACTGGGCAGATCTTCGACGTGCCGCCGAAAACCATGGTGTGCTCATTCAAAACATCATGCAGAAAATTGAAGAAGCCAACCCAAATCAACTAGCCCAAATCTTTGGAAACGCTCCATGGGCCGATCACAACAAGATGCCCCCAGAGCGTCTTGAAAAACTTGTTAGCCACTTCAGCCAACGAGATCTCTCCCCCAGCAAAGTCTCTAACGATCTCTTAGGAGGTGGTTACGAATACTTGCTCAAGCGCTTCTCTGATGAAAGCTCAACAAGTGCAGGCCAGTTCTTTACCCCTCGAGCCGTTGTCCATTTACTTGTTCGCATCCTTGGCCCTCAACCAACAGATTCCATCTATGACCCAACCTGTGGATCTGCAGGTATGTTGATCGAGGCCGCAGCTGAGGTAAAACAATCAGGTGGCTCTGTGCGACAGATGCGCTTCTATGGTCAAGAAGTTAACCAAACTTCTGCAGCCATCGGACGCATGAACCTTTTCATCCACGAAGTGGAAGATGCACAGATTCGACGTGAAGACACCTTGCAAAAACCAAAATTCATAGATGCAAAAGGCAAGCTTGATCAATTCGATTTAGTAGTTGCTAACCCTCCCTTCAGTTTGAAGGATTGGGGCGCAGATAAATGGGCTACAGATCCACATAAACGAGCAATCGGTGGAGTGCCACCGAAGAACAATGGCGACTACGCATGGGTGCAACACATGATCACATCCATGAAGCCAGAGACTGGTCGAGTGGGTGTTGTTATGCCTCATGGAGTTCTCTTTAGAAGTGGCGCAGAAGGTGCTATTCGCAAGCACCTTATTGAGTCAGATCTCCTTGAAACCATTATCGGCCTAGCGCCAAACCTCTTCTATGGCACAACCATCCCAGCCAGCTTGATGTTCTTTAGAGCAACCAAAGATAAGAAGCGAAAGAAGCACATACTTTTTATTGATGCGTCTAAGCGATTTGGTAAGGGTAAAGCTCAGAACTTCCTAACAGATGAAGATGTTGAAGATATCTTCGCTGTTTACCATTCAATGGGAGAAGCTGAGAAGGAAAACATCTCTGCACACCTTGTTTCTCATAACGAAATTGAAGAGAATAACTGGGATCTTAATATTGGTCGCTATCTCAAAGCGGATGCTGCAGAGGTTGTTGATGTTAAGGATGCACTTGCTGCGTTTGATCAAGCACGATCAGAATTAGCTGCGGCGGAGAAGGCACTTCTTGTAAAGCTCAAGGCTGCTGGCTATGCGTAACGGTTGGGTCATAAAACAACTGGATGAGGTTTGCACTAAATTTGGTGCTGGACCTTTTGGTTCAAACATGAAAATTTCCACATTTGTCGATGCAGGAATTCCTGTCGTGAGTGGAAACCACATGACGGAATTGGAATTAGTCGAGGAAAGTTTTAATTATATAACCGAAGATCATGCAAATAGGATGCAAAGTAGCATCGTGCAAAGAAATGACGTAGTAATCACTAAAGCAGGAACCATTGGGCAAGTCTCACTAATTCCAGAAAACTCTAGATTCTTAAAGTACGTATTGTCTTCACGACAACTATTTGCTAGGCCAAACGTGGGATATGTAGTTCCAAAGTATCTGGCTATCTACTTGAAGTATGGACGTGGTCAAGCCCAGATACTTTCAAATGTCAATCGGACGGGAGTGCCGTCTTTATCCCAAGCTGTTTCTTTTATAAAAAATGTACGAATTGAACTACCCCCACTCCCTGAACAAAAAAGAATTGTTGACCTCATCTCATCGGTCGACTCCTACATCGAAGCCCTCCAAAAACAATTAGAGAGTGCAAAGAAATCTAGAAATGCTGTGCTATATGAGTTATTAACTGCGGAAGGTGGCGGTTGGGTTGAGACAACACTTGGAAAACTTCTAACCCTCGAATACGGAAAGCCACTGACAGATGAGAATAGGGATGGAAAAGGTTTTCCTGTCTTTGCCTCTGCTGGTGTAGTTGGCATGCATAGCGAACCACTGGTATCAAAATCGCCTGTGATAGTCGTGGGACGAAAAGGGACGGCGGGTGCCGTTTACTGGTCTGAGACACCTTGCTTTGTCATTGACACTGCATACTATGTAAAACCACTTTCAGATTTAGATTTACGGTTCTTATATCTACTGCTTACTTTTATCGATCTTAAAAGTGTGACAGCTCAAACTGGAGTCCCTGGACTAAATCGAGATCGTGCCTATAGCCTCAAATGCAATGTCCCGCCAATATCTAAGCAATTAGAGGTTGTAAAAATTATTACCCAATTGGATGATTTTATAGACTCAACTCAGGGGACCATTAATCGAAGTCAGGATCTTCGATCTGGATTATTGTCCGATCTTTTGAGTGGAGTGCATGAGATCCATGCGAGCTATGACAAAGTCATCGGTGCTGCGTGATGATGTCTCAAATTGAAAAGAGCATCGACGAGAAGATGGTCCAGATGGGCTTGGCAGATCATCTTTCTCGACTTGGATGGGTTTGGGCAGAGGATGAAACTCTAGGACGACCTTTTGAAAGTGTGTTTCTGGGAGATGATGTGATCAAAGGGTTAGTTAGCTTGAATCCTGAGATTGCAAAAGTCCCTACTCGAGCTGAAGAGGTACTGTCAAAGTTGCGAGCTGTACTACTTGGAGTTCGAAATGATGGTCTTGTTGCTTCTAATGAGGAATTCGTTGCTTGGTTATGTGGGCGTAGAACGATCAAATACATAGGTACAGATAAAGATGTGCAAGTTAATCTCATTGATTTTGAAAATCCCAAGGCGAATACTCTCCGAGTTACAACAGAGGCTACTTTTCACATTGGCCGTGAGCATCGCAGGTATGACCTGGTTCTATGGGTCAATGGATTTCCTCTAGTTGTTGGTGAGATGAAGACTCCAAAAGATAAGAATATCTCTTGGTTAAATGGTGCAACAGATGTTCATAATGCTTACGAGAAGAAGACTCCTGAGTTCTTTGTTCCCAATGTCTTGTCCTTTGCATCAGAAGGTCGTGAATTTAGATATGGCGCAGTGGGACAGCCACCAGAGTTGTGGTTGAACTGGTCATCAACAACTGATGTGATCATGCCTCCAGGACTTCCTAACATGTTGAGATCTGCAGAGTTATTGCTTACTCCTGCGATGGTGCTGGATATCTTGCGCACCTTTACTTTGTATTCATCTCGCAGAACTGCCAATGGAGCGCTTCGAACCAAGGTGATTCCCCGCTATCCGCAGGTGGAAGCGGTAGAGGCGATCGTTGCCCGCTGTAAAGATCCTAAGAAGAAGCAGGGATTGATATGGCATCACCAAGGCTCGGGTAAGACATTTGCAATGGCTTATGCAGCCGCCAAGCTTCGTCATGAGAGTGAGTTAGATGCACCGACAATTGTTATCGTCTTAGATCGCTTAGAACTAATTCAGCAGACTGAGTCAGAATTTAAGTCTGTGGGTATTCAATCTCTTAAGACTGCTGAGACAAAAGATGAGCTTCGAGCATTGCTGAAGAATGACGCACGTGGCGTAATCATTACAACAATCTTTAGATTTGCCGAAGCTGGATTACTTAATGATCGTTCAAACATTGTTGTAATGGTTGATGAAGCGCATAGAACGCAAGAAGGTCGCCTTGGTTTAGATATGCGTGAAGCGCTACCAAATGCCAAATTCATTGGCCTTACAGGTACGCCGATATCAACAGAAGATAAGAACACCTTTTCTATGTTTGGCGATATGGATGATCCAGATGGCGCCCTTAACCATTACTCGGTAGAGCGTTCCATCCATGATGGGGCAACGCTCCCTGTGCATGTGGAGACTCGTTTAGTTAACTTCCACTTTAATGGTGATGATTTACAAGCTGCCTTTGATCAGTTAGCGGATGAAGAGAATTTGAGTGAAGAGCAACGTGGAAAGCTTGCAGCACGAGC
>WLPU01000017.1 GCA_009698615.1 Actinomycetota bacterium | reverse complement strand
TGCTAATTCGGCGTCGTCGTCCGATGGGACGTTCAGCAGTAATGCTCCATCCATGCAAACTAATTGTGCTGCCAGGAATTGGTACTCTTCCTAACTTCTTGGCCATCATGCCGCCAATACTGTCGACATCATGGTAATCGCTTTCTACAATTGTTATTCCAAGTTCTTGAGCTAGATCCTCAACGTGGATCCCAGCCTGGGCACGAGCCTTGACATCATTGAGCCATGTAAAAGGCTCTTCGCCGTCATCGAACTCGTCTTCGATTTCGCCAACGATCTCTTCAAGAATATCTTCAATGGTAATGATGCCAGCGGTCCCACCATATTCATCTACAACGATTGCTAAATGGATTTGATTACGCTGCATATCTTTTAAAAGTTCGGCAGCCATCTTCATCTCTGGTACAAATGTTGCAGGGCGCATATGTTGTTCGACGCGCTCGGTTTGTTCTGCCTCGTGATGATCCAAGGCGCGCTTGGCAAGATCTTTAACGTACGCAATTCCAATGATGTTATCGACATCCTCTCCGACTACTGGCACTCGAGAGAAGCCAGAGCGCAAAGCAAGGGAGAGCGCTTGTCGTAAGCTCTTGTCTTTTTCAATCCACACCATCTCGGTACGAGGAACCATAAGTTCGCGCACTAAGGTGTCTCCTAATTCAAAAACTGAGTGAATCATTTCGTGCTCATCAGATTCAACTAATCCACGTTCATGCGCTTGATCCATTAGATCTCTTAGTTCGGCTTCATTTGAAAATGGGCCATGGCGAAAGCCTTTACCTGGAGTAATTGCATTTCCCACTGCAATTAATAAAACAGTGATAGGGCCCAAGATGCTCGCCAAGATAAAGGCAACAACCGCCCCGCTTCTAGCCCACACGTGAGGATGCTGCTTACCCAATGTGCGGGGCCCTACTCCGACGATGACATATGAAACAACAACCATGATGATCACCGTTAGAAGCAGAGCGATACCTCCGTCGAAGTTTTCTAACATAATCACTGCTAATAGGACCGTTGCGGTGAGTTCGCAGGCTTTTCTCACCAATAAAACTACGTTGAGATAGCGAGCTGGGTCATTACTCACTCGCCGAAGAAGGGCTCCACCCGGCTTTGACTCAAGTTGCTCCACCATAACTCGCGAAATCGAACTTAATGCCGATTCGCTACCTGCCAGAAACCCAGCAAAGGCGAGCAAAATTATGATTAGTCCAACAAAGACAATCGTCATTTATTCCACCGCGCTACAAGAGATTCTTGGAGAGCAAACATTTCAATTTCTTCTTCCTTGATGGCGTGGTCGTAGCCAACAATGTGAAGCAACCCATGCACGCTTAAAATAGCAAGTTCATGGCTAAAACTGTGTCCTGCCGCCTCTGCTTGTCCCTGGGCGATGCTTGGACAAATAACAATGTCGCCTAGGACTGCTTCTTCTTTCCAGCCAGGTTTTATTTCATCCATCGGGAACGAGAGAACATCTGTGGGACCGGGTTCATCCATCCATTTGATATGCAAGTCAGTCATTTCGGCTTCATCCACCAACATAAGGTTCAATTCACAATCGGAATGTAACCCAAGTTGATTGAGAGAAAATTTGAGCAACGATTTCAAGTCGGCGCTAGCGCAGTCCGTTGTCGAGCGGTTGAGTATCTCTATTGGCATAAATTAATTGCCAGGGCGCAATTGGCGAGGCGCGCGTGCATCCAGTGCCTGTGCCTGGCGTTCTTCATCAAACTTTCCATAAGCTTCAACGATGTCTCCAACGAGCGAGTGTCGCACAACATCGTGAGCAGTGAGCTCAACAAAAGCTATATCGTCGATATCGCTAAGGATTTCGCGAATTACTTTAAGCCCAGACTTTTGACCGGAGGGAAGATCAATTTGAGTGACATCTCCGGTGATGACCATCGTGGATCCAAAGCCAAGACGAGTAAGAAACATTTTCATCTGCTCAGCGGAAGTATTTTGCGCTTCATCTAAAATGATAAAAGCATCATTAAGCGTTCGTCCACGCATGTAAGCCAAAGGGGCGACTTCAATGACGCCAGCCTGCATTAAACGAGGAATGGAGTCTTGATCGATCATGTCATGGAGCGCATCGAAAAGTGGACGAAGGTATGGATCGATTTTTTCGGATAACGTGCCAGGCAAAAATCCCAAGTGTTCACCAGCTTCAACCGCTGGGCGAGTCAAGATTATTCGGTGTACTCGCTTTGCTTGCAGGGCGGCAACTGCTTTAGCCATTGCAAGGTAGGTTTTTCCGGTTCCTGCTGGGCCAATTCCAAAAGTTATGGTGTTTTCATCTATTGCATCGACATAGTGCTTTTGATTCGCAGTCTTGGGTCGAATACTTCGGCCACGGTTGCTGACAATATTGAGCGAAAGAACTTCAGCGGGGTGCTCTTGTGGAACATTTTTGAGCATTTCAATCGAACGTGAGACCAAATCTACCGAAAGCGATTGTCCGGAACGAATAACAACTAACAGCTCGTTAATCAAGCTTTCAAGGCGCATTCCCTCTTCAAGATTTCCCGAAAATGAAACTTCATTACCGCGTACATTGATTGCTAAGGTTGGAAATGCTTCTTCAATGACACGAAGATGCGCATCGCCAGGGCCCAAAAGAGCCACCATAGGGATCGCGTTGGGAATCACGAATACGGTTCTATCCATTGCCATCATCCTAGGCGAAATGTGGCTATCCAGGTGGCCAAGTAAATGAACGTCCACCTAATAAATGTAGGTGCGCGTGGAAAACGCTCTGTCCTACCGAAGCGCCAGTATTGAAAACGCTGCGGTATCCATCGAGCCCTTCAGTTTTGGCAATCTCTCCTGCCGCAGAAAAGAGCGCTGCCGTAATCACTGGCGACATCTGCGCCAATGCAGCGGCGTTCTCAACGTGGACTGTTGGAACTATGAGTACATGTGTAGGAGCCTGAGGGGTAATGTCTCGAAAGGCGACAACATTTTCATTTCGAAATACGATGTCAGCAGGAATTTCCCCGTCAATGATTTTGCAGAAGAGGCAATTGGGATCTAGCGCCATACGATCACCATATCCGCAATCCGGTACAGACGGCTGCGATTGCAGCAATACCAGCATGCGCCGACCGTAAAACGGGTCGGCCCATCAACACAACCGATGCACCTGCACCGCTAAAGAGTTTGATCTCATCGTCAGTGAGGCCACCTTCTGGTCCGATAACTATAAGTACGGAAGAAATATTTTCGAATTTCTGCAAGACATCTGAAATCTTCTGCGTTGCACTTTCATGAAAAACTATTGCCAGATCAGCAAGGCGCACTTCGTCAACGACATTCGAAGTGGAGGCAACGTTGGCCACTTCTGGCATCCACAATCTACGCGATTGTTTACTTGCCTCACGAGCAGTCTTCTCAAACTTTTCAACCCCATCTTGAGCCTTACCTATTGAACGCGCTGCTTGCCATGGGATTATGCGATCGGCACCTGCTTCAGTAAGAAGTTCGATTGCTTCCTTCGCGCGGTCACCCTTTGGAATCGCCTGAACGACACTCATTGCTATAGGTGATGCCTTCTGAAATCCACTTTCTAAAACTGTGAGATCCAGAGATTTCTTTCCGGCAGCAAGAACGCTTGCTTTCGCCCAGGAACCTCTTCCGTCGCCAAGCAGTACTTCCTCACCCACGCCGATACGCAAAACTTTTGCTGCGTGATGGCCTTCATCCCCATCGAGAGTGAATTTCTCTCCTACCTGGGTGGGAACGCGAGATACCAAGAACAGAGTCAACATCAGCGCCCGAATGCGTCACGGAATTTTGTGAAAAACCCACCATCGTGGCCTTGCACTTGCGAATGCCCGTCTTTCTCATCACGAAGTTGTGCAAACTTCTTTAATAAAACTTCTTGCTCTCTTGTGAGCTTTGTGGGCGTATGGACTTCTATGTGAACAATCAGATCTCCACGTCCTCCCCCACGCAAATGCGTCACGCCTTTTTGTTTAATCGGCACAGTTGCACCACTTTGTGTTCCAGGTTTTACTGCCACTGGAATTGGACCATCAAGAGTTTCAACGGTCAAAGTTGTTCCCAGTGCAGCCGCTGCCATGGTGATCGTTAAGGCAACATGCAAAGTATTTCCATCTCGTACTAAGAACTCATGAGCCTTTTGCACAATCTCTACATAAAGATCCCCAGCTGGGCCACCACCAGGACCTACTTCGCCACGACCACTGAGTTGAATGCGGTTTCCAGTTTCGACACCAGCCGGAATTTTTACAGAAATATTTTGCCGAGAGCGCACCCGACCATCGCCAGCGCACTCACGACATGGATCTGAAATAACACTTCCAAAACCTTGGCAATTAGCACATGGCCGACTTGTCATTACTTGACCAATAAATGACCTCGTTACTTGTTGGGTCTCACCCCGACCTTTGCAAATTTCGCAGACCTTTGGTTTGCTGGCATTGGCACAACCGCTACCTTCGCACTTGCTACATCGCACAGCGCTTTCGACGCTAATCTCTCGCTCTGTTCCAAAACATGCTTCATTGAGGTCAACTTCGACTCGAATAAGTGCATCTTGCCCAGCGCGAACTCGCGGACGAGGACCGCGGTTGGCGCCACCGCCACCGCCAAAGAATGCATCCATGATGTCACCAAAACCAAAGCCACCTTGTCCGAAATTTGAACTTCCGCCCATGTCATAATTTTGACGTTTTTGTGGGTCACTCAATACTTCGTATGCAGCAGTGATCTCCTTGAAGCGATCCTGCGTGACTGGATCAGGATTTACATCCGGATGCAATTCGCGCGCTAATTTTCTATACGCACGTTTGATTTCATCTTGGTCCGCATCACGTTCTACGCCCAAGGTCGAGTAATGATCAGCCACTACACGCTCTCATTCATATAGCGTCCAACATAACGAGCCACAGCTGAAACCGCCGCAATAGATCCGGCGTAATCCATGCGCGTTGGTCCTATAACTCCCAGTGCGCCCATGGGATTAAGGTCACTTCCGTACCCAACGGTCACCAAACTTGTTTGCCGCAGATTTTGTTCGCTTTGCTCATGCCCAATACGCACCTGCACGGTGTCGCTCACATCTCCCAATAATCGCAATAAAACAACTTGTTCTTCCAACGCTTCAAGGATGGGATGAATTTGGGCAGTGAAATCCTCGCGAAAGCGCGCCAAGTTTGCGGTTCCAGCCAAGACAACTTTCTCCTCGGGTTTTTCCATCGACATTTCTGCAACTGTAGAAATAATAACTCCTACATCTTGTCGGTCACCTGTCTTAAATCCTGCAAGCAAGGTACTCAACTTGCCTTCCACATCTGTCAAACGTTGGCCCACAGTTGTTTGATTGAGTTGGGTGCGCAGATTTGCTAGAAAGTTTTCAGGAATATCATGGCCAAATTCCAAAACCCGTTGTTCCACTCGTCCAGCATCAGTAATCAAGATGACCATCAGGCGCGATGGCGTGAGTGAAACCAGCTCCACATGGCGCACTCGGGATTTTACAATCGAGGGGTACTGCACAACTGCAACTTGCTTGGTTACATCGGCGAGCAATCGCACTGTTCGCATGACCACATCATCGAGATCTAACGCGCCTTCGAGAAAAGTTTCTATCGCACGACGCTCGGCAGCTGAGAGGGGCTTCACTGTTGCCAACTTATCTACAAAAACTCTGTAGCCAAGATCGGTGGGAATGCGCCCAGCACTTGTATGCGGGTGGGTTATCAGGCCCTCTTCTTCTAATACGGCCATCTCGTTGCGAATTGTTGCTGGAGAAATGCCTAAGCCATGGCGATCTGCAATGGATTTAGATCCTACGGGTTCTTGCGTTGCGACGTACTCATCGACAATTGCACGAAGAATTTCAAGGCGGCGAGATGACATGCGAGGTACCTAAATAGTGACGAGTGCTATTGAAATAAGTGTCAGGAGAATGAAAGCAGGCACCGCAGTTTTAACTTTCTCTGCGCGAAAGTGAGCATAGATCGCTCCACCCATGGTCACCCATAAAACGATGAGTGCGCCCCACTGGATGAAAGTGGCACGTAGACCTATCACCAGCGCAAGTGCAGCCAGCGCTTCCCATGCTCCAATGAAACGGGCAAGTTGATCAGGAACATTGACATCGCGAGTGCCCGATAAACCTTTAGGGTTACCGCTAGCTTTTGAAAGGCCGGAGATCAAAAAGATTAAAGCCAGTAATGAGACGAGGACGACATGTGTTGTATGCATAGGACTAGAGGTTACTACACAACTAATTCACGCACGATTCGATCGGCGATGAGGCGTCCTTGTGGAGTCAATTGCAAGCTACCCGCCTGCCATTTTCTCTCACTGAGGTGACCGCTTTGGCAATATCCCTTAACGCGTCCCACCTGCTCGGATGAAAGCGTCGAGAGTTCTATTCCTTCTCTCATTCTGATTGAAAGCATGATTTTCTCATCACGCATTTGCAACGATGTCAGTTGTTCTTGATCTTGTATCGAACTCTGACCGCTAAAAAGAGCGCTCTTGTAAGCACTGGGGTGCTTTACATTCCACCACCGAACTCCATTGAGATGTGAATGTGCACCAGGGCCAAGACCCCACCAATTTGAAGTTTTCCAATAAGCAATGTTGTGGCGAGATTCGTGACCGGGTTTTGCCCAATTACTTAACTCATACCAAGACATTCCAGATGATTCAGCCAACGAATCAACGAGCAAATACATGTCAGCCATCAAATCATCATTGGGCATTGATAATTCTCCGCGAGCAATCTTTGCGGCAAGCTTGGTACCAGATTCGACAATGAGTGCATAAGCACTTAAGTGATCAACTCCAAGTCCTATTGCAGCGCTTGCAGAGGTGTGCCAATCCTCCAAAGTTTCTCCCGGAGTCCCATAAATTAGATCAACACTCACGCTTTCAAAACCAGCTCGCCTAGCACCTACTACAGCGCGAGCAACGTTATCGGGGTTATGAGTCCGATCTAGAACCTGTAACACATGAGGAACTGCAGATTGCATTCCAAAAGAGATTCGATTGAACCCAGCCTCCAGGAAGGCAGAGAGTTTGGCATCATCGACTGAATCTGGATTTGCTTCAAGCGTTATTTCGCAATCGACGGAAAGTTCCCAACGCTCTTTGATGGCCGTGATCACTCGCCCTAAATCTTTAGCAGGCAACAAACTAGGCGTTCCGCCTCCGAAAAATATTGTGGGTACAGACCCGGGGGCTTGTAGGTGGGCGACATTGATCTCTCGCAAAACAGCATCTATATAATCATTGGAGACCATTTCGAGTGAGGCACCTTCGCGCAATTCCGCGGGGGTATAGGTGTTGAAGTCACAGTAGCCGCAACGCTTTAGACAGTATGGAATATGGACATAAAAAGAGAGAGACTCCACAATTACTTCCGAGCGGCTTTCGCCTTTTCGATATCGGCATCAGTAGCGAGAGCTGCGATGAAAGCTTCCTGCGGAACTTCTACGCGCCCGACCATCTTCATGCGCTTCTTACCTTCTTTTTGCTTTTCCAAGAGTTTGCGCTTTCGAGAGATATCTCCGCCATAACATTTTGCCAAGACGTCTTTACGGATTGCACGAATATTTTCACGAGCAATAATGCGTGCGCCGATCGCTGCTTGAATTGGAACTTCAAACTGTTGACGTGGAATGAGTTCACGTAATTTGCCAGTCATCATGAGGCCATAGGCATAGGCCTTATCCCTGTGCACGATGGCACTAAATGCGTCCACCGCTTCGCCTTGGAGCAAGATGTCTACCTTAACGAGTTCGCCCTCGGCATCACCAATTGATTCATAATCAAGAGATGCATAGCCACGTGTGCTTGATTTCAATTTGTCAAAGAAATCAAAAACGATTTCAGCTAGTGGCAACGTATAGCGGATCTCGACGCGATCCTCAGATAGGTAATCCATTCCAAGGAGAGTTCCTCGACGTTGTTGGCAAAGTTCCATAATTACACCAATGAATTCACTTGGTGCCAAAATCGTTGAGCGCACAATTGGTTCTTCAACGCTCATGATTTTGCCTTCAGGAAATTCGCTGGGGTTAGTCACGACGATCGACTTGCCATCATCTAATTTCACGTTATAGACAACGTTGGGAGCAGTCGAAATAAGACTTAAGTTTGCTTCGCGTTCAAGACGCTCGCGGACAATTTCCATGTGAAGTAATCCAAGAAATCCACATCGAAAACCAAATCCCAGGGCTGCCGATGACTCTGGTTCATAAACCAGTGCAGCATCATTGAGTTGCAACTTATCCAGCGCCTCTCGAAGGAGCGGGTAATCCGCGCCATCTAGCGGATATAGCCCAGAAAAAACCATTGGCTTTGGGTCTTTGTATCCAGCTAAAGCTGTCTTTGTTGGGTTATTGAAGTTTGTAACGGTATCTCCGACTCGAGATTGCCGAACATCTTTTACGCCCGTGATCAAGTATCCAACTTCACCTACCCCTAAACCTTTGCTTGCCATCGGTTCTGGAGAGATCACGCCAACTTCAAGCATTTCGTGACGCACGCCAGTTGAAAACATCTGAATTTGATCTCGCGCAGATAAATGACCATCAATGACGCGCACGTATGTAACGACTCCACGGTAGACGTCATAGACAGAATCAAAGATAAGCGCGCGAGCTGGCGCATTTGCATCACCTTGCGGGGCAGGTATTTGCTCAATGATTTGATCAAGAAGATCAGCGACTCCGTCGCCAGTTTTACCGGAGACTCGAAGACAATTTTCTGGTTGGCAGCCAATGAGTTTTGCCAATTCAGCCGCAAACTTATCTGGCTGAGCGGCCGGTAAATCTATTTTATTGAGCACCGGAATAATCTTGAGATTGTTTTCCATCGCAAGATAAAGATTTGCAAGAGTTTGGGCTTCGATTCCTTGAGCGCAATCCACTAAAAGAATTGCTCCCTCACTTGCAGCCAGCGAGCGCGAAACTTCATAGGTGAAGTCCACGTGGCCAGGTGTATCAATCATGTTGAGGATGTATTCCTTGCCATCAATTCCTGAGCGCCATGGCAATCGCACCGCTTGAGACTTAATTGTGATTCCGCGTTCGCGTTCGATATCCATGCGGTCGAGATATTGAGCGCGCATATTGCGAGGGTCTACAACTTCGGTGATGCCCAACATGCGATCAGCAAGCGTGGATTTACCGTGATCAATATGAGCAATGATGGCAAAGTTACGGATCTGCGCGGGATCAGTAGATGCTGGTTGCGGCGCCTTAGCAAGTGAAATTGCAGGCATGAACCTAGCCTCGCTTTAGAGTAAAGAGATAATTAACGAACGCCGGCTTTGGTAGCCGATTTAGCCATTGAAGATTTCTTGTTGGCAGCTGCATTCTTGTGAAGGACGCCTTTGGCAACAGCGACATCGAGTGCTTGTGATGCGCTACGAAGTTCGGTTGTAATTACTTTGGCATCACCGGCAGTAACGGCATCGCGAAACTTGCGAACAGCGGTCTTGATAGAAGAGCTCACTGCCTTGTTACGAAGGCGTGCTTTATCATTGGTCTTAACCCGCTTGATCTGCGACTTGATATTTGCCACGTGCGCTTGTCCTGTCCTAATTCATTGGTGATTGTCCGACTCTGATGAGTGTGGATCTAAGAGGGTGAAGGCTACCAGCGAGACCTACTTGCGCTCAAATTGAGCAGATTTGTGAGCGCTTTAAGCCCTGGCCCGAGCAATTTCCATCACTGCCCGCTCAAGGGCATAGATCGGATCCACCGCTGCTCCTTTAACCGCAGCATCGGCTTGTGCGATTGCACCTACTGCATCGCTGATACCGCGCGGTGTCCACCCCGCTAATTGACGGCGCGCTTTATCTATTTGCCACGGCGCCATTCCTAAAGTGCCTGCGAGTTCGAAAGATTTGACGCCTCTACTTGCACCAGAGACTTTCGCAATTGCCCTAATCCCAGATGCAATCGCACTGGTAATCATGACTGGATCGGTTCCTGTGGCAAGTGCATTTCGAAGCGCCAATATTGCCTTTGAAACATTTCCATCAAGAGCAGCATCGGCCACATCAAAACCGGTCGTTTCAATCCGACCTTGGTGATATTTATCAATCATCGCCTCATCAATCACGCCTTTTGTATCGGCAGCAATCTGACTACACGCAGCGCTGAGTTCCCGTAGGTCATTACCGACCGCGTTTACCAGAGCGGTCACGCCACCAGGTGTTGCTTTCCTGCCTAAGTCCAAAAGAAAGTTGCGGACAAATTCTTGCTTTTCGGACTCTTTCTTCAGCGGATCGCAAGCGATGATTTGAGCCTTGGTCTTCTTAATTTTATCTAAAAGCGCTTTACCTTTTACTCCACCCTTATGAACGAAAATCACAGTCATTGTGGGATCGACGTCATCTAAATACCGTGTGAGTTCGTCTTGAACCTCCATCAACAAATCTTGAAGGTCGCGAATAATGAGCGCCCGCTTTTCAGAAAATAAAGAGGGAGCAAGCGCGTCAGCAATGTCCCCCACGATTGCATCAGCTGCAAAAATAGTGGTGATCTCTGTTTTATCTTCCTTGAGCGAGGCTACTAACTTAGAAAGTGCACGATCAGCTAACGCAGATTCAGAGCCCAAGAGGAGATAAATACTCATCCCAGCCTCACTTTCTGCCACCATGCACCAGCACTTGTGCGAACTTGTAAGCGATGCTTGCGCGCACTCACTGCAATGGCGCCGCTTCGGTCGGTTCGGTAAATAACACTGCCGAGTCTAGTCAGCGATCGGATCGTTTGCGCTGCGGGATGACCATAACTATTACCCGTCCCAACGCTGATGATTGAGACAGAAGGCGATAAATGCGACATGAAGGTTGCATCTTGATAGGCCGAACCATGGTGGCAGACTTTATAGATATCTACATGCGACAAAGCGCTAGCAATCTCGGCTTGGGCGGGTGGCTCTAGATCACCTCCGCTAAAGAGGGAAAAATCTATGGAACTTATTGTCAATGCAATACTTGAATTATTTATAGCCGATCCATCCCCTGGTAGATCACCAAATGAGTGATCCCCTGCATCTGGCCAGAGAACTTTGGCGAATATTTCGCCTCGCTGACTCTGGATCTTCATGGACATACCAGCAGTGACAACCACCCAAGAAACGCCGACAAGCCACTGATGCACACGTGCACTTTCGAACGCCGGTTCACTATTACTGCTCACCCAAACTTGGGAAACTCGTCGATGATTGATGAGTCCAGCAACGCCTTCAACGTGATCTGCATGAAAATGCGACAGGACGAGAAGCGGAATTTCTCGAACACCCAGTTGATTAAGGCATCGCTCCTCCAAAGTTGGATCTGGGCCAGCATCAATAACTATGGCGCGATGGTTTCCAAGATTGATCACCATGGAATCTCCTTGACCCACATCACAATTTGCCACCTGCCACTGCTGTCCTGGCCACTTCGCCCACCACGAAATCAACAGTAGAAATGCTAAGGCAACCAACGCAAGTTTCTTTCGTTTCATAAAAACAATCGCTGTCACAACAAGAAAAATAAACGCAACTAAAAATCCAGTAAGGCCTGTAGAGATTTCCACGACTGGAAAACGAGCAGAGCGCTGTGCGACGAGTGCAATCCAGGCTGCCGGAATCCGAATAAGGCTGACGAGCAGGTGGGCGATTAATGGAAAATTTGGAGCAAATAACGCCGCAATAAAGCCCAGAACGGTAATAGGAGCAACTACTGGTGCTGCAAGTAGATTTGCGATAATCGTCATAGGGCCGAGGTATCCAGACAGGGCTACCAATATCGGAGAGCAGAGCACTACTGCAGCAATTGGCACGCTCAGTGCTCCTGCAATCGAAAGTGGAATGAACTTTGAAAGCCACTTACGAATTCGTGGTGCAAGCAATAACAACCCAGAGGTTGCGAGTACCGAAAGAGCAAAGCCTGGATCACGCGCCTGCCAAGGATCGCCAATGACTACTGCCGCGATTGCAAAGCCAAGTGCAGCTAAGGCGTCACTTCGTTTGCCAACAGCGCGTGCAAAGAGAACAACGCTGGCCATCGCCGCAGCTCGTAAGACCGATGGAGAAGGACGTACCAAGCAGATAAAACCAGCTAGTGCAATAGAGGTAACGATAATTCGCCAGCGAAGTGTTCGAAAAAACCACTGCATGCACCAAAGAACAAATATTGAAATGATCGCAAAATTGGCACCGCTGACTGCGGTGAGATGTGTCAGGCCTGAACGACGCATAGCAGTACGAAACTGTGTACTTTGCAACGAAGTGTCGCCCAGCACCATGCCGGGTATGAGTGCGCCGCCATCTCCACCTTGGCTGATTTCACGAAGATGCAACCGAATGGAACCCAGGGTGCGCGCCCAACGCGAACTTTGGGTCTTCACCTCAATAGCGCCGCGTACAAGAAACATTCCGGCGACCCGTCCTTCTTTGCTTGGGCGAAGGGTTCCTTTGGCCCTAAAAAGTTGACCTGGTAACAATGTGCTTGCACGTAGATCCTGAGTAATAACCCTTATCGGAATGCGCAAGTGATATTCAATACTCATCTCGCCAACACCAAGAGCAGTTGCGAGAAAAGAGTAAGTATCAGGGGCAAGGGTGGAGCCAAATACTTTCGGCTTGGTCAAAGTGGGATCTGTATTTACCTGCAATACCATCACAGAATTTGATTGCATAAACTTTCGTGTTGCCGAATTTTCAATGCTCATCTGTCGAAGCGACATAACACCTGATCCGAGCAAAAGAGCTAACGCGATTACAACTGCTAAACCTTTACGGCGTTGAGCGCTAAGAATTGTGCCCAAAGCACAGAATGCAGTGACGCGCCAAGGTGAAATCCAACTTTGGCTCAGCGCGCCAATCCAGATTGCAGAACCAAGAACTAATGCTCGATAATCTTTTAAACTCGTACTTTGCTCTTCAATTCTGCGAATTTCGCGCTTCCAATCCCAGAAACCTTCTGAAGATCTTCAATCGATGTGAATGGCCCATAAACTTTTCGATAAGTAAATATCCGCATTGCCAGTACCGGGCCAATTCCAGGTAAGGAATCGAATTCGCGAAGCGAAGCCCTGTTGATATTGATCGGACCCACCTTCTTGGCAGGCATACTCGTTGCCGCCGATTTACTTCCGACAGCAACTGGCGTTACATATATCTGCTCGCCATCTTTAACAATGCGAGCCAAATTGATATCGCTGAGATCTGCCCCAGTTTTAGCACCACCTGCTGCATTTATTGCATCGATCACCCGCGAGCTTGTTGCTATCGAATAGACCCCCGGCTTATTGACTCCACCAGCGACATCTACTGTTACAAGTTGTGGGGCCGATATTGCAACCGGCGGTGCGATTGCAACACTTTGTGAGTTTCCGCGGAACACCAGCGCTCCAGAAATGAGGCAAACAATCAGTGCGACTATTACCAAAGATCGTTTTTGAACTCTTGAAAAATGCAGGCTATCGAACCAGTCTGTCAATCGGTCTTGCAAGTCCTTCAAAGTTTCATTCATGGCACCATTGAAAGGGTGCTAATTGTTTCAGATGCGCTCTGGCCTACCACTTGTTTACAGTGTGAAGCTGTTAATCCCCTCTATCAGCCGGTCTACTTCGCCCAGAGTGGAATACGGGGCCAAGCCAGCACGAACTGCTCCGGCATCACCGAGGCCTAAAGCCCGTGATGGTTCGATCGAATAGAAATTGCTCGCTGGGGCATTCACCTTTAACTTCGCTAAATGGTGATACATGGCGATGGGTTCAACACCGTTCAAGTTGAAATACAAAGTAGGGGTGCGGTTTTTTGCATGACCATAAGTTTTGATGCCTGGAATCTTCTTAATTTCAGTTTCCATGTAGGCAAACAAGTTCGCTTCGTATTCTTCAAGGGCAGTCATGGAAGCCACGATCCGCTCGCGACGAGTCCCACCCGATACTCCAAGCATTCCAGCCACGTAATCAATTGACGCAGTAACGCCAGCCAAAATTTCATAGGGCAAAGTGCCAAATTCAAATCTTTCGGGAACAACCATCGTAGAAGGAAGAAGTTTGTCGTTATGAATCTTCTCTAACAAAGCTGGATCCCCCACAGCGATTCCACAGTGAGGGCCAAGGAGTTTGTAGGATGAGAATCCGTAAATGTCAGCGCCAAGCATCTTTACATCAATCGGTGCGTGAGGGGTTAGGTGCACACCATCAACGACAAAAATCGCGCCAACCGCACGTGCTGCTTTTCCAATTTCAATGATTTCAGGGCGCGTTCCCAAGATATTAGAAGCACCAGTTACGGTTACTAGTTTTGTTTTCTTATTTATAACGCTTCGAACTGCTTCCAGAGGTAGCTCTCCGGTTGTCACATCAATTTCTGCCCAACGCACTGTTGCACCCACTGCTTGTGCTGCTTGAATCCACGGGCGAAGATTAGAATCATGCTCTAGTCGAGTAACAACAATCTCATCCCCAGCAGCCCATTCCTTGGCCATCGCACGAGAGAGGTCATAAGAAATCTGTGTCCAGCTTCGGCCAAAAATTACACCGTTAGGTTGGCAATTAAGCAGATCTGAAACAGCGCTGCGAAAATCTACAACAGTTTTTTCTGCATTGCGTTCTGATTCAGTAATCGTCCCACGATTGGAAATTGGAGAGATTAGAGTTGCTGCAACAGCTTGTGCAACAGAGGCAGGAACTTGACTGCCGCCAGGTCCATCAAAGTGAGCAACCCCAGATGTCAGCGAAGGAAAATCTGCACGAATTCGCTCAACGTTGTAGGTCATCAAAGGTGCCCTCTTTTCTACTTAGGAGTTGGCGATAACAATATTGACAAGTTTGGGAGCTCTTGTGATCACCTTGGTTATCGACGCACTGGCCAGTTCTTTCGCGATGGTCGGATGGGTCAATGCTTGGGCTTCCAATTGCGCATCAGAAATTGATGGTGAAACTTCTAAACGTTCTTTGATTTTTCCATTGATCTGGATGACTGCGACCACGGAGTCGGCAACAAGTAGTGACTCATCAACCGTTGGCCAACCAGCGAGTGCAATCGCAGGTTTATGACCCAAGCGCTCCCACATTTCTTCTGCTGTATATGGTGCAACAAGTGAGAGCATGATCGCGATAGCTTCAACCGCTTCGCGAGCCGCAGGATCGGCTGGGCCACAACCAGAATCAATCGCTTTACGTGCGGCATTAACTAATTCCATTACGCGTGCAACAGCGACGTTAAAACGAAATGACTCCACGGCAAATCCAGCATCATGTAAGGCTTTATGAGTTGCCTTACGCAAAGAAATATCTCCGTTGGAGAAATCGACGCCTGGGGCACTCGTGATATCGCCGGATAAACGCCATGCACGATTTAGGAATTTAACGGAGCCAGCGGGTGAAACATCAGACCAATCGACATCATCTTCTGGTGGACCAGAAAAAACCATTGAAAGGCGAATCGCATCAACGCCATGGTTAGCGAGTTCATCAGATAACCGCACAAGGTTGCCGCGCGACTTACTCATGGCAGAGCCGGACATGACAACCATTCCTTGGTTGAGCAAGCGAGTAAATGGTTCCTTAAATGACAGGAGATCCATGTCAAACAAAACTTTTGTGAAAAATCTGCTGTAGAGCAGATGCAAAATTGCGTGAGTTACTCCACCAACATATTGATCTACGGGCAACCAAGTATCGACAGATTCGCGACTAAATGCTTGCGAATGATCGGTATTGCTGGGATAGCGAAGGAAATACCAAGAAGAATCAACGAAGGTGTCCATCGTGTCGGTATCGCGCTGAGATGGCGCACCACATTTTGGACATGCAACGTTAAGCCACTGTGTTGCAGCACCAAGTGGAGAGGTTCCCTTTGGCTTGAGATCTAACCCGGCTGCATCTGGCAATTTCACAGGCAAGCTATCAAGGGGCGCAGCAACATCCCCGCATGATGGGCAGTGAATAATTGGAATTGGAGTACCCCAATAGCGTTGACGTGAAATCAACCAATCGCGCAGGCGATAATTTTGAGCGGCTTTGCCTAGACCGTCGCGCTCTAGTTGTGCGTTGATAAATGCAATCGCCTCATCCTTTGGCTTTCCATTGAGGGGACCAGAGTTAATGAGGGCACCGTTGCCCGCAGTTGCGATGCCACTAACACCTGGATCTTCTTCTCCTGTATCGACAACAACTCGCACTGGTAATTTCATGGCGCGCGCAAAATCTAAGTCACGTTGATCGTGTGCTGGAACGGCCATGATTGCTCCGGTTCCATAATCTGCAAGAACATAATCACTCGCCCAAATCGGCAACTTTTCTCCATTTACTGGATTTACTGCATAGCGTTCTAGGAAGACTCCGCTCTTGGGACGATCGGTAGCTAAGCGATCTATATCGCTATCAGACTTAATTTTTTCGAGGTAAGCAGCGAACTGACTCTCGATGGCTGTGCCCTTTGCTAACTCAGCGGCTAAATCACTGTCGGCAGCGACAACGAAGAATGTTGCGCCGTACAACGTGTCAGGCCTAGTGGTGTAAATAGTGACGGGCTCAGTACGCCCTTCAATCTGGAACTGGACGTTCGCACCGGTTGAACGACCAATCCAGTTGCGTTGCATCGTCAAAACTTTCTCAGGCCAGTGCCCTTCTAGCTCAGACATGTCATCGAGTAAGCGATCGGCGTAGTCGGTGATCTTGAAATACCACTGCGTCAATTTTTTCTTGGTTACTGCGGTGTCGCAACGCTCGCAAAGCCCTGCAACTACTTGCTCATTTGCAAGAACTGTCTGACAGGAGGGGCACCAATTGACCTTTGAGGCTTTGCGATAAGCCAAGCCACGTTCAAACATTTGGATAAAGAGCCATTGATTCCAGCGGTAATACTCGGGATCGCATGTATTAAAAGTGCGATCCCAATCGAAGGAGCAGGCATATCGACGCATTGAGGCCTTCTGGACTGAAATGTTTTCATACGTCCAAATTTTCGGATCTTCATTGCGTTTAATTGCAGCATTTTCTGCAGGAAGACCAAATGCATCCCAAGCAATCGGGTGCATGACATTGAAACCTTTTTGTACCCAGTAGCGTGCAATCACATCGCCCAGGGCATACGCCTCTGCGTGGCCCATGTGTAAATCTCCAGATGGATAAGGAAACATATCCAGGACATATTTTTTCGGGCGAGGATCATCTGGTCTACCGGATTTAAAAGGCGCTAATTGGTCCCAAACCGGTAACCATTTTTCTTGTACATAGGCAACGTCATAACCCTCATGCACGTTATCGCGCGTGTTATCCGTTGACATTGTCCAAGGTTAGTCCAAGAATCGAGAAAGATTACTCACGAGTCAGTGCCAGGTTACGCCAGTGAGTTCTTCGCTGACTTTCCACAAATTTGCACCCAACGACGGGTCGTAGGCGCTAGAGATTGCGCGAGTTAGTCGAGGAAAGCCCCGCATTTCAAAGAGGCCATCAGGGCCGATATACGTAGAACTTTCTAACCCCGGAAACGTTGCCGCGCAGAGAGTGGGAAGCGCTCCACGACTGGCGCTTTGAGCCAAGAGAGAATTCATCGCACTAGATACGCGCTCTTCAAGAAAAGCGCCGCGCATCGCAGGGCCAACAGTCTGAAGATTTGTCGCAGACCATCCAGGATGCACAACAAGTCCAGTTATTTTCCAATTGTTCGCCGTGCTCCTGCGATGTAACTCGTTAATAAATAACAGGTTTGCTAACTTGCTTGCGCCGTAGGCCGCCCAAGGTTTGTAGGCACCTTGCCCTAATGCTTTTTCTCGGATTGTCGCTATAGAGCCATCATTGAAATTTCCCATTCGATGCGCCTGGCTTGCAACGCTAACAATGCGATCGCGAACCCGTGCTCGCAATAATCCAGCAAGAGCAAAATGCCCTAAATGGTTGGTTCCCATTTGTAATTCAAATCCATCCTGCGTCTTTGCCAAAGGAGTAGCCATGACGCCAGCATTCAATATCAAAACATCAATATCGTGAGTGATGCGCGCGGATAATTCGCGCACCGAGGCAAGGCTGGTGAGATCCAATTTTTCGTAAGTGACTCTTCCCTTGCCAAGCTCTGCAACAGTTGCCTGACCCTTCTCATCTGTACGAGCGGTGATGATGACATCTCCACCTGCACGAATCAGTTGTCGAGCAGCCTCTTTACCGATTCCACTTGTTGCACCAGTAATAAGGAATCGCTTACCTGATAATTGCGGAATATCTGTGGCATTCCACCCACGAGGAATTTCAATCATCTCTTCGTTCCAATCTACGTGTGGAGCTGAGGGGACTTGAACCCCTGACCCCCTGCATGCCATGCAGGTGCGCTACCAGCTGCGCCACAGCCCCATTTATTTCTTGAACGCTGACCTTATCGCAGGTTTGGCTCAGCGCCACTTTCTTCACCGTAAATAGGCTCCGGAATAGAACCTGCATTGTGTTCGACAAGATGCCAACCACGTGAAGTTGATTGCAGAATCGACCACGCAGCATTGGAAAGTCCACCAAGGACGCCCCAGTGTGACTGTGGTAACTGCAACAAATGTCCGAGAACGCAACGTGAGGTTCCGCCATGAGTAGTCACTACTAACAATTGCCCATCCCCACCTTGTGAAAGTGCGCGTTCGATCGCTGCCACTGCCCTCGCTGCAACTTCGGTACGGCGCTCACCAATAGTGCCGGCAGGGCTATCGTCTCCATCAATCCATCGAACAAAATTCTGAAAATCCTCAGCCCGATTTTCCTCTCCCGTCCTACCTTCCCAATGTCCGCCATTTGTTTCACGCAAGTTCGGATCAATTGCAACTGGTAGGCGAACCAAATCCGCCAACGCCTGCGCAGTAGCTTTGGCCCGCTGTAGATCGCTGGAAATAATCCCAGTTGGCTTCATGCCAGCAAGAAGTTGAGCGGCTCTTTGCGCTTGATAGATCCCAACATCATTCAAAGGAATATCTGAATGGCCTTGGAATCGATTATTGATATTCCAATCAGTCTGACCATGTCGCCAGAGCAGAATACGATTATTTTTAGGCATCGGCTGCGCTTGTTTTCAAGATGTTCAGGGGAATTGATGGGCAGTCATTCCACAATCGATCCAGCATGTAATACCGGCGCAAATCTGCGCTCTGTATATGAACTACAAGGTCGCTGTAGTCAATCAAAATCCACTCGGCACCATTTTCACGTCGAATCGGCTTTTGTCCGGTTTGCGCCATCTTGCGCTCCACCTCGTCAGCAATTGCACTGACCTGTGGTGAATTTTGACCCGTAGCAATTAAGAAAACTTCTGACAGTACCAACTGATCAGAAAGATCTATTGCCACAAGGTCGGTTCCTAATTTTTCAAGTACCGCAAGTGCTGCAACGTGCGTGCTAGCGATAACCGCTTTACTTGCTGGCATAGAGGTTTTTCTCCTTGATATACATTTCTACCGATTGAGGAATTTCATCAGCATGTGCGGTAAGACTATCGCGCAATTGTGTCGCTGAAATCGGTAAGGCATCGATATCAAGCCCCTCTCCATTTCGTGCGATAACAAGTACCTCAACTTGCGAGAGTAGCTCGTCACTTCTATGCCACCTCTCGATCGTGGCAAATGCATCGGATCCAACAACCAAAATCAAATGTGCATCAGGACGCTGGGCGCTAATTTCTTCAATAGTGTCGATCGTGTAGGTAGCGCCACTTCGCATTAATTCGATCTGGCTCACCGTGATACTCGATTGCATCTGTGAGGGTAGTTCTTGCAACGCCAATTTCACCATCGCCAAACGATCTGCGCCGCTGGCAATCGGCGCGCTGGTGCGCAACCATGGCTGCCCGGCAGGGATCACAATTAGTTCGTCAATAAGATCACGAATGAATAACTGCTCGATGAGATGCAGATGGCCTTTATGAATTGGATCGAAGGTGCCACCATAAATGCCGATACGAATCATGCGAGACCTTCCAGCAGTTTCTTAAATTGTGCTTCATCGATGATGGGAACACCGACTTCTTGGGCTTTTGCCAACTTGGATCCGGGATCTCCACCTGCTAGTAAATAATTAGTTTTCTTCGAAACTGACGATGAGGGCTTTCCACCGTGGGCAGTAATGATCTCAGCGATTCCATCTCGCGTGAAGGAATCCAACGAGCCGGTCACAACAAATGTCAGACCAGCCAAAGTCTGTGGCGCCTTCTGGCTTTCTTGCGCAACCATGATTACGCCGGCGGCTTCCCATTTACTAATAATGTCACGATGCCATTCTTCGCTAAACCACTCACCAATTGATTCAGCGATAGTTGCCCCAATCCCATCGACGCGGGCAAGTTCTTCGACGCTGGCATCAGAGATCGCTTTAATCGATCCAAAAGTTGTGGCAAGGCTTTGCGCTGCGGTGGGACCAACGTGACGGATAGATAGTGCCACCAAAATACGCCATAGCGGACGCGACTTAGCTTTGCTTAGCGCCTCTAAAAGGGTATGAACATTTTTGCCAGCCTGCGCGCCATCCTTACTCTTTTTCGTAAAGAACTGTGACTGCACAAGTTTTGTTTCAGTCAAATTAAACAGATCAGACTCATCTTCGATAATTCCATCAGTGAGCAGCGCTTGGGCTGCTTCATAACCAAGGACGTCAATATCTAGAGCTGCGCGTGAACCAATGTAATAAATCCGCTCACGCAATTGTGCAGGGCATTGTCGTGCGTTCGGGCAGCGAATATCAATATCGCCTTGAGTTATCGCTCGAAGCACACTGCCGCACTCTGGGCAATGATTAGGCATGACAAATGCTCGCTCCGTGCCTGTGCGCTTTTCGATCACTGGCCCTAAAACTTCCGGAATTACATCCCCAGCCTTTCTAATCACCACGAAATCGCCAATCAAGATGCCTTTGCGCACAACCTCTTGTCCATTGTGCAAGGTGGCATTTGTAACTGTAGAGCCAGCAACTTTTATTGGTTCCATAAAAGCAAATGGCGTCACGCGTCCTGTCCGACCAACGCTCACCTTAATATCGAGCAAGCGAGTGATTACTTCCTCGGGTGGATACTTAAAGGCAATTGCCCACTTGGGTGCTCGTGAGGTACTCCCCAAAAGTTCTTGTTCTGCGATTTGATTAACCTTGATAACGACACCATCTATTTCATGTTCGATGTTATGGCGCTGCGCCTCATAATCAGAAATGAAACGAGAAACATCCTCGCGCTTGGTAAAAACTCGATAGCGCTCACTAGTAGGAAGACCCCACGCTTTGAGCGCCTCGTATGCTTGACTCTGTGTTTGGAAGTTCGTTCCATTATTTGCTCCGACACCATGAACAACAACACTGAGCGGACGAGATGCACTCACTCGCGGATCTTTTTGTCGCAAGGAGCCAGCCGCAGCATTGCGTGGATTAGCAAAAAGTGGCTTACCGGATTCTTCTAATGAATCATTGAGTTCGGCAAATGCTGCAAGCGGGAAATAAACCTCGCCCCGCACTTCAATCAATGCGAGAATGCCGCTACCACTCAACGTGTGTGGAAGATTCTTGATCGTCTTTACATTCAGGGTAACATCCTCGCCGCTGACGCCATTTCCGCGAGTAAGTGCACGGGTCAAGATTCCGTTTTCATACAAGAGGTTGATAGCAAGGCCATCTACTTTGAGCTCACACAGCCACTCTGCAGCAGGTGCTTCTTTGGCCACGCGATCAAACCAAGAGTTAAGTTCTTCTGGATCAAAAACATTGTCAAGGCTCATCATCTTTTCAAGATGATCTCGTTGCTCAAAAGCGGTAGAAAATCCTCCACCAATTTTTTGAGTAGGTGAATCGGCTTCACGAAGCTCTGGATGTTTGGTTTCTAGATTAGTGAGTTCTCGCAAAAGTAAATCAAAATCTGCATCAGCAATGGTGGGTTTGTCCAACACATAATATGCAAACTGATGATCGCGAATTTGTGAGGTAAGGGCGCTGATGCGATCTCGCGGAGAGGCGCTCATGCCTTCGTCTCGCAAACAGTTGCTGAACCAACTACGCGATCACCATCATAAATTGCCATAGCTTGCCCAGTTGCTAATCCAAGAAGTGGATCTTGAAGAGTGGCTACTAAGCGATTGTCGAAGAGGTAATAAGTGCACGGCAAAGGTTGACCGTGGGCACGAATTTGAACAAATCCCTCTTGTGGTGTTTGAGTAACTGCAGGCCCGCACCAGACCGGATTTTCGCCATACATAGTTGTAATTGCTAGTTCTTCGCGCGACCCAACGACAACAGTATTTGTCTTAGGTTCAATCTTAAGAACAAAACGTGGAGAGCCATCTAGCGTTGGAACGCTCAAACCCAACCCTTTGCGTTGACCAATTGTGTAGGTGTACGCCCCTTTGTGCTGGCCAATTTCTTTACCATCTTGATCGACTATGGGGCCAACTTCGCTGCCAAGGCGCTCGTGTAACCAACCAGCATTATCTCCGGAAGGAACAAAACAGATGTCATGACTGTCTGGTTTATTTGCAACAGATAGACCGCGAGTTGCAGCCTCTTTACGGATATCTACTTTTTCTGTATCCCCTAATGGAAATATCGCTCCTGCAATTTGTTCCACAGTCAATACAGAGAGGACGTACGACTGATCTTTCGAATTATCAATTGCTCTATGTAATGTTTTTCCGTTGGCACCTTCACGAGTTCGTGCGTAGTGACCAGTGACGACTCCATCAAAACCCATCGCCCTTGCTCGATCTAAAACAGCCGCAAACTTAATCTTCTCATTGCACCGAAGACAAGGATTGGGTGTTCGCCCAGCAGCGTATTCAGAAAGAAAATTCTCAACTACACCTTCATGAAATTCTTCTGCCATATCCCAAATATAGAAAGGGATACCGACAACATCGGCCGCACGCCTGGCATCGTGCGAATCCTCAACGGTGCAGCAGCCCCTGGCCCCAGAGCGATACTTTTGAGGGTTAGAAGAAAGAGCTAAGTGCACACCAATGACTTCATGGCCTGCCTCTACTGCACGGGCTGCAGCAACTGCTGAATCCACGCCCCCACTCATCGCCGCAATAACTCTCATCGCAAATTTGCCGCTCTTGCGCGCTCAATAACTTGTGGCAAAACGTTAAGAGTTTCTTCGATCTCTTCGCGAGTTGTCTGCGTTCCTAGTGAAAAACGTAAACTCGATCGTGCGCTCTTATCAGAATGCCCCATCGCTAAAAGAACATGGCTTGGACGCTGCACCCCTGCGCTACATGCAGAACCTGTCGAGGCTGCAATCCCTTGCGCATCTAGAAGCAATAGCAACGTGTCACTCTCGGTCCCCGGAAAAGTCGCATTTACGATTCCAGGTAGTTTTTCGCCTTCACCATTTATATAGGCATCGGGAATCGCCTGTTTAATTCCTGCAATCAACAAATCTCGAAGTGAAGCAATCTGACTACTAGGTATTGCTTGTTGGGCCGCAGCAGCAAATGCAACTATCGCTGGCGCATTAAGCGTACCGCTGCGGATTTCGCGTTCTTGTCCGCCCCCATGCAAGAGAGCAGGAATTTCTACTCCGCGTTGAAAGACCAAAACGCCAATGCCGAGTGGCCCACCAATTTTGTGAGCACTCAATGTTAGAGCGCTTAGTCCAAGGCCTGCAAAACTCAAAGAGACTTTGCCAAAACTTTGTACTGCATCGCAGTGAACAGGAATAGAGCCTTCGCGCGCAAGAGCGGTAACTTGCGCGATTGGTTGGATTACACCTGTCTCATTATTTGCATGCATGATGGAAATGAAGGCAATTTCATCGCCGCGGGTCTTGATCAAATCTCCCAATTGCTTAAGATCAATTACTCCATTTTTATTTACTTGGATCTCGATAACTTCAGCGCCCTCGTGCTCGCCAAGCCAAGCAGCTGGATCGATAATTGCATGATGCTCGACTGCAGAGATAACAACAACATTCTTGCCCTCAGCACGGGACTTCCAAAAAAGACCCTTAAGCGCAGTGTTATTTGCTTCGGTCCCTGAGGCGGTAAAAATTATTTCACTAGGAGCGCAATCCACGACTCTAGCCAGCACTTCTCTGGCTTGTTCAATATCTTTCCGCGCCGATCGACCTGGTGTATGCAAACTTGAAGGATTGCCCAATTTTCCAAGCTGTTTGGTCATAGCAACAATTGCAGCATCGACCATCGGAGTCGTGGCGGCGTGGTCGAGGTATACAGACATAGCGCTCAGTCTAGGACTTACGAGCGCGGACCCCATCACTTGCTTGCGGCAGCACAGCGAAGAGATCGCCCACCACGCCAAAATCGGCAATCTCAAATATGGGTGCGTCCGGATCTTTATTGACGACGATGATCATCTTGCTTGTTTGCATTCCTGCTCGATGTTGAATCGCTCCAGAAATACCGCAGGCCACGTACAACTGTGGGCTTACAGTTTTACCAGTTTGTCCCACTTGCAGTGCGTGCGGATACCAACCCGCATCAGTTGCTGCTCGCGATGCTCCCACTGCCGCACCGAGTACATCTGCGAATGTCTCTACTGCGACAAAATCTCCATTTGTCCCGCGTCCACCAGAGACGACAATATTCGCCTCCGTTAATTCTGGGCGACCACCTTTGACAAATGGCTCACTTGACACAACTTCGGCTAATTTCGCCTGCGCGCTAGCGTCAAAAGTAATTTTGGACATTGCAGGTGAAGAAGGATTTACATCGGCCGTAATTGAATTTGGTCGTACGGTGATTATTGCTGTTCCGTGACTAACGTGAGAATGCACAGTTGTTGATCCACCGAAAACTAGTTGGGTTGCTACTAATTGTGCACTTACATCTACCGCATCGGTAATGATCCCCGAATCTGTTGCCACTGCGACTCGTCCAGCCACTTCCTTGCCGAAAGCGCTCGATCCAATGAGAAGAGCAGCGGGTTTACGTTCGGCAACAATATTCGAGATGGCCTCAGCTGCCGCCGCAACTCCGTACTGAGCGAAGTCATTACTTTCAACTACAAGGACTGAGGTCGCGGGGCCTTGTGTAATTTGTTTTGCGAGATCTTCGCCACCACCAACGTCGGATAAAACAACCACTGTCACTTGGCCTGCGCGAGCGCCACCTGTAATGAGTTCGGTTGTAGTCTTTGCAACTATTCCTTGCGAATACTCTGCAAGTATCAATACTTCGCTCATATAATTTTCTTATCTGCTAGAAAATCTACAAGTGCATTCCCGCCGCTACCACCGTCAACTAATTTTATTCCGGCCGCGCGAGCAGGGCGTGGAGTTGAGTCATTCACGGCGCTCCATGAAGGCACGGCATCAACGCCAACAGTTGCAAGTGGTCGCATTTCAATAGTCTTCTTCTTCGCGGCCATAATGCCTTTGAACGATGGATAGCGTGGTTCGTTAATCTTTTCGATCACACTGATGACTGCAGGAAATTGGGCTTTCATTGTGTCAAGGCCCGCATCAGTCACTCGTGTTATTTGTATCGCTGATGACGCGGGATCGACGACGACCGAGCCTGCAAAAGTGAGTTGGGCCCAGCCCAATCTCTGAGCAAGCATTGCTGGCACCACGCTCATGCGAGCATCTGTCGACTCTGTACCGCACAGGACAATATCGAAACCACCGGACGCAATTGTGGTTGCTAACACTTTTGAAGTCATCAATGCATCTGCGCCAACTAGGGCAGGATCACTGATCACAATCGCATTATCTGCGCCCATAGAAAGCGCTTTACGCACTGCCTCAGTTGCGCGTTCTGGTCCCATGGAAATTATGGTGACGGTGTGGCCTTCTCCATGTGCTTCAACAATTCGAAGTGCTTCCTCTACCGCATACTCATCGAGGTCATTAAGTACTGCATCGACATTTTCTCGATCAAGCAATCCGCTAATCATTTTCTTTTCTGCCCATGAGTCTGGGACTTGTTTTACGCACACTGCAATCTTCATGGTGCGATGTTACTAGGGCGTACACATGAAGTAGACATAAAATCTCCTCGTGCTCGCACTCCTATCTCCAGGTCAAGGCTCGCAATCCCCTGGATTTTTGGGATCGTGGCTTGAAGATGCATCGCTCAAAGGGCTACTGGCTTCCTGGTCTGAAAACATTGGCCTGGACCTCGTACACCTGGGCACAACGGCAAATGCTCATGAGATTCGAAATACTGCTAATGCTCAACCCCTCATAGTGGCGGCTGGTTTATTGGCTGCGACCGCATTGGGGACTGATGCCCGATTTGATGTTGCTGCCGGTCACTCTGTTGGAGAAATAACAGCGAGTGCAATCGGGGGAATGTTTTCTTACAGCGATGCAATGGCACTTGTTCGCGAGCGCGGCCTTGTCATGGCAGTTGCCGCCTCTCAATCAGAAACCGGAATGTCTGCAGTCCTAGGTGGCGTGCGCGATCAAGTATTAGCTGCCATTACATCTTTGGGTCTTATTCCGGCCAATGACAACGGAGCAGGCCAAATAGTCGCCGCCGGAGATCTCATCGCCTTAGCCCAATTAGGTGACAATCCACCAGCCGGTGCCCGAGTGCGCGCTCTTGAAGTAACGGGTGCTTTCCATACTCATTACATGCAACCGGCTCTGAGCCATCTATCCAATTTCGCATCAACGATGACCGTCAACCCCCCAGCGATCACATTACTTTCTAATAAAGATGGTGCGATAGTTAAAGAGGGACGAGATGGGTTAGAGCGCATCGTGAATCAAGTTGCTAATCCAGTGCGTTGGGATTTATGCATGAAGGCAATGGCCGACCTTGGGGTCACCGCAGTGCTGGAAGTTCCACCTGCCGGCACTCTTGTTGGACTCATTAAGCGGGCGCTTCCCGGAGTTGAAACTCTTTCTCTAAAAACACCTGCCGATCTTGAGGCCGCACGAGATTTAATTGCGCGCCATAGTGGGAAGATGACAGCCTAATGATTCATGCCAATGCTCCAACACATAGCCGCATCGTGAGTGTTGGCGGATATCAACCTTCACGAGTTGTACCAAACTCAGAGATCGTTGATCGCATTGATTCAACCGATGAATGGATCCAACAGCGCACAGGTATCGAGTCTCGTCGCTTTGCAGCAAAGGATGAAGGTGTTATTGATATGGCCCAAGCTGCCTGCGAGCAAGCGCTCTCTCGGGCCAACTTAACTATTGCTGATATCGACACAGTCATCGTTGCAACCATTACTTATCCTTTCCAAGCGCCAAGCGCAGCAACCGCACTCACCGCACGACTGGGAAATCCAAAGGCTGCTGCCTTTGATATCAATGCCGCATGCGCTGGATTTTGTTACGGAGTCGGAATGGCAAGTGACTTTGTTAAAAGCGGTACATCGAAAAAAGTTTTAGTCGTTGGCGTTGAAAAGTTGACTGACTTTACCGATCCTGATGATCGTGCGACCGCATTTATTTTTGCAGATGGTGCTGGTGCGGTCATCATTGGCGCCTCCGAGACCCCGCAAATTGGCCCAACCGTCTGGGGATCTGATGCGGATTCACGCGAGGCAATTGTGATGGAGCCCTCGTGGAATGAATTTCGAAATGATGCTCAAGGAATTAAATGGCCGAACATCGCACAGCAAGGCCAAGCGGTATTTCGCTGGGCGGTGTATTCAGTAAGTAAGGCGGCGATACGAGCACTTGAAGCTGCTGGTGTAAAACCAGAACAACTCGATGCATTTATCCCTCATCAAGCAAATTCACGAATCATTGAAACGATGGCCAAGGAGATTGGCCTTCCTGAGAAGGTAATCATTGCCCAAGATATTCGCACCTCAGGCAATACTTCGGCGGCCTCAGTCCCGCTTGCGATGGCCGCATTACTAGAAACACACCCCGAATTACACGGCGGATTAGCCCTACTCATCGGTTATGGCGCAGGATTGGTCTATGCCGGTCAGGTAGTTCAACTGCCACCCGTAGCAAGTAAGTCCTAACTCTCACAACTCAACCCCGTAAAGAAAGGCACTACATAATGGCACTGACACAAGAAGCAGTACTCGCAGGCATCAAGGAGATCGTTGAAGAGGTCGCAGGGATTCCTGCTGCATCGATCGAAATGAACAAGAACTTCACAAATGACCTTGATGTTGATTCCTTGAGCATGGTTGAAGTTGTTGTTGCCGCAGAAGAGCGCTTCGGCGTCAAGATTCCTGATGATCAAGTTTCAGAACTTGCCACTGTGGGCGATGCTGTTAACTTCATCGTCAAGGCCTCTGCCTAACATTTCCTTACGAAGAAAATAATGTCGCAACGCCGTGTTGTAGTTACGGGCCTTGGTGTAACAACGCCCATTGGTGGCACTGTTGCAACTTCTTGGAGTGCTCTGCTTGCTGGCACCAGTGGTGTGCGTACATTGCAGGAAGAATGGGCATCAACGATTCCTGTCAACATTGCAGCACGCGTTCTAGTTGATCCCAGCGAAGTCATGGAGCGCGTTGAGATGCGCCGCTTGGATCGATCCGAACAATTTGCGCTAATCGCTGCTCGGGAAGCATGGGCAGATGCAGGCTCACCTGATGTGGATCTTGAACGGCTCGGCGTTGTTGTTGCATCAGGAATTGGCGGGGTGACAACACTGCTTGAGCAATACGACATCTTGAAAGAGAAAGGTGCGCGCTTTGTTAGCCCGCACACTGTACCGATGTTGATGCCGAACGGACCTGCTGCAAATGTTGGACTCGAGCTTAAAGCGCGCGCCGGAGTGCACACGCCAGTGAGTGCATGCGCATCAGGTGCTGAAGCAATTGGTTATGCCATGGAGATGATTCGTAAAAATCGCGCCGATGTCATCGTTACTGGCGGTGTCGAAGCTGCAGTCCATGCACTTCCCATGGCAGCCTTCGCCGCAATGAAAGCACTCTCTACTCGCTTGGATGATCCAGCAGGTGCCTCACGCCCATATGACAGCGATCGTGATGGATTTGTATTAGGCGAAGGTGGAGGAATTTTAGTTCTAGAAGAGTTAGAACATGCCACAGCGCGTGGGGCAAAGATTTATGCAGAAATTTGTGGACAAGGCCTTACCTCCGATGGTTATCACATTGCAGCACCAAACCCCGATGGCAGTGGAGTTCGTCAAGCAATCGCATTTGCCCTCCAAGATGCGGGACTTACTACTCGCGATATCGTGCACTTAAATGCTCATGCAACATCTACTCCAGCCGGTGATGTCGCCGAAGCAAACGCCCTGCGTTTAGCCCTCGGCAGTGATGCTGACCATGTTGCAGTTTCTGCTACTAAATCCATGACTGGACATTTGCTTGGTGGCGCTGGTGCAATCGAATCTGTCTTTATTGTCAAAGCATTGCAAGATCGCCTTGCTCCCCCAACAATCAATATTCATAACCTTGATCCCGCTGTAACAATCGATGTCGTGCGAGATAAGCCTCGCGCCTTGCCATCTGGCGACATTGCAGCGCTCAATGATTCCTTTGGCTTTGGCGGTCACAACGTGGTTCTAGCTTTCCGCTCGTACTAAGGCTCGGCAATGGCACACGCGGATTCACAAGGACCAAATAATTCAGCCAACGAACGCGATCCCAAGGTACGCATTGAGCGTTTAGCCGATCCCACCAGCGTAAAACTAATTACTCCGCAAGATAAATCTGGAATGTTGGCCGCCACTGCTCGCGTTGCCGGAAATCGGGTCGTGATCTTCGCATCCGATGCCACCATTCAAGGTGGGGCACTCGGCGAGGATGGTTCACACGTAATTGTCGCTGCTTATCGCACGGCAATGGCCGAGCAACTTCCTATCATCGGCATTTGGCACTCAGGTGGTGCCCGATTGCGTGATGGAGTCTCATCGCTTCATGCATTTGGTGAAGTTTTTCAATCCATGATTACGGCAAGTGGAAAAATCCCCCAACTCTCCCTCGTCCTTGGTCCCACTGCTGGTGGTGGCGCATACGGTCCCGCCCTTACAGATGTAGTTGTCCTTGCACCTGAGGGTCGTATTTTTGTGACAGGCCCTGATGTGGTTAAAAGTGTCACTGGCGAAAAAGTTGATATCGCAACATTAGGTGGACCTGATGCGCATAGAAAAAATAGCGGCGTTGCACACGTCATCGCCCACACCGAAGATCAGGCCTTTAGCGAAATTCGCGATTTAACTTCTCTTTTTGCAAATCAAGGGCATATGAAAACAGACTTGCCCGACATTGATCTATTGCAATTTGTTCCAGATTCGCAAAAGCGGGCCTATGAAGTTCACCCGCTGATTGAGGCAATATTAGATAAAGATGGTGAGAGTTTGGAACTCCTACCGATGTGGGCTGAAAACATGGTCACCAGCATCGGACGCTTGGGCGGTCGAACCGTCGGTGTTGTTGCAAACAATCCTCAACACCTGGGTGGAGTTCTCGATTCAGCTGCTGCCGAAAAGGCGGCACGATTTGTGCGCACGTGCGACGCCTTTGGTATTCCGTTGATCGTGATTGCCGATGTTCCTGGATTTCTGCCCGGTGCTGGCCAAGAGTGGGAAGGTGCCGTCAGACGCGGTGCCAAATTGCTTCATGCATTTGGTGAGGCAGTTGTTCCACGAGTTACTTTAATTACTCGCCGCGCTTATGGTGGGGCATACGTTGCTATGAATTCGAAATCACTCGGTGCCACCCGCGTTTTTGCATGGCCTAGTGCAGAAGTTTCTGTGATGGGCGCAGTGGCAGCAGTGCGAGTATTGCACCGACGATTACTTGCTGATTTATCGCAAGATCAGCGCGAATCTATGGAGCTAGAACTTGCAGCAGAACATGAAAAGGTCTCTGGAGGTGTGGAGCGTGCAATTGAAGTTGGCGCAGTCGATGAAATAATCCATCCCTCAAAGACGCGCGCTGCCTTAGCGCAAGTACTTGCAAGTGCCCCACATCGCCGTGGTAGCCACGGCAATATCCCGCTGTAGTAACTACTTCGTTTTAAAAGTCACCGAAACAGTTGCCGTCACAGTTTTATTGATAGTGGTCGTGTCATATGCCCCACCACTATCGGTCATCGTCGAATCAGGTGTTGTCACTTGGAATGGGCCAGTTGTCACACTCACCACTGCGCCGATAGTGCCCCCAACAGCTTTAGTCAGCGCAACCGCACGTACTTGCGCATCCTTCATGGCTGCTTCTAATAATTGTGGACGAAGTGTGGGCAAAGTTGAAACATAATATTGAGGTCCACCCGTATTGAGGTTAATGCCAGTTTGTAGAAGCGTTCCAATTCCTTGGCTCAGTTTGGAAATGAGTTGGACATCTTTTGAGCGCACTACAACATCGCGGGAGGCGTTATGAGAAAGAATCCGACCTGTCGCATTGCCATTTATATATTCAGCACTGGCATAGGTCGAGACAGGACCAAGGGTAAGGGCGTCTGCTGGAATGCCGCCTTGTGTTAGGTATTGAGAAAGTGCACCGACATCTGCGCCCACTTTAGTGATTGCCTCTGCAACTTTAGGAGTCGAGGCTTGGACGGTGAGCGTCCACACAACATTATCTGCAACAGCGGATACTTTGGCAGAACCCGTGACTGTAATTCCATTTGCACTTCGCGCCGCAAAACCTGAGCCAACTTTCGTTAAACCGCCACCGAGTGCGATGGCGACGATAATTGCAGAGATGATGATTGTGACAGCCTTACGGCGCTCAATTGTGATGATCGGACTTTCGTTGAGTTGGCTCATGTATTTATCCTACTATCTCTCAATTAAATATCTAGTGCATTCTTTTCAGATCAAAGTAAAGTTTTAGATCGCTTCGCTGTGAGGTAAATCATCGAGCTCCACTTGCCTAAATTGCTCAAGTTCTAAATCCCAAGCGCTGCCGATCGTACTTTCTAAACTAAGCCGGAGCGCGTCCTCATTCATTACTAGAGCGCTAGTAATTTGATTTTCGGTCACCATGACAGAGCCGGCGCCATCCAATACGGCTCGGTGAATTCCAAGAGTTGGAGTAAAACGATAGAGAACGCTTTCGTACACACTTTCTTCACGAATTTCAAAGCGCAAGTAATGCCAGCCGCGAAGTGCACTTGCAAGTTGTGCGCCAAGACCTTCACAATCGCGCCACTGGACAATTGCGCGGTAAGTTCCGGCTAATAGAGGTTGTGCAATCCATTCGAGTGTTATTGATGCACCTAAAAGATTTTGAACTGCCCATTCAACATGTCGCATCAGCGAACTCGGCGCAGAATGAATAACCAATGATCCCCGCGACAGGGTAATTGGCCCTTTACCTAAGGGTGCGTTAAAGCGGTCCATACCTTCTCCTTGTAACTACGTGTTATCGGTCGTGAGCGTTGATCTGACCTTCCCCGGCCCATCAACGTCCCTCTACGCACTCGATTAACTCGAATTACAAGGATGTAATGGCTAATTTTTGCACCAAAATTACTTTTAGGCAATACGCCCCTGACCTAGTACCCTTTTCACTAGTCGGACGCTTAATCAGTACCCGTTTCATGGCCTAAAGCTTTGCTCGGTATCGCTGGCGCAAGAGGATGACTGGTGAACGAGGATTTCTCATTCACCCCACATATCGAAGGAAAAGTAAAAACATGGCAACAGGCACAGTTAAGTG
>WLPU01000016.1 GCA_009698615.1 Actinomycetota bacterium | reverse complement strand
CTAGAGATTGTTCTCTCTGTAGTACCTACTCCAAATGAGGCGATGGAAGGGAATCAATCGAGGTAGCCGATTGATAATCGGTAACTTAGGCATAAAGATGAAACCTAGGTTAAGCAAGAAGAGCATCGCAAAGATTTGCGAATCTGCATTTTCAGAAGATTTAAATGGTTCGATTTGGTACAAGAAAGAAAACATCCATAGCCAGGATTGACCTGGGTAGGAGCCAGTTTCATTCATCATGCCCCACTGATCTCCATGCAAGTGTTGCTGGGCACCAAGCTCATCGAAGTATCCACCGTCTGCTAAAAAGAGCATTGGCATTGTGAAATCACCCGGAAGCGGAGTTATTTGAGTAGTCAACAATCCGTCCAAACTGCCTTCTTGCGCAAGGTGCAATAGTCCCGCCGCAATGACCGGAACGGGACCGAATGTTGCATCCACGGTAACTTTGGAAGAATCACCAGCCTTCTCAATCGCTGCGGCGTAACTAGTTGCCCATTTACTTTGCTGGTCAACATTTGCGGATTTCCATTGTGCAGTCGCAATAGCAACATCGGGGTCGATGCTGGATTTCAAAGGAGTCAGGACAAAGTCTTGCGCTGGGTTGACGGGGATTGTGACTCCAGCCCATTTTTGTAACTTCAGTGGTCCAAGTGATAAACCTTCAGCCGCTTTGTTGTAAGGAGCCCCATAGCCTGCGCTAATAGTCGTTCCAGCGAGCTCACCGGTTGCAGTGGCGATGAAATCAGATGGAGCACTTTGACTCCATTGCTGGAGGGTGACGGCGCGTTCATCGGGGGATCCGAAAATAGCGGCGCATGCACCGACAAGTACGGTAACTACAACCAGCGCGATCACTAACTCTTTGATCAAGTCATAGGGGCGTTTTGGGCCAGTCCACTTTTGAAGATCTACATTGCGTTCCTTAGTACTCACTTGGCGCCTCCTAGAATCTCTTTAGCATCTAGCGGTGGAACGACACCGTTCTTTCTTACCAAGACCACATGCCACACAACAATGATGCCTACAGCCAATGGCAGCAGCGCCACGTGAAGAAGAAGTGCTTGGCCGGAATTGAGAGTGTTAAAAAAGGATCCGATTCCCACGGAGTTCAGGCCGTCTTTAGCTTGGGTTGCAATCCACTGTGAATCGAAATCCCCTTGAATCAAGTACCCAGTAAAAGCGGTCGCAAGGGAGGAGAGAAAGCAAAAGACTCCCGTGACCCATGTTTGGAAACGACGACCGCGCCAAGCGGCCATCCAGAACTTTCCCCAAAGGTGCACAACCATAAATACGAAGAAGAGTTCCACCGACCAGAGGTGGACGGAGTTCACATAATGACCGACATTTGAGGTGTGCCACCAGCTTGCACCCCGAATAGTTAATACAAGTCCAGAGCCGATGATGACTGCAAGTCCGGCAAGGGTCAAAACGCCAAAGACATAAATCCAGGATGCGACGTAGGAGGGTTGGTTATCTGGCAGCGCATCTTGAGGATCGATCTTTTCGATAGTTGCACGTCGTACGCGAGTGGTCCACATAGTTGCCATGGGATCTACTTCCCATCTTGCTTATGAGAGGGGAAAGGAAGGACAAGCGCTAAGGCGAAGAAGACAATGATGAGACCGATCATGATGAGGTTCGGAACAGAAACCGAAATGAAACCCCAGGTAATAAACTTCGCGGGACCATTGAGTGATAGTGCAAGTGAAACCATTCCAGATTCTCCTTCGGATCTATGGTAGTTAGATCGCAATATGGCAACTATGTCCGATGCGACAAGTAATAAGAAGTCAATCGCCTCCAAAGAGATTGAATTTGGCTTCTTTTGAGGGTTGGCACTCCATAGGGGACTAATATTGGAATCATGAAAGAGTATTCAAAAGTTGCGGTTATCGGACTTGGAGCGATGGGTTTGCCGATCGCTTTGAATCTTTCAAAGAAGTCCATCTCAATACAAGTGTGGAATCGATCAGAACCATCCCGTGTAATTGCACTTGCTAACGGAATTCAAGTTATTGAGAAACTTACTGACATTGACGCACAAATCTTTTTGACTGTCTTACCAGATATTGCACAATTAAACGAAGTTTTGAAAAATGGATTACAAACTGCTCTTCGACCTGGAGATATTCTTGTGGTAATGGGCACTGTTTCTCCGCGTGCAGTTCGTGCCTTAGGGGCGCGGCTGGAACCACTGGGAATACACGTTGTTGATGCTCCAGTCAGTGGAGGCGATGTCGGCGCTCAAGAGGGGACTTTGTCAATCATGGTCGGAGCCGATCCGGAAGATTTTAAAATCTTGCTCCCCATCTTGGAAGCAATTGGTGCTGTGGTCCGATTAATGGGACCTCTTGGGTCGGGTCAGATAGCCAAAGCTTGTAATCAAATTGTAGTTGCGACAACTCTTAGCGCTATAGGAGAGGCAGTTACCCTCGCTCGCAAAGCTGGGCTGGATGTTGCCACCTTGTTTGAAATTCTTGCAGGAGGACTAGCCAATTCACGTGCGCTTGAGGTGAAAGGCGATCGAATACTTTATGGAAACTTTACCCCGGGCGGAACTTCTGCCAATCAGTTGAAGGACCTTAAAATTGCCCTTGAAACCAGTGCTGATAGTGGTGTGCGTGTGCCAGTTACCGAGCGAGTGGCGGAATTGTTTGCATCGATGATTGCATCAGGTGATGGCGCCTTAGATCACAGCGCCATCATTCGCGAAATTGAACGCATGAGTGCGCAGAAATAACGAAGCCCCCGCCAAATTTCTGACGAGGGCTTCGTTGTGTGGGATTTTACAGGTCGAAATATAATTCGAACTCAGCTGGATGCGGACGCAACCGAACATAATCAACTTCTGAAGTGCGCTTGAAGTTAATCCAAGTATCGATGAGATCCTTAGTAAAAACGCCTCCACGAGTAAGGAATTCGTTGTCGCGCTCTAAGTTGTCCAGAACTGCATCGAGCGAGCCTGGCACCTGTGGGATTGATGCCGCTTCTTCAGCATCCAATTCGTAGAGATCCTTATCCACTGGCAATGGTGGCTCAATCTTGTTGATAATTCCATCAAGGCCAGCCATTAACATCGCTGCGAAAGCAAGGTATGGATTCGATGATGGATCCGGGCAACGAAATTCGATGCGCTTTGCTTTTGGATTGCTCCCGGTAATTGGAATACGAATACAGGCAGAACGGTTACGGGCTGAGTAAACAAGGTTTACTGGTGCTTCGTATCCGGGCACGAGGCGGCGGTAAGAGTTGACAGTTGGGTTGGTAAATGCCAAAAGCGATGGTGCGTGCTTGAGTAATCCGCCAACATACCAACGTGCCATATCGGAGAGATCTCCATACCCTGCGCCCCAAAATAGTGGCTTGCCATCTTTCCAAAGAGATTGGTGCACGTGCATACCTGAGCCGTTGTCACCAAAGAGTGGCTTTGGCATAAATGTTGCAGTTTTACCGCCTTGCCACGCCGTGTTCTTAACAATGTATTTAAACTTCATCAAGTCATCGCCAGCTTGCAAAATATCGGAGAAGCGGTAGTTGATCTCCATCTGTCCGGCAGTACCGACTTCATGGTGTGATCGCTCAACCAGCAAGCCAGCTTTACCGAGGTTCATGACCATTTCATCCCGAAGATCTGCATATTGATCTGTAGGTGAAACCGGGAAATATCCTCCCTTGACACGAGTGCGGTAACCGCGGTTTGGCGTGCCATCAGCATCTTTTTCGATGCCGGTATTCCATGCACCTTCGTACGAATCGATGTGGTGGAAAGCTTCGTTGATTCCAGTGGAAAAGCGCACTGCATCAAAGACGTAAAATTCTGCCTCTGGTGCGAAAAATGCTGTGTCAGCAATTCCGGTACCGCGCATAAAATCCACTGCCTTCGCGACGATTCCACGAGGGTCACGACTATATGGGGAATTATCTACCGGGTTATGAACCGAGAAATTGATAATGAGAGTCTTCTCTTTACGGAACGGATCGATGAAGGCTGATCCCGGAACGGGTAGCAACTTCATATCTGATTCATGAATTGCTTGAAAGCCACGGATGGATGAACCATCAAACATGAGGCCCTCAGTGAAGACTGCTTCATCGAATGATTCAACAGGCACATTGAAGTGGTGTTGGATACCAGGAAGGTCGATGAAACGAACGTCGACTAATTTAACGTCTTCTTTCTTTATGTACGCAAAAATTTCTGCTGAGTTCTTAAACATTTTTCTCCCATTGCCGCCGAGATCCGCACTATGCGGAGCGTTCAAAGTGGCTCGTCATTGAGCTGTAACTCTTGGCGTAAGGATAGGTTGCTCGGGGGAAAAGGTGATAACCGCCCTGTTACATCTATGTTAAGAATTGCCTTGGCCCTTGGAGGGTAGGCTCGGAGTATGGATTTTCCGCGAGTAAGTCTGGGTAGGCGCCTAGTTGCAGTCGCTATCGACTGGTTGATGTGCTTGGTGGTGGCAGGGGCGCTATTGCCCAAGGCCAATGGGATGCGCCAATTTGGGCCACTCGTTGTCTTCTTCGTAGAAGTTAGTCTCCTGGTCGCGTTGCAAGGTGCATCTGCCGGGCAGCGGATAGTTCGTCTCAAGGTCGTCCGTTATGTTGACGGGGGAGCACCTACACCGATGCAAGCACTTATTCGAACGACGTTCTTATGTTTAGTGGTGACAGCAGTTACTTTTGATCACGACGGGCGAGGAATTCACGAACGATTGAGTGGAACGATTTTAAAACGTTACTGAGAAAGACCTAACGTTTAGGGACTTTTACATTTTTTGGCATTGGCCCTTTAGGAATTGGCATCGACATTCCGCCAACGGCTTTGAGGCGGTTTCGAACTTCGCGCAGCTGGTTAGCACTCAGTTTCTTCTTGTATTTACGCATATGTTTTTGCAATTTTTGTAAGGAAACTTGTCCATCATGGTCGCCAACGAGGACTTCATAAATAGGAACTCCGGGTGCAAATCGCTCGGTCTTCTTCTTCTCATCGATCAATAATCCTCGAGCACCTGGACCGCCTTCACCTACCAAAACTATTCCGGGACGGCCAACACTGCGATGCACCATCTCTTGATTGCGAGTCACAGCAACTGCAGGTGTAGTAGTCCAACCTTTACGAATCGCCATCAGAACGCTAGCCGCTGCACCGATTTGTCCCTCGATTGATGCGTATGCAGCCCTTCCCGCAACACGCGTAAAGAAAAATAGCGCAGCCAAGATGGCAACCGGTAAACCAACGAATCCCGCATAGACGGGATGTCCTGCAAATGCACCAAGAGCGATTCCTAAAATCCAAACAACCAGGAAAATTGCAGCTAGTGCTACGCCAATCCACGGCTTAACCTCTTTTGTAATGCTGTAGGCATCACGAATTGTCTTGAATCTTGGCTCCTTCGGAGCTGCGGCAGATTTCTTCTTTCGGTTGAACATGGGTTCAGTTTAGTGGGGCTGGTGCAGTTCCACCAAGGCGAAGTGGCGCCCATCGTTGACCCACGTGGCTATCAGGGTATTGGTCTTGAACATCATGGAGCATCGCAACCATCGTCGCCCGTAAAGCAATTTCTGCAGCCGTAACATCATCGCCCTTGGAAAATTGAATCGGGGCGCCTATGCGAATCGTGATGGGCACGTGTTTGCGGCGTAGATCCTTAGGTACGCCTTTTGTCCAAATTCGTTGGCTGCCCCAGACGATGGTTGGAATTATTGGTACGCCGGCACCCATTGCCAAGCGCACCACACCAGTTTTTAATTCTTTGATCTCAAAACTTTTAGAGACTGTGGCCTCAGGAAATATCCCAATGATCTCACCAGATTTGAGTGCGCGCAGTGCCGCAACAAAAGAAGCAGATCCGCTAGAACGATCCACATTAATATGATGCATTCCGCGCATGAGCGGACCCGCCAATTTGTTGTCGAATATTTCTTTTTTTGCCATGAAGCGAACGAATCTTTTTGCAGGCAAGACGGCCGTACCCGCAAGTGCAAAATCCAGATAACCAATGTGGTTAATCGCTAATATTGCGCCCCCATGGCGAGGAACATTTTCTTGTCCAGCAATTGAAAACTTCAGACCTAAATACCGCCAAAAAAGTTTGGCCAGACCGATTACTGGGGGGTAAACCAGGTCAGCCATTAGTTACGCGCGCTTGCATCGCTTGTTTGTATAGACGACCCGCACGGTAACTTGATCGCACCAGTGGTCCACTCATGACACCGAGGAATCCAATCTGAGTCGCTTGCGCAGATAGTTCTACGAATTCCTCTGGCTTAACCCAACGCTCCACAGGGTGGTGGCGATTTGTGGGGCGCAAATATTGCGTAATTGTGATGAGGTCACATCCAGCACTGTGAAGGTCGGTTAAAGCTTGGCTTACTTCGGATCGTGTTTCACCTAGACCAAGTATTAAATTTGATTTTGTGATCAAACCAAAATCTCGAGCCATAGTGATCACTTGCAATGATCGTTCATATGTAAAGGCCGGTCTAATCTCTTTAAAAATGCGTGGAACAGTTTCAACATTATGGGCAAATACTTCTGGGCGCGTTTCGAAGACTTGGTCGAGTAAATGGGCGTGACCACTGAAATCTGGGGCCAACATCTCGACACCGGTATTCGGATTGAGCTCATGGACTTTCCGGATTGTTTCTGCGTAAAGCCATGCGCCTTCATCGTCGAGGTCATCGCGTGCAACACCTGTAATCGTCGCGTAATTCAGGTTCATTGTTTGAATAGATTCAGCAACCCTTCTTGGTTCATCGCGATCAAGGGGTTGTGGCTTGCCAGTATCAATGTTGCAAAAATCGCATCGGCGGGTGCATTGCTCGCCACCAATGAGAAAAGTTGCTTCGCGATCTTCCCAGCATTCAAAGATATTCGGACATGCGGCCTCTTGGCAGACCGTGTGCAAACCTTCTGATTTCACCAGAGAGCGCAAACGCGTGTATTCGGGACCCATATTTGCACGAGTCTTAATCCACTCTGGTTTTCTTTCTATCGGTGTAAGCGCATTTCGCGCCTCAATCCGTAACATTTTCCTGCCGTCGGGTGCAATGGTCATTGCGCAATCCTTCTCAAAACTTCTTCCATGTGGTGTTGGACAATTGGGAGAACTTCGGCGACTGTGATCGAGCGGCCAAGCTCTTGTGAGAGCGATGTAACTTCGACATCTGGAATTCCACATGGCACGATGCGATCAAACCATGTGAGGTCAGGGTTCACATTGAGTGCGAAGCCGTGCATCGTGACACCTTTAGCAAAACGAATACCGATTGCTGCGAGCTTTCGATCGCTTTGTCCATCACGGACCCATACTCCAGATCGCTCACAGTAACTTTCTGCTTTAAGACCTAGATCTGCGCATGCGTCGATTAGGGCCCCTTCGATTTCCCGAACAAATCCAACAACATCGTGCCGCTTAATTAATCGCACAATTGGATAGCCAACTAATTGACCGGGTCCGTGCCATGTAATTTTCCCGCCGCGATCTGTATCTATCACCGGGGTGCCATCGGTTGGGCGTTCGGAATCTAAAGTACGACGGCCGGCAGTAAAAACAGGAGGGTGTTCGAGTAGCAGTAACGTGTTGCGGCGCTGGCCTTCTGCAATTTCTGCATGCAGACTTCGCTGCATCGCCAGTGCGATTTCGTAGTCCACGAGGCCGCATGAATCTACTGCTATGCGGGATTCGGGGCGGGCAATTACGTCTGGCACATCCATAGCCTAAAGGTAGGATTGCCTTCTTACATCCCATGAACGAGCGCACCTTTTTACTAGGCGCGCCAAGAGAATCGAGAGGCAATTTTCCGTGTCGCAATCACCTGAGTTAGCTGCCGTAAAGAGAAAAAAGCCACATCGTCGTCGTTTTTGGGCTGCAATCGTTGTCATTGTCATTTGGTTTGGCGCCAGCGGGGTATTTGGTCCGCTCTTTGGGAAACTTTCCACGGTGCAAGAAAATGATAACTCTGCTTTCTTGCCAGATAGCGCTGAATCGACTGAAGCGTCAAAGATAATCGCCAACTTCTCTAAGGACGCAAATACACAGATCCCAACTTTGGTACTGCTTGAAGGAAGCGTTGATGCTGCGAAACTTTCGGCGATCAATGCACATCTAAAAACGCTTCCCAATAAGAACATAGAATACTTGAGTCCATATAAGGGGACAACGGATACTGGGATTCCACTTTCTAAGTATTTTGTACCGGGCCAACCATTTTTTGCTTTTCCTTCGCAAGACGGGAAGGCAATTCTTGTGAATTTACCGGTTACATCTGATGTTGGTGGCGCGCAACTCGCAAACGCAAAACCAGTGCTGACGGCGATGATTAAGACAATTCGTACAGATATGAGCACATGGGCTAAAGCCAATGGATTTGTCAGTCATGTAACAGGTGTTGGCGCCCTTTTCAGTGATCTCTTTGGGGCATTCGGTGGAATTGACTCAAGCCTTCTCCTTGCCACTCTCGGCGTGGTCTCCTTTATTCTAATTTTGGTTTACCGTTCACCAGTTCTTTGGGTACTCCCACTTTTATCTGCAGTTTTTGCCCTCTCTACAGCTGGCGGCATAGTTTTTATCTTGGCAAAAAACGACATCATCAAACTCAATGGGCAGTCCCAAGGCATTTTGTCAGTTTTGGTGCTCGGTGCTGCTACTGATTACGCACTTTTATTGATCGCACGCTATCGCGAAGAATTGCATCACTATGCTTCACGATTCGACGCTATGAAAGCCGCCTATCGCGGAATCTTTGAACCGATCCTCGCTTCTGGATCCACAGTCGCAATCAGCCTTTTAGTTTTATTGCTCAGTGAACTAAGCAGTAACCGCGGACTTGGACCGGTAGGCGCGATCGGCATTGCTTGCGCGATGATCACGATTTTGACACTACTACCCGCTTTATTGGTTGTCTTTGGCCGTTGGATATTTTGGCCAAGAATTCCGCGTTTTGATGACCGCGATGCTAACTTGCACGGCGTCTGGGCCAAGCTTGGCACTGCAGTAGGAAATCGTCCACGACGTTTATGGATCGCTACGGCAGCAGGTTTATTGATTTTGGCTGGTTTCGCTACAACTTTGCAAGCAAATGGTTTATCTACGTCGCAATCATTTACCACGCGCCCCGAATCCGTCGTGGGACAAGAATTATTGCTCAAGCATTTTCCAGGCGGGCAAGGTCAACCCACTGAAGTTGTTGTCAAGCAATCTCAAGTTGAGCAAGTAACTCAGGCACTATTGAATGTAAAAGGGGTAGCAAGTGTCGATCCAATGCGGGTCGCACCGGTAGTTCCTGGAGCACCGCTACCAGAAGTGAAAGTAGTTGAAGGACAAGTTGTTCTCAATGCGACTTTGACTCAAGCTCCCGATTCAGTTGGAGCGCGAGAATTGGTTCCAGCCATTCGTGCCGCTGTTCATGCGGTAGATCCAACAATTTTGGTGGGTGGTGGTAGCGCCGTTTCTTATGATGTTGATCAAGCCTCACGCCATGACAATCGACTTATCATTCCAGTGGTTCTGATTCTCATCGGAATTATTCTATCGTTGTTGCTTCGAAGTCTTGTGGCATCAGCGCTCTTGCTTGTGACAGTTGTATTGTCATATGCCGCGACACTTGGAGTTTGCCAATTGGTATTTCACAATATTTTCCACTTCCCAGGTGCAGACACTTCATTCCCACTCTTTGCGTTCGTGTTTCTTGTAGCACTGGGAATTGACTACAACATTTTCCTTATGACGCGTGTGCGAGAGGAATCTGCAAAGATTGGCACACGTGCAGGCGTAATCAAGGGTTTGACCGTTACAGGAGGAGTCATCACTTCAGCCGGAGTTGTATTGGCATCGACCTTCGCAGTCCTTGGAATTTTACCGTTGGTATTCCTGGCAGAACTTGGTTTCGCTGTTGGTTTCGGCGTTTTACTAGATACGATCATTGTCCGATCGATATTGGTACCGTCGCTGGTGCACGACATCGGTGGCAAAATTTGGTGGCCTTCAAAACTTCAAAATAAGTAGACGAACTTGCGTCTACTTATTTCTCAGAGGTAGAAACTTATTTAGCTCTCTGAGTCAACTAGTGCTGCAATTGCTGCGCCGATGTGGGGATAGTCAAAAACAAAGCCGGAATCCAATAGCGCTTGCGGGATTACCTTCTTAGATCCAAGCATTTCAATGGAGAAACCACCAAATGCTGTTTTGAGCGCAAAACCCGGAACCGGAAACAGGGCTGGGCGATGCATCGCTCGTGCCAAACTTGCAGTGAATTCCTGATTGGTAGCGGGATTTGGAGCGGTGACATTTACGGGCCCGTAGATTGCGTTATCGAGAGAAAAAGTTATTGCCCGAATGACATCATGCAAAGTAATCCAAGACCACCATTGTTTACCCGAACCAAGTTTGCCACCGAGACCAAATCTAAAAAGCGGAATCATTTTTCCCAGGGCACCGCCGGTGGGATCTAGTACTAATCCAGTACGCAGTTTCACTGTACGAATGTCCCCGGCAGCATCTGCAGCATTTTCCCACTCGCGACAGACGGTAGCTAGAAAGTCATCTCCACCGCGATCGGCTTCAGTGACTGCACGATTACCGGTTTCTCCATACCAACCCATAGCGCTGGCAGAGATAAATACACGGGGCTTAACTTCGGCTACCGCATTCGCAATTGTTGTAGTTCCAAGAAGTCTAGAATTTAGAATCTCTGCTTTGTATTTAGGTGTCCACCTCTTGTCGCCAACACCTGCACCGGCAAGGTGAATGACTGCATCTACGCCTTCGAGTGCGGAAAGATCAACCGTGCCCTTCTTCGGATCCCAAGAAATTTCATCTGGAGCAACTGTTGGACGACGCACAAGTCGTTGAACGGTATGACCCTCGGATTTGAGCTGACCAACTAGGGCGCCACCAATCAATCCCGAAGACCCAGATACAGCAATTCGTTGAAGAACGGGCATTTAGAGTCCTAAATCAGATTCAAAAGAACCAGTTTCGAGGCGCTCCTTTAAAGTAACTAGGAAGCGCGCAGCATCAGCGCCATCGACGACGCGGTGATCATATGAAAGTGCTAGGTAGACCATGGAGCGGATTGCAATAGTTTCTCCGCCATCTTCGCCGCGAACGACCATAGGACGCTTAACGATAGAACCAAGTCCAAGGATTGCCACCTGTGGTTGATTAATAATTGGTGTATCAAAAAGTGCGCCGCGACTACCGGTGTTGGTCAAGGTGAAAGTTCCTCCACCCAATTCATCAGGTGAGATCTTGTTTTCCCGAGTGCGAGCAGCTAGATCGGAAATCTTTCTGGCGATGGCTCCCATATTGAGATCACCTGCATCACGAATGACAGGGACTAGCAATCCGCGTTCGGTGTCTACAGCAATTCCGAGGTGCTCGGCTGCGTGATAAGTAATCTGATCGCCTTCGACAGATGAATTCACGACTGGATGTTGCTTAAGGGCTTCACAAATCGCCACTGCAAAAAATGGTAGGTATGAAAGTTTGACGCCTTCACGAGATTCGAAATTTGCTTTCGCTTTATCGCGGATACGAGAGATCTTGGTGACATCGACTTCAATGACAGTCGTGAGTTGTGCGCTGACATGTAATGACTCCACCATCCGGGATGCAATAACTTTGCGCAGACGCGACATCGTGACGGTTTGTCCGCGAAGTGGGGAGCCACCTGGGGCTGCAATGCGCGGCGCAGAAACCAATTGGGTCGCTGGTGTTGGTGCCATAACTGAAATTGCTGGGGCTGCCTTAACAGATGCTGCTTGGACGTCCTCTTTACGAATTCGTCCGCCCACTCCAGTACCCGAGACCGTTGCTAAATTCACGCCTAACTCTGTTGCTAGTTTTCGAACTAAAGGCGTGACATAGGCGTTATCTGGTTGCGATGCTGTAGGCGCAACGGGCGCAGGTGTCATAGCAGGTGCTGGCACGAATGCAGGGGCAGGTGTAGCAGTCACAACAGCTGCTGGGGTTGGCGCAGCAACACGTGGTGTCGAAACGGCACTTCCAGATGTACCAATAAGAGCAAGGCGGGCACCAACTGGAACGGTGGAGTCCACCGCAACATCGATTGCGAGCAAGGTTCCAGATACAGGAGATGGGATTTCGGTATCGACCTTGTCAGTTGAAACTTCTAGTAGTGCTTCATCGACAGCCACGTGGTCGCCAACTTTTTTAAGCCAACGCGTTACGGTGCCCTCGGAAACTGATTCGCCAAGGGCGGGCATCGAAATAACCGTCCCCTGATTGGATGACTGGCCAGATGATTGAATCGGTGTTGTCGCAACAAGAACAGAAGGTGTAGGGGCGCTTACTACTGGCGCAGAAGCAGCCACCGGTGCGGCTGCAGCAGCTGGAGGGGTAGGCGCGGTTGCGGCAGGTTGGGATGCGGAATTACTTTCTGCGATTACTGCTAACTCGGCTCCGACTGCAACTGTTTGGTCGATACCAACGGTGATCTTTTGCACGATGCCTGCAACGGGGGATGGAATTTCGGTATCAACTTTATCTGTAGATACTTCTAGGAGCGGCTCATCAACTGCGACGTGATCGCCTTCAGATTTGAGCCAGCGAGTGACTGTGCCTTCGCTAACGCTCTCGCCGAGAGCGGGCATCGTTACTGAAAAGGTCATTACCTAGCTCCTCTTAAAGAATTGACTGTGCGAGTGTAATTGGATTTTTAGCCGTGCGCATGAAGGGGCTTCCCAGCAAGGGCCATATGCGCTTCACCCATCGCTTCAGACAAGGTTGGGTGGGCGTGGATCAAGGGAGCAACGTCCTCGGCGCTAGCTTGCCAATTGAAGATGAGTTGGGCCTCAGCCAGAAGTTCTCCAACTCTTGCTCCCACCATATGAATTCCAAGGACCGGACCACCCTTTTGTGAAACCAATTTAATTGATCCAGAAGTTCCGAGAATTTGTGCTTTCCCATTTCCAGCTAAATCGTAGTTCAACTCGACAACATCATGACCGCGAGATTTTGCTTCGGCGGTTGTTAAGCCAACAGATGCAACCTCAGGGTCAGAATAAGTAACACGTGGCACTCCGTCATAGTCAATAGGACGAGGGTTTAGTCCAGCAATTTCTTCGGATACAAGAATTCCTTCTCCAAATCCCACGTGAGCCAATTGGAGGGTAGGAATTACGTCTCCGACCGCCCAAATACCCGGGACATTTGTCCGGCACTTGGCATCAACGGTGATGTAGCCGCGATCCATCGCAATTCCTTGTTCTTCATATCCTAGATTTGTTGAAACCGGGCCACGTCCCACGGCTACAAGTAGAAGGTCCGCGTTAAATTCTTTTCCGTTTTCTAGAGTAACGGTGACAGAATCTGGGCTCACAGCTGCAGACTTAAAACGGTCTCCAAGCTCAAACTTAATTCCACGCTTTCTAAAGGCTCGCTCCAACAATTTACTTGATGATTCATCTTCAAGTGCGACTAAGTGCGGAAGCGCCTCAATAATTGTTACATCCGCGCCGAAAGATTTCCATACTGAAGCGAACTCGCATCCGATGACGCCGCCACCAAGAACTATGACTTTCGCCGGAACATAATCCAAAGTTAGAGCGTGATCGCTGGTAACAACTCTTTTCCCATCAATCTCTAATCCGGGCAAAGTGCGGGCGTAAGAACCTGTTGCTAGGACAACATTTTTCCCTACATATTTTTCCCCGTTTACCTCCACAGTGTTGGGTGAGACTAAACGACCATGACCCTCAACAAAAGTAATATTTCTGGATTTAACCAAACCCTGTAAACCTTTGTAGAGGCGGGAAACAACTCCATCTTTATAAGCGTTGACCGCTGGCATATCCATCGAAAGAAATTGAGCATTAACCCCGTAGTGACTGGCTTCTCGAGAATTGTCAGCAATTTCACCAGAGTGCAAGAGGGCTTTTGTTGGTATGCAACCACGGTGCAGACAGGTTCCGCCCAATTTTCCTTCTTCGATCAAAACAACAGATTTCCCTAATTGCGCGCTACGAAGCGCGCATGCGTATCCGCCGCTACCGCCGCCCAATATCACCAGATCGAACTCAGCCACGATTCACCTTTCGATATATCTACGTACCTATCTTGCCAGCCTTAGCTCAAAATCCTTAATTGAGGTAGGACTGCGCCAATGTGACCAAGGAACGCATAGCGATGCCCGTGCCCCCAACTGGTGTGTACCCATGGGCGGATCCTTCGTTATATGCAGGACCCGCAATATCAAGGTGGAGCCAAGGCAAGTCATCTGGGATGAAATCTTTAAGGAACAAACCGGCAACCAACATTCCACCCATTCGATCGCCGATGTTTGCTAAATCAGCAACGGGGGAGTCCAGTGATGCACGTAACTCGATAGGAAGAGGCATTGGCCAGAAAGATTCCCCACTGTCTTGTGCAGCAGCAAGAAATTGATTGCGAAACTTTTCATCATTTGTCATGACAGCACTGGTGCGCGTGCCCAGAGCTACAACTTGCGCGCCAGTAAGAGTTGCGACGTCAACAATTCCATCAAGTGTGGATTTTCCCTTACGACCGATTTCAATGGCTTTCGAAAGTGCATCGGCTAGAACCAATCTGCCTTCTGCGTCAGGGTTGAGCACTTCTACTGTCTTCCCGCCATAAATGGTAATAATGTCGCTAGGACGTGTAGCGGTGTCGCTAATCATATTTTCAGCAAGAGGGGCCCATGCGTCGATGGCAATGGGTAGCTTCAAAGTTGCAATCGACATCACTGCTGCGCACACTGCAGCAGCTCCGCTCATATCGGATTTCATTGCTTCCATACCTAGTGCGGGCTTGAGGGCTAACCCGCCAGAATCAAATGTGATTCCTTTGCCAACGTAGGCAAGCTTCTTCTTGTATTTAGTTGGAGTGTAAGAGATATGGAGAAGGCGTGGGGGATTGGCAGATCCTTGGCCAACTGCCGTGATGCCGCCGAACCCTTGAGCGCGCAGTTGCGCATCAGTGAGAATAGAAACTTTTAATCCGGCTTTTGATCCACCAGCCAATGTGACGGCTTGCGAAATCAATGCGCAGAAAGAGATTGGCGTCAAGTGGCTAGGTGGCATGTTGATCAGGTCGCGAACCAATGTCGTGTACTGACCGATAATCATGGCGCGTTTTACAGATTCTTTGGCCTCAGTTTTACGAGCTAATGATGTGTGAATCACAATATTGGCTACAGGTAATTTTTGCGCGGCCTTAGAAGAGCTTCTGAATTCATCAAAAGCATAAGAGCCGAGCGCTGCGCCTTCGGCTATTGCTGCGACGGAGTCGATAGTGCGAGTAGGAAGCGAAAAGGCGACCGTTGTATTTCCAGCAAGCGAGCGAGTCGCTGCGCCAGTTGCTCGCCGAAGAACTTCATGAGGGTATTTCTTCTCTTCGCAACCCAGGCCCGTAAAGACAATAAGCCGAGTCGTTGTTCCGGGAAGTTTGATTATTTCATCAGCATTACCGGTGGCTCCGAGATCCTCAAGTGCACTCAAGAGGGTTTTGGAATCTAGTGTGATATCGCCAGATTCGATGACGAGTTTTTTCGCATCGTTCTTCTTGTGGGCAAGACCTACGACTAAGACTTCCTGAGTGATCGCTGCATCGGTCAATGTAACTTTGGCCACGAAATATCTCCCTCAACCTCAACGGTGCTAATAGGTGAGAGCCTAGGCGATAGATTGCGACTATGAAACTTTCGCCTCTCCACCAGCGCCATCTTGACCGCAATGCCAAGATGGCAGATTTTGGTGGGTGGCTTATGCCCATTGATTACCCCGATACCGGAGTTTTGGTTGAACATGCGGCAGTTCGCGAACGAGTTGGGATTTTCGACGTCTCACACCTTGGTAAAGCTTCCGTCAAGGGGAAAGGTGCACTTGAATTTCTTAACGAACAATTTACGAACGATCTCACCCGAATAGTTGATGGTCAAGCCCAATACACCTTGCTCTGTAATTCCTCGGGGGGAGTTATCGATGATTTGATTGCTTATCGAAAAAGTCCAAATGATTTCTTTCTGATCCCCAATGCATCCAACACCGCAGATGTTGTGAGTGCACTTCAATCACAGGCCCCTGCTGATATTCAGATTGTGAATTTGCACGATGCCTTTGGAGTTATTGCTCTACAGGGACCCCTTGCTGCGAAGGTGCTTGAGAAATTCGGAATCAAGACCGATTTGGATTACATGTGTTTTTCAAATGTATCGATTAATTCACATTCGGCAATTCTGTGCCGTACGGGATATACCGGGGAGTTTGGTTTCGAGATTGTTCCTCAGTGGGAGGAGGCGCTGCAGGTGTGGGACGCCCTTGTAGCCGTAGTGTCAGAATTCGAAGGAGCAGTGTGCGGACTTGGTGCTCGAGATACCTTGCGGACTGAAATGGGATATCCGTTGCACGGTCATGAACTCTCGTTGGAGATTTCCCCTGTTCAAGCCAGCGCAACATGGGCAATTGGTTGGAAGAAGGGCGTCTTTAGCGGATCAGAAATATTACGTAAGGAACGCGAAGATGGGCCAGAACGTAGGTCGCAAGCGATGTTATGTATTGGGCGGGGGATTCCGCGCGCGGGAATGGAGATTAAGGACACGGACGGAAAAAAAGTGGGAATTGTTACCAGCGGAACCTTTTCGCCAACGCTAAAAAATGGGATCTCTCTGGGCCTGGTTGATTCAACATTTGCAGTCGGTGATCATCTCATCATTGATGTACGAGGACGTGATTGCGAAGTTGAGATCGTTAAACTTCCCTTCGTAGCCTCGCACGTACGGTAGAAAGCGATTCACCGTCGACGAACTCTATCGGTGTCAAAAATGCGGCACGACGTTTGGTCCGACGCAAGGCAGACAAAATGCTCGGTGCAGTGAGAACGACAAGAATTGACGTGAAGACGGCACGTGGAATATCCCAAGCCATTGAAGAAGCAAAATGAAAGACAATGAATCGATGCAAATTCTCTGCCAAACTTGCTCCCGGTAGGAATGAGAGTTGCGTACGAAAACCTAGCGCCCATGGCCAGAATTGCAGATCCATTAAGAGACCAAAGAGTAAAGAAGCAAAAATCCCATAAACCATTAATACGCCAATTTCCTTGCGGCCACGAATACGAATCGCGCCAATCTTCTGCGGCAACGCTCCGGCAATTAACCCAATCCATCCCGCAGCGAACATTTGGTAGGCCAACCAGGGTCCGAAGCCTCCAGTGAGAAATGCGGAAACAAATATGGAGGTAATTCCTAAGATAAAACCAAATGATGGGCCAAAAACTCTTGCACTGACGATAAGTAAAAACCACATAGGTTCGATTCCAACGGCTCCTGCACCAATGGGACGAAGCGTAGCGATCATTGCAGAGAGCACTCCTAGGAGTGCCACTGATTTCGCATCTAAGCGTTCGTTACTAATTTCAATGATCAAGATAGCAAGCGCTAAAGGTACGGCTATCCAGTAGAACCATTGGTTATTCTGGTGTCGAGAGGCGCGGCTTGCGTCAATGAAAAATGGCCAGAGGAATCCGGCGGCGCTGATAAGTGATGCGATAAGTAGCGCCAGAGTAGATCTCTTACTGAATGTGTAGATATTGTTTGTTTTCACAGAGAAGTCCCGACAACCTTGATGACATCATTCACGGTTAACCACGGGGAGGGGGACATCACTTTAGCAATTTGTGGAGCAAAGGCCGGAGACGAAAGCAGTACATCGATCGTTGAGCCGTCTGCGACAATTTCACCCTCTGCTATGAAGATAACGCGCGTAGCGAACTCTGCAACTAATTCGACGTCGTGAGTAGCCAGGACCACAGTATGACCACGTAGTTGGTTGATTAATGAGGCTTTGGCACTGTAGTCAAGACCTCGAGTTGGTTCATCGAGAACTAGCAGGTTTGGTTTCGCGGATAAAACGACACTGAGGGCCAACGCTAATCGCTGTCCTTCTGATAAGTCTCGAGGATGCGTGCTCGGAGAAATTCCGGGGACAAGTTTTTGCAATAGTTCCAAAGTCGTCCCGGGTAGTACGCGATTATCCTTATCTGCTTGTGTGCATTCTTGACCAACACTTTGTCCATAAAGCAGATCGCTCGGTTCTTGAGGGATAAAACCAATCAAGCGGGAGCGGTCCGCGGCTTTTAGATTATTTGGGGCGCGTCCATCAATCTCGATCTGTCCCTCATAGGTTGTAACGATGCCAACCATGCTTCGAAGGAGAGAGCTTTTTCCCGCACCATTTCGTCCCATAATCGCGACGATTTCTCCTTCATGGATATTGAGCGAAATGTCGTGCAGTACTTCAGAATTTTCATAGGATAAAGAAAGCTTCTTGATTTTCACCAGTTCCTTGCCAGTGCCTTCAAATTTGCTCCCGGTTACTACGTCAATCTTCAAAAGTTTCTCTCGGAATGGTTGCGTGGCACGACGCATTTCGCGCACCGAAAGTGCAACTTCAGGTAAATCGAGTGCGCGAGCTAAATGGACGATAGGGGGTGCGATTTCAGAATCTTTAAGAATTTCTTGCGGGGTTCCGATTTTGGTTTCACCATTGGCTTGAATGTAAATAATGCGGTCTGCGAAATGTATTACCCGTTCAAGGCGATGCTCGGCAACGATTACGGTCAGGCTTAAGTCATGGACAAGGCGCTGAAGGATTGAGAGAACTTCCTCAGCTGCAATTGGGTCTAGGGCGCTTGTGGGTTCGTCCAGTACCAATACTTTGGGATGCATTACAAGCGCGCTTCCAATTGCCACCCTTTGTTGTTCACCGCCGCTAAGAGAGGTAATAGACCTTGATCGCAGTGCAGCCAGGCTCATCAGATCGAGAACTTCTTCAACTCGCTTGCGCATCACATCTGGTGGGAAGTTGAGGGCTTCTAATCCAAAAGCGAGTTCTTCCTCGACGGTATCTGTAACAAATCCATTGAGCGGGTTTTGACCAACAATCCCAACGAGGTGCGCGAGCGCTCCAGGTTTGACCGAGCGCGTGGATGTGCCATCTACAGAAACTTCGCCGGCGAGAATTCCGCCGGTGTGGTGGGGGACTAGTCCGTTAATAAGTCGCAAAAGGGATGACTTCCCCAAACCTGTCGCACCAATGACCAGAACAAACTCACCTTCGGCCACCGTAAAGGAGAGATCCTCCAGAACCGTGTTTATGGAGTTTGGATATATCAACGACACATTTGAAAATTCAATCATGCAAAGACCGCTTGATTGCGCGACTTGACCACAAGTAAAGGAAGTAGCGCGCTGAAGATGACAAACGGAATTGGAATGAAAATAGCGAAGATGGACGCGCAGGCAATTCCATATTCACCTGACTGGATCTTTTCGACCCGATATCGCGATCGCTTTCGACTAAAGCCATACCCTCGCGAATCCATGGCTGCGGCAAGGTCCAAGGAGCGAGAGAGTGCATCTTCAAGTAAGGGAAGTGCAATTTTCTTCCACTGTCTGATTCCTCGAACACTTTGACCACGCATTTGTTGGGCCTGACGTATGCGCGTAATACTCATGACTAATTGGGGGACGACAGTTGTTGCGATGACTACCGCTACTCCAAACTCATAAATCATAATTGGGAGAGAGCGTAGTAGCCGATGCGGATTGGATAGCGACGTCGCAGCGCCTATGAGGGCGATTACACCAGCGATGATGATGCTCTCGTGGGTTGTTGACGTCAGACGTTCTAACGTGACGCCACCACCCACTCGGACACCAGCCATCCAAGTAGGCAGCGGGAACACGGGAATTGAAAAAAGCGTTCTTCCGGGGATTGGAACTCCAACAAGAACGCCGATCGCGGTGCGGATGAGCACAACCCACATACCCATGATGAGGGCCCAACGAAAACTATGACTCCACGCGGTTCCTCTGCCGTTGCGGTGAACGGTAAGTGCGACCAGAGTCACGACGATGATGGCGAGAAGAATTGATCTAGCGCTCACAATCGCTACCGCTAGAGATCCTGCCCAGACCCACCATGTCAGAGGGTGAAGTGCACCACGCATACAACTATTTCTTGATAATCAAAGTTGATGGTGTCGGAACTTCTGCACCACATTCTTTTCCAGGGTAGGCATTAAAAGCACACACAAAACCAGAAGCCGAGGCGCGAATCTTGGCCACAGCTTGGGCTATGTCGAAACCGATTGCATTTACATTAACAACAACGCATGTTGCAATATTTGCTGGTGGAGTTTCACCCTGGGGGCGTAAAGACGCGCGACCAAAGTCGATGACAATTCCAACCCGTTTCTTGTTATTTACAGCCTTCGTACTTGCGCAAAGTCGATTGAAGTTTGGAAGCGTTCTAGGTGCCTGCGCATCGACGATACTGTCACTGCTAAAAGTGAATACCCATCCTTCAACTGATCCATCGGGCACATTTGTAGTTGGCCCTGTCATTGAACTTACCCAAGGTTTCATACCAGTAGGTGACTGGAAGTACCCCCAATACCGGTAGCCCTTTTCTTGAGCTCCGGCGGGAGAGATTGAAAAGAGCGATGAGATGAGTACGGAAAGTGTTATGTAGACGAATTTCTTATTAAACATTTCTGGTGAGTCCCTTGACTTGGGAGTCTCACAGGGGTCAATCCGACAAATATCAATTCACGCAAGCGAATCTCTATTGATGGACGAACTCCCCGCAAACCTCGGCGGGTGATGTCTCTTTCTGCTAGGAAACCAGGTAATCCGACTCAGTAGCACGAAGCTACTTCACGGTTGCGGGTCAGCGCCGGAATTTCACCGGACTTCCCCTGATTTCTAGATATGTAGTTGTGGGGTTACCAAACCATAAGTTCGAGGAATTGGCAATGTGGCTCGCGGGGGTCGAAGGTGTTAGCATTTTTTCATTAGATCTGAGACAAGAGGAGAAAAAACTCGATGGAATATCGTCGTCTGGGTAGTACTGGAATGTACGTATCTGAGATTTCCTATGGAAACTGGATTACTCATGGGTCGCAGGTCGAACAAGCAAGTGCAATTGCCTGTGTTAAGGCAGCGCATTCGGTCGGCATCACTACTTTCGATACTGCTGACGTTTACGCCGGTACAAGAGCCGAAGTTGTTCTAGGCAAAGCGCTCAAAGGTGTGCGTCGCGAGTCATACGAATTATTTACTAAGGTTTATTGGCCAACTGGTCCCGGCATGAATGATCGTGGTTTGTCACGCAAGCACATCATGGAATCTTGCAATGCTTCGCTCAAGCGTTTGCAGACCGACCACATTGACCTGTATCAAGCGCATCGCTTTGATTACGAGACTCCGCTTGAAGAAACGCTTCGCGCTTTCGATGATTTAATCCGTGCTGGAAAAGTTAATTACATTGGCACCTCAGAATGGCGGGCAAGTGAGATTGAAGCGGCGCTTAAAATCCAAGATGCATGTGGTTACGATCGATTCATCTCAAATCAGCCTCAGTATTCGATGCTGTGGCGTGTTATCGAAGCCGAAGTCATCCCTATGTCAATGCGCGAAGGAATTGGCCAAATAGTGTGGTCACCGATTGCACAAGGTGTTCTGACTGGAAAATATAAGGCTGGGAAAAGAGCACCGGCAGGATCTCGAGCCACAGATAAAAAAAGTGGCGCAAATATGATTTCCCGATGGATCAGGGATGACGTTCTCAACGCTGTAGAGCACTTGCGTCCAGTCGCTGCAGAAGCAGGCTTATCGATGGCTCAACTTGCTGTGGCGTGGGTTCTTCAGAATCCGAATGTTTCCAGCGCCATAATTGGCGCTACCAAACCGGCTCAGGTGAGAGAGAACGCCAAAGCGACGGGAATCAAGCTTGCCCCAGAGACAATGCGCGCAATTGATAAAGCTCTTGGCATGCTGCCAGAAACTGATGCAGCTTTGAATGTCAGCCCAAATCCCCGCGCTTAAGAAATTTTATCGCCTGGTTTTACTTGTGGTTTTGGTGCTCTCAAGCGACGCAATTGCGTTGAACGAGACCACGCATAAGTTCCTAATCCGCGGGTTGAAGTTTCCGGAAATCTCGCCAGTACTTCTTTCTTGATTCGCTTGCTTAGCAGGAAACCCTCGAAGAGCGCTCCTAAAAAAACGATGTACATCAGTAGCACTGCCGCATTTTGTAGGGCTGTAATGCGAGAAATTATTAAGACAACGAAAAGTAGGGGTAATAGGTATTCGGCAACTGAACGACGAGAGTCAACATAGTTTCTGACAAATCTGCGTGCTGGTCCACGGTCGCGCATAGGCAATGCACTTTCTTCCCCACGCATATACGCCGCACGTGCGTTAACGCGTTGTTCACGAGTCAGGCTCTGCTGCTTCTTTTTTTCTTTACGGTTGGTCGCAGGCGCTAAAGAATTAACAACTCTCTTAGCTTGGGCCTCTTTTCGAGAAGGCGTGGCCTTGCCTTTGTTTTCTGGTGACTTATCAGGTGTTTTTGGACTCATGTGCGTGACTATAGGCGATTGCAGGCAATTACGGCAGTGCCAGCATACGTTCAAGGGCTATTTTGGAAAAGATTGCTACTTCCTTGTCAACCTTAATCTGATTAACAATGTGGTTATTGACCAAAGATTCCATCGCCCAGACAAGATGGGGTAAGTCAATTCGGTTCATGGTGGAGCAGTAGCAGACGCTTTTATCAAGAAAGACAATGTTTTTGTCAGGGTGCGCGTTTGCCAACCTTTGGACAAGGTTGAGTTCTGTACCGATTGCCCACGATGAACCAGGGGAGGCGCCCTCAATAGTTCGAATGATCATCTCTGTCGAACCAACTACGTCAGCATTCATGACCACATCATGTTGACACTCAGGATGAACGAGGACGTTCACCCCGGGAATGCGTTCGCGTACCTCTTTCACTGTTTCTAACGAAAATCGACCATGCACCGAGCAGTGCCCACGCCAAAGAATAACTTTTGCGGCGCGTATTTGATCGGCTTTTAGTCCACCCATTGGTTTCCAGGGATCCCACACAACGCAATCATCAAGGGTCAAGCCAAGCGAAATAATCGCGGTATTTCGACCGAGGTGTTGATCGGGAAGAAATAGAACTTTTTCTCCTTGTTCAAATGCCCACGTCATTGCCCTCGCAGCGTTCGAAGAAGTGCAAACTGTTCCACTATTTTTTCCGGTGAAACTTTTTATTGCGGCAGATGAGTTCATGTATGTGACTGGGATAGTAGATTTTGCCACTCCAATTTCAGTCAGAGAATTCCAGCATTCGTCTACTTGGTTAGCCGTTGCCATGTCAGCCATGGAACATCCGGCGGCAAGATCTGGGAGCACAACCTTCTGTTTATCTGAGGTGAGAATGTCTGCGCTCTCGGCCATGAAGTGCACACCACAAAAAATAATGAACTCTGCACTCGAGTGTGCCGCCGCTGACCGCGCCAATTTAAATGAGTCACCGGTGATATCGGCGAAGGCAATCACTTCATCGCGCTGGTAATGGTGGCCTAACACAAGGGCTCGATCACCCAAAAGATCGCGGGCCACTCGGGCTCGAGAAACTAGATCGGGGTCGCTCAGGGCGGGTAGCTCGCCGGTGCACGAAACCCCACGTTCGCTCCCGAGGTCAGTGCCGCGCCCGAGGAGTAAGAGATCACTCAATGTCATGCGCCTATTGTGTCGGCTTCTTTGAGTTTCTGCGAGTAGGCTTCGCGGGTATTCACCTCACATAGGGAGATGTAATGAGCACTGAAGCAATCACCACCACCGGAATTAAGCTGACTGATGTTGCGGCCACAAAGGTCGCTGCTTTGTTGGCACAAGAAGACCGTGATGACTTATCCCTTCGTGTTGCTGTTCAACCGGGTGGATGTTCCGGACTTCGCTACCAGCTCTACTTCGATGATCGCGTTCAAGAAGGGGACATCACTCACTCCTTTGGAACCGTGAAGGTAGTCGTCGACAAAATGAGCGACCCCTATTTGGCTGGAGCATCAATAGATTTCGTGGACACGATCGAAAAGCAGGGGTTCACAATTGATAATCCCAATGCTGGCGGATCGTGTGCATGTGGAGATTCGTTCCACTAAATAAATCAATTGACCACTGGATCTACTACTGGATCATTAACCCTGAGGATCTAAAGTCTCTATGAAAATTGGCGTAGCAGGGTCTGTAGGCCATGATCATTTGATGACTTTCCCAGGCAAGTTCACCGACTCATTGGTGGCTGGCTCACTTGAAAAAGTTTCTCTTTCATTTCTGGTTGATGGCCTTGATGTTCGTCGAGGTGGATGCGCGGCAAATATCGCTTTCGGAATGGGTGCACTTGGTCTCAATCCAATTTTGATTGCTGCAGTTGGTGTTGATTGGGCTGATTACGAAGCCTGGCTCACAAGGCACGGCGTCAATACTTCGCATGTATTGATCTCTCAAACACTGCATACGGCTTTGTATATGGTGACAACGGATACAGAACTCAATCAAATTGCCTCCTTTTTCCCTGGCGCTATGAGCGAGGCCCGAAATATTGAATTGCAACCGATCATGGACAAGACAGGCACCTTAGATTTATTGGTGATTTCCCCTGATGACCCAGAGGCAATGTTGAGGCATTCCGAAATTGCTCGAGCACAAGGGATTGCAATTGCGGCAGATCCTTCACAACAAATGGCGCGAATGGAAGGCGATGAGATTCGACGTTTGATCGAGGGCGCGTCGTACCTATTTTTGAACGAGTACGAGGCCGCTCTAGCAATGCAAAAGACTGGGTGGAGTGATTCTGACATTATGGATCGAGTAAAAGTACGAGTTATTACTCTTGGTTCGCAAGGTGCGCGCGTTGAAGAAAAAGGAAAAGCAACGATTAACGTTGGGGTGCCGAAAGAGAAAGCGAAAATAGATCCAACAGGCGTGGGCGACTCATTCCGTTCTGGATTTATCGCGGGCCTTGCTGCCGGATTGGGGCATGAACGTTGCGCCCAACTTGGTTCGATGTTGGCCACATATGTAATCGAAACAAAAGGAACTCAGGAATATCGTTTCACTCGTGCGGAATTTATTGAACGATTTAAATTGGCATACGGCCAGGCGGCTGGCGAGGAGATTAGTGGGGGACTTGGCCACTTTGGTTTTGACGCGTAACTAGAAAATTCGTCTCGCTCAAAATTTTGATCCCGTTTCCTGTCATCCGAGACCATGCTGTCAGATCTGGCAGCGTTGCGGGGTCATCGGCGAGCAAAACTAGAGATTCACCCATGGGAATATTTCCTATTGCGCGGGCTACATCAATAATGGGTTGTGGACACCTCTTGCCGATCGAATTGACTTCAATCATTGCGATCGCAGTTCTGCCACTGACTCGATAATTGCCTGTGTCAGGGCTTCAACATCTTCGGAGCTGACACCGTGGTGCAGGGTGATGCGTATGTTTCCATGTGTCAGAACGCCCATTGCAGCCAGAACATGGCTGGGTTGAAGGTTTGCAGAAGTACAGGCAGAACCAGAATCAACCGAAAAACCCTTTGTCTCAAGGCAGCGGAGCAATTCTTCTCCATGTACATAGAGAAATGAAATGGAAGTCTTATGTGACATCGAAGAATCCAAATCTCCAGCAATGTCACAATCGCTCACAGAATCTGCAATCGTTTTGCGCACTCGGGCAGATAACAAGCGAAGACGAGAACTTTCACTTATTTCTTCTTGGATCCAAGCATCAAGAGCAACTGAAGAGGCAAGAAGTAGCGGAAGTGAATACGATCGTGGTGCGCGAGTGTTGTCCACATGAGGAAGTGGATTGGTCCATCGTGCCTGCTTACCCACGGCAAAGAAGGCAATACCGCTTGGCCCTTGCCAGGATGTGGCATCAAAGCTTGCACTTGCCCAGAGTTCCGGCAGAGGCAGACGTGGACCGCAGGAGGTGAAATCAAGAGCAATAGATGCGTGAGGAAAGCGACGAGCAATATCGGCCAGCGGTTGAATAACTCCCGTTTCAATGTTGCCGCCTTGCAGCGCGAGAACAATTTCTCGCTCCGTTGCTTGATCTGTAGAAATAATGTGTCCATTGAGGTCGACATTAAGCTGGGTTGTATGAGATTGGGTCCTTGCAATTGCATGGACATCTTTTCGATCGATCGCGCTATGAATGAATCCGAATTCGTTCTTGAGAAGTCCGGAAATTGCGTAATGATTTGCCAAGTTCCCTTCGCCGATAACTTCGAGACAATCAACCGGCACTTTTAGGTGAGAAGATATTGATTCGAGGGCTTCACCTTGCAAAATTCGGGCTCTAGCCGCGCTCTGAGAGAGCTTGCCGGGGTCGCTCCACCCTTGGTCAATGGCATCAAGAAGAACCTCTCTGGCATGGACATGCAGAGGGGCTTCTGATTGGAAATTTCTTGTGACTTGAACCACCGTCGTAACGCTACTGGTAGATGGCTTCCGAGCGGAAATGCACCGCTATCCTTGAGCCCATGTCACAGCCTCGCGCCTCACGGAAAAGGCACATATTTGGGCTGAGTGCGCTCTTGATTCCTAGCACTCTTGCCTTATCAGGATGTTCAGAAGTTTCTGGTTTGGGCTTCGAAAAAGGCTTATCCAGCGTTAATGATATTTCGTTGCCCTTGTGGCAATGGGCGTGGATCTCTGCGGGAATTGTTGGTGTTTTCACCGCTGCACTGATTTTGTGGGCCGCAATCTTTCATCGCAGAAAAACCGGAGTCGAGTTTCCAAAACAAACTCAGTATCACATTCCAGTTGAAGTTGCATACACGCTGATTCCGCTTGTAATTGTTGCAGTTTTGTTTGGCTATACGGCGTTGGATGAAAATAAAATTATGGCCAAGTCCACGACGCAAGTCATGCATGATATTTCCGTTGAAGGCATTCAATGGTCCTGGCAATTTGGGTATCCAGAAGCCGGTGCTAATGCATTAGTTACTGGAACACCAGATCACCCTCCCGTTTTGTACATGCCAGCGGGAGAGCGTGTTCGATTTATTCTCACATCGCACGATGTTGACCATGGATTTTGGATACCGGCTTTTATGATTCAAATGCAGAATCTCCCTGGTGTGACGAACCATCTTGAATTTACAGCAAAGAAAATTGGATCTTTTCCGGGCCGCTGCAACATGCTGTGCGGCAGGGACCATGCTCGAATGATTTTCACCGTGAAAGTTGTATCTCCAGCGGAATACCAAAGTTATCTAGCTTCACTTAAGGCGGCTCAAGCATGACAACGTATGCACAACCACCGAAAATCGCCGGCATATCCACGCCACAAAAGAGAGCCACGGGAGGTCGCTTCTTCGTTAAATGGGCGACGTCAACTGACCATAAAACTATTGGGTATCTGTACCTGATTACATCTTTTTCTTGGTTCTTAATTGCGGGCATCTTGGCGCTACTTTTGCGATCGGAATTAGCACAACCGGGGCTTCAGTTTTTGAGTAATGAGCAGTACAACCAGATTTTCACAATGCACGGAACCATTATGTTGTTGATGTTTGCGACGCCACTTTTCGTCGGTTTTGCAAATGTGATTATGCCGCTGCAAATTGGAGCAGCCGACGTAGCATTCCCTCGCCTCAACATGATGTCTTATTGGCTTTTTCTTTTTGGTGGTCTGATGGCTTTTGGAGGGTTTCTTTCACCTGGGGGAGCGGCATCATTTGGCTGGACCGCTTATGCGCCCCTTTCCAATTCCCAATTCACACCAGGAATTGGTGGAGACCTGTGGGTTATCGGTTTAGCTCTCAGTGGCCTAGGTACTATTTTGAGTGGCGTAAATTTCATTACAACTATTTTTACTATGCGCGCACCTGGTATGACAATGTTTCGCATGTCGATTTTCTCCTGGAACGTCCTTCTTACTTCAGTTCTTGTTCTCTTAGCTTTTCCGCCGCTGGCAGCAGCTTTTCTGGGCCTTGAATCTGACAGACTTTTTGGATCACACCTTTTCGATCCTGCAAATGGTGGTGCGATGTTGTGGCAGCATTTATTCTGGTTCTTCGGCCACCCAGAAGTTTATATTCTAGCGCTTCCATTTTTCGGTATAGCAACAGAGATCTTGCCAGTATTTAGTCGCAAGCCGATTTTTGGATACAAGGGATTGATCGCAGCGACAATTGCGATTGCCGCACTTTCGGTTTCGGTGTGGGCTCACCACCTCTTTGCAACTGGACAGGTACTTTTACCGTTCTTCTCCTTTATGACATTCCTTATCGGAGTGCCCACAGGAGTCAAGTTCTTCAACTGGATCGGCACAATGTGGAGAGGGTCTCTTTCTTTCGAAACTCCAATGCTTTGGACCGTTGGCTTCCTGATTACTTTCCTCTTTGGCGGCCTGACTGGAATTATCTTGGCCTCACCTCCATTGGATTTTGCAGTTTCTGCCTCCTACTTCGTTGTCGCACATTTCCATTATGTTCTCTTTGGGACTGTGGTCTTCGCGATGTTTGCTGGTTTCTATTTCTGGTGGCCAAAAATGACTGGAAAAATGCTCAACGAACGCCTTGGAAAGATTCACTTTTGGATGACTTTTTTTGGCTTCCATATGACTTTCTTGATCCAACATTGGCTCGGAATTAAGGGTTTCCCTCGCAGATATGCGGATTATTTGCCTACTGATGGATTCACATTTATGAACCAAGTGTCTACAGTCGGATCCTTCTTGCTAGCTGCTGGAATGATTCCCTTCCTTATCAATATTTGGATTACCCGCAAATCACCATTGGTGGGCGTTGATGATCCTTGGGGTTACGGAGCTTCGTTGGAATGGGCAACTTCGTGTCCACCACCACGACATAACTTCACCTCAATGCCGCGCATCCGCAGCGAGCGTCCAGCATTTGATCTGCATCATCCGCACATCAAGACTGAGGGGCATTAACAGATGAAGGTCACCTGGAAACTGTTCCTAGGTTTTGCGATTTTGTATGTGCTTCTAGCTGTTGTGTATTGGTATTTAGGTGGTGAAGCGGTCGGAATCACTGCGATGGGTCTCAGTGGTGGACTTGCCGGACTGATTGCTTTCTATTTGTGGTTTTCTGCCAAAAGAATTGGTGGAATTTTGCCTGAAGATAATGATGCGGGTGAGATTGCTGATGGAGCAGGCGAATTAGGGTTTTATAGTCCACATTCTTGGTGGCCACTCCCAGTTGCGCTCTCTGCTTGTGCTGCAGGGCTCGGTCTTGTTATTGGTTGGTGGTTAACAATTATGGCGGTAGGTGCTTTGATCATTAGCATCATTGGTTTTGTGACAGAATACGAGAAACCTTCAGCTCACTCGCATTAGTTTCATCGTTATGCATGCGACTTCTTCTTTTTTACGGACCGCTTTTTCCCTTTGCGAAAAATCTTTTACGCCGAAGCGATTCAGCAATCTTAGTTCTAGAAAATTGGCAATTTAAGAAACAATATTCCAAAGGTGATAGGCACAAATGATCTTTCCGTTGCCCCAATTCGTAATCTCTCCGTTGACTTCACATGAATAACCAGGTTGAGATGGGAATACGGAAGCTTCAGTTGTTGTGGGGGCGGGTGAAGCGCTTTGAGCCTCCCCTGGCGAAGTTGATGCAGCAGGCGTTTGGGATGGAGCAGGCGTTGGCTTAACAGTGGCTTGAGAAGGCGCTGAGCTAGGCGAAGTGGATGGAGCAGGCATTGGCTTAACAGTGGCTTGAGAAGGCGCTGAGGTAGGCGAAGTGGTAGGCGAAGTGGATGGAGTAGGCGTTGGCTTAACAGTGGGTTGAGAAGGGGTTGGCTCGAGTGAAGTACTGCTAGTGGGGGTTTGTTTGCTGACGGTTTGCGGTTTTGCCGTTGGAATTTTTTGCCAAATGATCTTTTTTCCAGTTTTCACACATTTGTACTTTGCCGTTGGCGTCGCAATTGATATTCCAATTTTCGGGCACTTACTGCCGGCAGCGACACTTGCTGCAGAAGCATTGTCAGGGAAAAAACTTCCTGCCGCACAGATCAAAGCAAGAGCAATTAAAGCGCGCTTCATTTTGCTGAGTGTACGCCGATGATCCGTACAAAGTGTGAATGTGGGAGGCTTCACAAGCAATTAATGGTGTTCGATCTCTTTCATATCATCGGGGGTGGGCTTTTGAATTTGCTCACTGACTGCTGAGCTCATCCGTGTGCGCCATTTGTTGAGCATGGCACGTGGTCGTTTAACTCCATGATCATCGAAAGTTGGAAGTACCAGAGCCGGTTTTTGCTCATGCTGGGTGAGAGCAAATGTTTCATGAGCATTCAGAGGCTGGTGAACTTCTACAAACTCACCATGAGGTAAACGCAGCAGAGTGCCTGATTCCTTGCCATGTAAAACTAGATCCCGATCTGCGCGCTGAAGCGAAAGACACAATCTTTTCGTAATAACAAACGCAAGAGGAGGTAATACAAAAATTCCAATTCGGCTCGCCCACATGATTTGATTAATAGTGAGGGAGAAATTTGTTGCAATGATGTCATTGCCGCCATTAATGACTGTGACAACGATAAAGGTGAGGGACATCGCCCCAAGCGCTGTCCGATTTGGAACGTTACGTGGTCGATCAAGCAGATGATGTTCTCGCTTATCGCCAGTCAGCCAACTTTCGATGAACGGATAAAGAGCCATTCCAGTGAAAAGTATTCCGGGAACGATTAAACCAGGAATTAAAATGTTCCAGGAAATCGTATGTCCAAATGCATGGGTCTCAATCGGTGGGGACATGCGAACAAGCCCATCAAGCCAACCCATATACCAGTCTGGTTGAGAGCCTGCAGAAATCTGACCGGGAGTGTATGGACCGTAAAGCCAAATGGGGTTAATGGATGCCACAGTGGAGAGGAAGGCGGTGACCCCAAAAACTATGAAGAAAAATCCGCCAGCTTTGGCCATATAGATAGGCATGAGCGAATAACCAACCACATTTTTTTCGGTTCGCCCAGGCCCAGGAAACTGGGTGTGCTTTTGGTACCAGACGAGCATTAAATGCACAGTGATGAGAGCTAAGAAAATCCCGGGTAATAAAAGAACGTGGACAGTAAAAATTCTTGGGATGAATGCCTCACCCGGAAAAGCACCGCCAAATGCGAAGAATGCTAAATATGTTCCGACGACTGGGATTGCCTGGAGTATCGCCTCTGCGATACGGATGCCAGTGCCCGAGAGCAAGTCATCGGGAAGCGAATACCCGAGGAAACCTTCGACGATACCTAGAGTTACAAGGCCTACTCCGATAATCCAGTTGAACTCCCGAGGCTTACGGAAAGCTCCCGTGAAGAAGATTCGGAGTAGGTGCGCAATCATTGCGGCCATAAAGAGCAGAGCCGCCCAGTGATGGATCTGGCGCATTAATAGTCCACCACGAATGTCAAAAGAAATATGTAAAGTAGAAGCGTACGCGGCAGACATTTTGAGACCGTTTAGGGGTTGATATTCGCCTTCATATAGAACTTCCCGTTGTGAGGGGTCAAACCAAAATGTCAGGAAGGTGCCAGATAGCAACAAAATTATGAAAGAGTAGAGCGTCACTTCGCCGAGCATGAAAGACCAGTGATCGGGGAAAACCTTGTTGAGGTTTTTCTTCATCCATGCTGCTGCACCAGTGCGTTCATCTACATAATTGGCAACAGATCCAAGGGCTTTCTCGCCAGTACTCATGATGAACGCTCCCAGAAACTAGGTCCGACTGGTTCGGTGAATGGTTGTTTTGCAATTAAGTAACCCTCGCTATCAAGAGTGATAGCTAATTGGGGTAGGGGCCGAGCCGCTGGACCGAAAATAACTTTGGCTGCTCGAGGAACATCGAATGTGGATTGATGACAAGGGCATAACAAATGCTTTGTCTGCTGTTCATATAGTGCAACGGCACAACCCATGTGTGAGCAAATTTTAGAAAACGCAATGATTCCTTCGTGAGTCCACGACAATCGCTCAGGGGAGAGCTGGAATTCTTCGGGCCGTAGGCGAATCAATAAAACTGCATCTTTGCCAATATTGTTTAAGATTCGCTCTTGCCCTTCAACAAGTTCGGGAAGTACTTGAGCAACTGCGCCAACTTCTAGATCTGCTGGTTTGATGGGGCGATTGCCTGGGTCAGTAACTAGACGGGTGCCTGTTTTCCAGCTGGTGGTTTCAAGTTGTTTTTCAGGAAGGGGGCCAAGGTCTCGGAGTAAAAGTAATGGGGAAAGCCCAACTAGTCCCATCGAAAGGGCCAGAGACCTCTTAATGATTGATCGACGTCCAAGGCCAGATGCGGCGGCTCCTTCCTTGACAGTTGCGATGAAGTCCGCGCGTTCATTTTCCGGCGATCTGAATTCATGGCGGTGGGCAATCACTTCGTTGTCGGGCATCAGATATTTTGCCCAATGAACAGCGCCCATTCCAATAAAGAGAAGGGAGCAAGTGAGTCCCAGGCCTAAGAATAGTTGATGCGCATTCGTGGAACCCAAAATCGGAATGAAAATAAATAGATCGTGGTGGATGAAAAGGTAAGAATAGATGAAGAGGATTGTTCCGAGCGCAGAAAATGCGAAAAAGAGAGCAACCTGACGCTCGGCTTTCTTTTCGGCAATTGGATCTGTGTCAGCTTTACGGTGGACATGATCTGGAAGTCCTGGGTCTGATAAAGGTGCAACCTCGCGTGACATTGTCTTACCTCACCTTCGTTGTTAGCCATACGGCAATACCAATAAGCAGGCCAAGTCCAAATGTCCAAACTAATAACCCTTCAGTGACTGGCCCAACGCGACCCAACGCTGCGCCACCTAGAGCTGGTTCAACTTCTGCTCCTTTGATCCATTTGATGATTGAAAGTTTTTCGGCGGGAGTAATAATTCTGTCTGAAAACACTGGCATTGATTGTGGTCCAGTGATCATTGCTTCATAAATAGTTTTAGCGTCTGCGCCCATGACCGTGGGTGCATATTTGCCCTGACTCAAAGCGCCACCTTGGCCAGCAAAGTTATGACACATTGCGCAGTTGGTGCGAAATAGTTCGCCTCCTTGTGCGGTATTGCCATCGCGTTCATAAACCATTATTTCATCGCCAGGGATTCCAGGTCCTGGAGCAAGGGAAGCTACATAATTCGCAAGTGCTGCAACTTGGTCAGGGTTGTATAAAGGCTTTTTGCGCATCGCCTGGACTGACATGTCAGCCATAGGCATGCGACCGGTACCCACTTGAAAATCTACAGATGCGGCGCCAACGCCCAGCAAAGAGGGTGCAATTTTTCCACCTTCGGCATTGAGGCCGTGACAAGATGAGCAGCCCTTTAGAAATATCTGACGACCCTCATCAACTGCCGCGGAGCGGGAGAGTGATGCTGAGGCTTTGGGCGAACTTGCATTTGCTACTGAAAACGTGGTGCCAATGAGAAAGAGCGCGAACAGTAGAGCGAGCGGACTAGCAAATCGATGCTTGCGATAGCGGGATAAACGCTTCACTAGATTATTTCCTCCGCTACTTAATCAAATAGATCGCGGAGAAAAGCGCGATCCAAACGATGTCGACGAAGTGCCAGTAATAAGAAACCACAATGGCTGTAGTTGCCTGTGAGTGAGAAAATTTTTGCGCTCTGTTAACACGGAGCAACACGATGAGAAATGCAATCAAACCGCCGGTGACATGTAGCCCGTGGAATCCTGTAGTGATGTAGAAAACTGATCCGTATGCGCGCGATGAGATTGTGAGTCCTTCGCCGACAAGATTGACGTATTCATAAATTTGGCCGCCAACAAAAAAAGCGCCCATCAGAAAAGTCAGGACGAACCATTCGCGCATACCCCATTTAGAGAACTGAAAAATTGATCCCGTGCGCTTATTTTGAAAGCGTTCGGCTGCGAACACTCCAAACTGACATGTGACAGAGGAGAGAACAAGGACGGTTGTATTTACGGCGGCAAATCTGATATTCAGCATTTCAGTTGAATGCAGCCATGTTGCTGGCCCTTGCACTGCGCGAGTTGTGAAATACATTGCAAAGAGCGCTGCAAAGAACATCAATTCGCTGGAGAGCCAGACAATCGTCCCTACCGCTACGAGATTGGGGCGGTTGATCCTTGGCGTAGCAATACTTGCGCTGGACATGGGGAGATTCTGCCCTACCTGAGCATCAAAAGTGCCCACTTTTTGGCGGATTCCGAAGGGGATTGTCCATTCGTTGGTGAAACAGGTCACTTCCCTTTCGGGCTATTTGATAGAGGCAGACTTTCTCCCTCAGCAACATTAGACTGACCAGCATGTCAGCCAGTGTGCATCGCCCTCAACTAGTTGTTTATTCTCATGACTCAGCTGTTCGCAAATCACTTATTGCGGCACTCGGAAGCGCTGTCGCCTCAGATATGCCACCACATGACATTCATGAGTTTGCCACCGGCAGTGCCCTTAGAGTTTTCGTAGATCGAAAGGGTCCAGAAGGTCGCTGTCGCGCGGATCTTTTCATTCTCGATGGAGAAGCAGTCCCAGAAGGTGGGCTAGGGATCGCTCGTCAACTAAAAGATGAAGTTTTTAACTGTCCTCCGGTGATGGTCGTCATTGCACGCGCAGATGATGCATGGTTAGCGGCTTGGTCACGCGCCGATGCAACCATTACTCACCCTGTAGATCCATTTACCGTGGCTCATAAAGTGGCCGACCTTTTGCGCGCCCGTTTACTGGCTGATACAACCAACTAGGTTTGCTCGTGTCCTCCGGAAGTATTTCCTGGGCTAGTAATTTAGAGGCCTTACAACATGGTCAAAATTTATCTCCGGATCAAGCGCGCTGGACGATGCGCGAGATTCTTTCGGGAAAAGCAGAGACAGATCAAATTAAGGAGTTTCTTCTTGGGCTGAAGGAAAAAGGAGAATCAGCGGAGGAAATTGGCGCATTAGTAGATGAGATGTACCAACATAGCGCGCCGATTTCGATCGGCCTGCGATCAGTCGATACGGTCGGTACCGGTGGGGACGGCGCACACACAATTAATATTTCAACCACCGCCGCGATCATTGCAGCAGCAGCTGGCGCGCGTGTTGTAAAACATGGCAATCGCGCCGCATCCTCAAAATCAGGTTCGGCTGATTTGCTAGAAGCATTGGGTGTCACCATTTCACTTGATGGCCCTGGTGTTGCACGAACGGTTAATGAACTCGGAATCGGATTTTGTTTCGCGCCAATTTTTCATCCTGCAATGCGGTTTGCTGCACCGGCCCGGAAAGAGCTAGGAATTGCAACGGTATTTAATATTTTAGGACCGCTTGCAAACCCAGCAAAACCAGCGGCGGCAGCGGTGGGAGTGGCGAACTCGGCAATGCATATGTTGATGGCTCAGGTGCTTGCTGCCAAGGGAGTGGACGGGTTCGTTTTTCGAGGCGATGATGGTCTTGATGAAATAACTCTTGCAACATCTACGACACTCTTAACGATCGGTAATGGAGATATCGCCTCTCATCACATCGATCCAAAAGATTTCGGTATCGACACTGCACCGGTATCAGAGTTGGTAGGAGGAGATGCACAAGAAAATGCCCGCATCACGAGGGCAATATTTGCGGGAAAGCGCGGCGCCCCACGGGATGCTGTAGTTCTTAACGCGGCTGCAGCTATTGCGGCATTTGAAGGAAAGCAAAATGAATCCGTCGAACAGCGAATCACTGACGGTCTTATTGCTGCAAAAGCAGCGGTCGATACAGGTGCGGCGTCAGAGTTGCTTGAACGCTGGATTACATTAACCGCGGAGATCGCTGCCGATTGAGTTTTTTCAAGGCTTCAATAGTTGTGATTTCGTGACTGCCGAGACGATCAATGATTCCGTGGAGAACTTCAACTGTTGCACGTGCATCATCTAAAGCCCTATGGCTAGGTGAATTTTTGGTTCCAAAAAACTTCGCCAAAGTTGAAAGTTGGCAATTGGGGACTTCATCCAAAGTCAAAACATGTCGCGCAATTCGAACGGTATCAATGACGTGAAAAGGTGGCCATTGAATTTGAGCCTTGATTGCGGCGGCTTTTAGAAAGCCAATATCAAAGGGCGCATTATGGGCAACCACGATTACTTGCGTGTGCATGCCAATGAATTCAAGCAATGAAGGCAGGGTGTGCTCGATACTCGGAGCATCCCTCAACATTTCATCGGTAATCCCCGTAAGAGATGTAATAAATGACGGTAGAGAATGACCGGGATTGATGAAAGATTCGTATTCTCCAAGTACCACCCCGGCCTGGACTTTCACCGCGCCAATTTCTGTAATTCCGGCAGATGCGGGGGAGCCACCCGAGGTTTCTAAATCGATCACTACGAATGTGGTGTCAGCAAGAGAAGTCGGCATAATGAAACGATAAAGCATTGATACGACAGGGGATCCGGGGATACTCTAGAAGCGTGGCGATCGAGGGAGCACCTGCCGGGTTAATTGACGACTATGCCGTTCGCGGAAGTGGTTTTCATGGAAAAATCGGAATCGTATTTGTTCATGGATTTACTGGATCACCGTCGTCTATGCGTCCATGGGCTGAATTCTTTGGTGCCCGGGGTTACACCGTGCGCGTTCCTAAACTTCCGGGACACGGAACAAAATGGCAAGACCTCAATAAAGTGTCGTGGCAAGAGTGGCCAGCGCGAGTAGTTGAAGAACTCAACGAACTACACAAAGTGTGCGAAACCGTTTTCCTCTTTGGATTATCGATGGGTGGAGCAACCTCGCTCTATGTGGCAGCCCACCATGCTGAGCTCATCGATGGCATCGTGCTCGTTAATCCAATGGCGCATATTCCAGGAATAACAATAAAGTTTGCTCCGATATTGGCCCGACTTCGATCGCATTTACCTTCCGTTGGTAACGATATTAAACGTCCCAATGTTTCTGAATACGGCTATGACGCTTTACCCACCAAGGGTGTTTTACAACTCAACAAACTTCTCAAGAGCGCTAGAAGTACTTTGGGACTAATAAACAAGCCAATGCTTCTTTTCCATAGCGTTGAAGATCACACTTTACCTGTGTCAAATACCGAAATAGTAATGGCGGAAATCGGATCCGATAAAAAGCAGCGAATCGAACTAGTAAACAGTTATCACGTCGCAACCCTTGATTATGATGCTGAAGTAATATTCGAAAACTCTCTGATTTTTGTTCAGGACATTTCTAAGGTTCGTTGACGCGACATCAGGGCCCATAGAACGCAGAGGATTACCCCTAGGGAAATAACGATCATGGGCAGGGTAACTTTCTCTCCGAGCAAGAGTGCCGCCCACCCCAATGTCATAATGCCCTGTAGTTGTTGAACTTGAGATCCATGAGCCGTTCCAGCATCTTTCAACCCTCTATACCAAGCAAAAAATCCCAGATACATTGATGAAACTCCAATCATTGTGATTCCGACTAATCCATGAACTGTGATCGTGTGCTGTGTATGAGTTTGTGACCAGATAAAGAGTGAGCCGGGGATACAAATTGGTAGAGCAAGGACGACTACCCACGAGATCACCTGCCAACCCGGCATAATCTTCGTAAGTTCTGCGCCCTCGACATAACAATAGGCAGAAGCAATTACGGCACCGAGAGTAAGAGCGTCGGCGATGAGGTCGCCGCCAGAACCCCCGCCGCGAGAGATAGAAAAGATAACTAATAGCGCGGTACCGCTAATGGATGCCGCCCAAAATTGCCAAGATACTTGAGTCTTAGTCCTCATCACCGCGAAAATTGCAGTCGACAGAGGCATGATCGATGAGATGACAGCAATGTGAGCAGAGGTGGTGCGATGTAATGCAAGTGCAATCAACACCGGCCAGATAAAGGCATTTCCAAGCATTGTGTAAATCAAAGGTTTCAAATATTGCTTTGGAACTTTCTTTACTTTCACAAAGAGCATCAGCGGAATGGCGATCATCGAGGCGAAAATTGGACGAGACGAGGCGGTAAGAAAAGGATCAAAACTTTCCAGGGCCCATTTTGTCATAGGAAGCGAAAGGGAAAAAAGAAAAACACCCAGCAGGGCATAGAGCATTCCAAGCTTTTCAGTTCGCGTTAAGTGCATGAAATCATTGATTTCATATCAAAACCATTTGCACGTGGCACTAAATTAACCTTTGAAGAATTGATCGAGTTTGCCTTGAGCCGAAACTTTCACCTGAAAACACATTCCATCAGCGTCGTCTCCGAAGCTATATTGCGGGTCATATGTCGTTTGCGCTGAAGTAATGAATAAAGTTTGTAGATCATCTCCACCGAAAGAGCAACAGGTAGTAAGGGCTGAAGGACAGTGCACCACGTTCAGCAGCTCACCGGTCGATGAATAATTTCGAACTTGACCTGAGCCCCAAAAGGCAACCCAGAGATTTCCAGCAGAATCGGTACACATTCCATCTGGGACTCCGGTAACGTCACTGACATCAAATTCTGGAAGTGCCTCAATAATTTTTCCAGTCGAAGAGTCGAATCTATATCGTGAAATTTTTCTCGTTGCCGAGTCGATGTAATACATCACCGTGCCATCGGGAGACCAATCAATACCGTTTGAAATGTAGATCTGATTTCGGAAAGTGGTGGAATCCAACTTTGGATCGATCCGTCGCAAGTCACCCGCGCCGACGTTCTCAACAATATCGGCGGTTCCAATCCAAAGGTTTCCTTTGGAATCAATATTGCCATCATTGGTTCTCGCCGCTTCAGGATCTACTTCCAGAGGCGTAAATTCCAGTGGAAGAAAATCTTTATCGAGAGTTGCTAGACAATCACCTAGAGCGACGATGAAACCGCCAGATTGACGTTTGCCTATGTAGGTAACAACTTTAGGCATGAAATGTTCTTCTATGGACTGATCTGCGGGATCAAATTGCATAATTCGATTTTCAAAAACGTCCAACCAGAGAAAAGTTTTTGTCCGTTCATCCCAGAGCGAGCCTTCACCTAAACCAGATTTTGAACCCGGAATCCGGTCCGCGGAGTACGTTGCCATTGATTGCCTTTGCCGTCCACTAGGGTTTCCACCATAGTCTAGGGAGAAATCATGCCAAGCTCAATGATGCGCGTAGCGGTTGGTCAGCATCCAGAAAACGATAAGCAATATCTTGATTTTGCAATCCAGCTCGGCTGCGAAGGGATTTCGTTTCAAACACCAAAGATTCCAGGCCAGAGCAAGTGGGAGCAGAAGGACATTGAGGATTTCCTAGCACCAGTGAAAGCCGCCGGTTTGAAGATCGAATCTTTTGAAAACGTACCCACATTTTTCTTTGACAAAATCATGCTTGGACTTCCAGGACGTGAAGAACAGTTAGAGAACATGAAGAGCACCATTCGAGCTCTAGGAGCAGCCGGCGTCCCGATTCTTGGAATGCACTGGATGCCTCAAAGCGTCTGGCGCACGGATATGGGCAACTACGGGCGGGGAGGATCGTATGTTTCGATCTATGACCATTCGGTAATTCTTGATCGTTCCCGAGATGCAGAAATCTGGGTTGCACGCCGCGATGAACAAGATGTTGATTTAAAAGACACTTTCACGCGAGGATCCTTTGTGCCCTTGGGTGTCGATTCACTCACGATTGATGAAATGTGGAGTAACTTCGAATATTTCGTAAAAGGGGTAATTGAGACTTGCGAGGAATCCAACGTTGTCTTGTGTTTCCACCCTGATGATCCACCAGCGCAAGAGCTCCATGGGATCGCACGAATCTTAACGAGTGTTGATAACTTGGACCGGGCAGTGCACACAGTTGATAGTCCAAATCTCAAACTGGAACTGTGCCTCGGGTCAGTTTCTGAAATGGACGGGGCAAATTCGGTAATGGACGCGGTTAACCGGTTTGCTCCGAAAAACAAGATTGCTTATATACATCTGCGGGATGTCCAAGGAGTATTCCCTGTATTTCAAGAGTCATTCTTGGGTGAAGGCAACTATTCGCCTTTTGAAGTAATTAAGGCCTTGCATAAACATGGCTATACCGGTGCAATTTTGGACGATCACACACCATCATTGACGGGTGATAGCGCATACGGACATCGGGGTCGGGCGCATGCCATCGGTTACATTCAAGCGCTGATCGAGGCCGTAAAGCATTTGTAGCAAAAGCCCATAATCGGATGCTCGAGTTGCTAAAGTCTTCTCATCTTTGTTACTCCTAGAGGTTCTAGGGGAGGCTCAATCGAAGGGGCGCTATGAAAGAGAAACTTGCAGCTGAATTCATCGGAACCTTCACTCTCATTCTAATTGGTGCGGGTGCAATCATGAACGGCAAAGCTGATCTTCTTGGTATTGCTCTGGCACATGGTTTAGCGATAGCAATTATGGTGAGTGCCTTCGCAGCGATTTCTGGCGCACATTTCAATCCGGCGGTCTCTTTTGGAATGCTGATTACAAAACGTCTCAACACCAGGACTTTTCTTTCCTATGTTGCCGCACAATTGTCGGGAGCAAGTCTTGCCGCAGTGGCACTTCGTTACATCGCTGGATGGGGAAACGACGCGGGCAAATCTCTTGGAGCCGCTTCTGTAGCAAATGGCATCAGTCCAACAAAAGCGATGGTTGCCGAAGCGATTGGAACATTCCTTCTTGTTGCCGTAATTTTCGGAGTTGCCGTGGATAAGCGCGGAACCTTTGGTGCAGTTGCTGGGTTCCCGATTGGGCTCATGATTACTCTGGAGATTCTATTTATGGGTCCGCTCACCGGCGCAGCAGTCAACCCTGCTCGCTGGTTTGGGCCAGCCCTTGTTTCTGGAACGTGGATTAACAGCTGGGTTTGGATTGTTGGGCCACTTCTTGGTGCTGGGGTCGCAGCCTTGTTATACGACGCACTTTTTACTCCTGAAAAGAAATCTATCTGAGCAGATACAACTCTCAAGGGGCCGTGATGAAAACAAATTTAAGTAAGAGTGAAAAATTCACGGTAGCGGCAGTATTTCTTGGCATTATTTTGGCTTTCGTAACGTATGAAATATTCAATAAAGCTGATTACGCCTACCAACCTTTGATTATGCAAGGGTGGTTAGATGAGAAGATTCCGATCATTTCAATATTTGTCATTCCGTATCTCAGCTTTCACCTGCTAGCAGCAGTTGTTGTACCCGTACTATCTTTACGTTTGGGCGGCTTTAAGGTGTTTCTGGTTAATGGGTTATCCATCATCGTGGGCCAACTCTGCCTTGATGTGGCGTATGCATTTTTCCAAACCCAAGTTCCTCGAACTCCAGTACCAGGTCATTCATTCTTTGATTGGGTTCTAGTTCATGTGGTCTATGGAAACGATCAACCGCTGAATGGGTTTCCATCAAATCACGTTACGTGGTCGGTGATCTCGATCATTGCGCTGTGGCGAGTGCGCGGGATTGCACCAAAAACAAGCTGGATATTGATGGTTTGGTTTTCAACGATTCTACCTGCAACAGTTTTCTTGCATCAACATTTTTTGATCGACATCTATGGTGGAATCTTTGTGGCTTTTAGCGTCTATTGGGCGATGATGTTTTTGATACAAAAACCCAATTTGGGTCTTAACCTTTAGTATTTAGGAGATTTTTACAGTAGACCGTACTGCTATCAAATCAACTAAACCATGATAGTCAAGTCCCTTTACTGGTCGGAAACTTCTCTAACCGACAGATGCGGTTGCTGGCATCGCCTAATACTGGGTAATTTCTCGCTGACTCTTCGCTGGGCGATGAAAATTCAGGGGCGAGAAAATCATATGGCACTAAATTAAAAGATCGGCGCGATAGGAAAAGGTAAAGCCGATCATATTGATGGCCCCGAGTTGGGTTAATGTGCCATTGCGTACGGTGAAGATTGCACCAAGAGTTCCAGGGGTAAAAGCGTCACATCCGCCACCGAGCCAGATATGTGTTGGGTCAACGTATTCAGCGTCGCCACAGTACCTGGCATGTACTGGAAAGGGTATCTTTTTAAGGATCCATTTTTTAGCAATGAATTTAAAATCTAAAAATTGCGAGACCTTAGCATCCGGGAAATTCCCCAGAGCAGTTATTTGAGTTGGAGAAATAAACCGAGCAAAGTGTTGGAATGAGCCATCAGTGGGAATGATTGTTTGGACTTTTTTTAAGTTTGCACTCAAGATCATCAAGATTGAGGGGCTCCGAACGCTAATAAGGAAAACATTACTTGGCTTGAAATATTGCAAAGAATTTGCGTGACAGATGTCAATAGGAGAATTAGGATCTTGTGGATCGTGTACTGGGGGCATGGCATCTAAAAGGGGCTTGCTAAGAGCTTTGTTGGATACGGCCCAGTCCCAAAAACTGAATTCGTTAATTGCTTTACCACCTGAAATTTCAGCAATGTCACAATCAAGAATTGGCATCCCGTATGGCTTGGCTAACCAACTGCTATCCACAGTTCTCGTAATATTCGTTATTACTATGGGATTGCCTAAGCCGCTAATTGTCATCCCATGACCTTCTGGAGAAGCTAATCCAAACTTCGTTTGTACATCGTTTATTCTTTGCACCCTTTGGAAATTCTTGTCTAACAATATCCAGGTGCCAGGGAAGGTTGCAGTAACTCCAAAATCCTTTTGTTCGAGAAACGCATATTTCGGTGCGCTAGAAGCCCCTGCTTTTGCTTCGCCATCGTTGAGCTTGCGAAATCCAACGAGATCATTGGGTGATTTAAAGAAATATTTAATGTGACTTCCAACTGAGTCTATAGCGTACGAACCAGAGTTCAAATGAGGAGTAGATAGAATCTCGTGGGCACTAATGAGGCTTGTGTCTCCGTTGAGTGTGATTAATGGAAAGTCAGGGGGGGCGGGAAAGATCTGGATTAGAAGTGTTCCGGATCCGTTACGGAATTCCTTTACTGGTTTCAGAATTTGATCCTTTTTTAGGATCGGTCCAGATTTAATAGAGAAATGTACGTTCGAATTTGATGGGATTGCGACAGTATCGTTTCCAGACACTACGGTGACAGTTGTCAAGCTATTTGATTGCAATCGAAAACTCACGTTGGTATCTGGGCGAAAGGTATTTAAATAAACCTTTAATACACTGGTTGAATCGTCGATGGTGATGTTTTCCGAACTTAGAACTGAAAAATTCGGACGTTCAAGAGCTTGAGTAGGAGCTATAGAATTAAGGATCAAAAATGATGTCAAAAGGACTCCGACTGTTAGGAGTGCTGGAGCTCTCTTCGTTGGCGTGAACGGCTTATAAGAAGACATAGATTTACCTTATGGCTGACTGCCGTTTCTTTGTCAAGCGCAGAGCGATTCGCCTGAGAATTGGGAATGAATTCCCACCTCCGCTGGATCACTGAGAGGCGAACTTCCCGGGGGGGGGGGGGGGGGGGG
>WLPU01000015.1 GCA_009698615.1 Actinomycetota bacterium | reverse complement strand
TGTTGGCAACACGATGATCGCATTTATGGTCGCAATATTGACGCCATTTGTTGTGCTGATATTTCTTGCTGCCGGACACCTGTTAACCACTCCTGGGGTTCATCCTCTCCAGCCATTCACCGTGCCAGGAACCTCTGCAACTTCATCTGCAAGTGCTGGCCTTGCAATCATGATCTGGAGCTACATTGGTTATGACTCCATCACAACTGCAGGTGGAGAGATTAAAGATCCAGTCCGGACCTTTCCAAAGGCACTTCTCATAACAGTTCCGCTGATTGCTATTGGTTACATTCTGCCGGTGCTTGCCAGTCTAATTTCTGGGCTCCACGCAAATGATGTCACTTTATGGGAAAACGGAGATTTTGCCCTTGCCGGTGGACTATTAGGTGGCCCCTGGTTGAAGAATACCTTGGTTATTGGTGCCCTGCTTTCACAAATTGGGCTGTTCTCATCATTACTTTTTTGCGTGTCGCGAATCCCCATGGTTTTGGCCGCTGATCATTACTTGCCACAATCGTTGGCACGTATCAACCCTCGTACAGGCGCACCGGTTCGATCGATCATTCTCAGTTGTGGCATCTATGCAGTATTCATTGCATTGAATTTCACCACGATCATTGACGCGGATGTCATATTAATTCTCTTTGGTTTACTTTTGGAGTTCGCTGCTCTCATCGCTTTGCGATTGAGATATCCAGATATGAAGCGGCCCTACACCGTTCCCGGAGGATGGTTTGGCGCTATTGGGATAGCAATTTTCCCAACCTTGTTAACGCTCTGGTTGCTCAATACTTCTTTGACCACTGAACCCATTGCATTCTGGATCGGAGTTGGACTTCCAACCCTAGCGGCTTGCTCGTATCCAGCACTTCGGCGTTGGGTGAAAGGTGATCGTCCCGACGCAGATCTAGATTTGTCAGAGGTGGATTTTGGTCCTGGAATTAATCCACATGAGGTTGTCCGAGGAGAGTGGAAGCCGTAGCCCTCGAATTACTGCACGCTTCGAAGTACTGCAGTGACCTTGCCAAGAATCTCGCAATGATCGCCATTGATTGGTTCGAAATCATCATTTGCCGGCAGTAACCAGATGTGACCATCTTTGCGAGAGAAAGTTTTTACCGTTGCTTCGCCATCAATCATCGCGGCAACAATCTCGCCCTTGTTGCAATCTTTTTGTGAGCGAATAACGACAAAGTCGCCATCACAAATAGCTGCATTAATCATGGAATCCCCGACGACCTTAAGCATGAACAGTTCGCCACTACCAACGATGGATTCGGGCAATGGGAATGTTTCTTCAATTGTTTGTTCAGCCAAGATGGGCCCGCCAGCTGCAATGCGTCCGACAAGTGGCACTTGGCGAGTTCTCTCAGCTGCTGGTGGCGATACTGGTTCATCGCCTGGAAGTAGAACCTCAAGGGCTCTGCCACGGGTGGGGTCTCGACGGATAAAACCTTTTTTCTCAAGGGCTTGCAATTGGTATTGAACAGAGGCAGGGGAGGCAAGTCCTGCAGCGGCGCCGATTTCTCTCATGGAAGGTGGGTAGCCGTTGGTCACCAACGCTTCCTTGATCGCCTGCAAAATCTTCAGCTGGCGGGTGGTGAGGCCATGCTCATCGGCAGGGCCATCAGGGAGCTCGAGGAGGTCATTGGAAGCCTTAGCCGGGGCCAACTTGCCAGATCCACGCTTAGCCTGGGCTGTATCGCTGCTTTTTTTGCTCATGGCTAGAGGATAGGGGAAAAAGTAAAAAAATTCAAACATCTGTTCGAATTATTCTTGCTTTTGTCAGTGGGGTGGGCTATAAATGTCCTATCGAACAAGTGTTCGAAACCTTCCCCAAGGTTGAACCAAGGACTAGCGCTAAGAAGTGACTCGTCCAGGAGGCAAGACCATGAGCACAATCGCACTGAATTATCCGTCCCGCACTATGACGCTTCGCTCGCAAGGGCTTAATCGTCGTGGTCGGTTAGCGCGATTGGCCGTGGTTGTCTCTCTGGCGATAGTGCTGGGCGCTGCTTTTTCGATGAAGGCTGGAGCTGGTGATGTTTTCTCTCACAGCACGCACGTTTCTTATGTGAAAGTTGTTGTGGCTCCAGGGGACACTCTGTGGTCTCTTGCCACCACTGCAGCCCACGGGAGCGATGTTTTGGCGATGGTCGATGCGATCATGAGTGCCAATTCACTATTGGTGCCTGATGTTTCGGCAGGGCAGGTTCTTCGCATTCCTGCATAAGGCGGTTGGGGATTGAGCGGGGCGCACCAAGAAAAATTAGAGGGGTAGCCCCGACACGCCCTAGAAAAATTCATTGAGGCAATGCAGGGCAAGCCTTAAGTGCTCCTTTACAGTTACCACTAGATGTAGGGGTCAAAGCGCGGTATAGTTCCATAAGTAGTGGTTTTAACCCTACTGATGGGTCTTAACGAAAATCGCTAATACACCCGCACTTCATAGAAGGAAGGACGACACGCCGCATGCTCTGCCCATTTTGCCGACATGATGATTCGCGCGTTGTTGACTCCCGCCAAGTTGAAGATGGCACCCAGATTCGCCGGCGTCGTGAGTGCCCAGAATGTGGCGCTCGCTTTTCGACTCAAGAAACTACTTTGCTCAACATCATCAAGCGATCTGGTGCAACCGAGCCCTTCAGCCGCGAGAAAGTTATCGCTGGCGTGGGTAAAGCCTGCCAAGGCCGGCCTGTCAATTCAGATGATTTAGCACTTCTTGCTCAGCGAGTGGAGGAAACCTTACGCGCCTCGGGCCAAGCAGAGATCGAAGCCCAAGAAGTGGGTCTTGCGATTTTGGCACCACTTCGCGAACTCGATGAAGTGGCCTACCTGCGATATGCCTCGGTTTACCGTAACTTTAACTCCCTTGAAGATTTCGAAGGTGAGATCGCACTGTTGCGAGCTGCGCCATCGATAGCACTCTCGCAAAGTAATTCCTCAGGAAAAAGTGCAGCCCCCACTGCAAGCAACACTGTAAACCCAACACCAAAGAACGTTGTTTCATCTGCACAAAAAAGTTCAGTAAAAGTTTAAGTACACGACACTCGAAAAGAAGATGGGGAACATATAAATGTCAGAGACGGTCATCAATCGACCTAGCAAGTCCACCACTAAGTCAGGCAAGGGTTTAACACTCGAGCGGATTTACACAAAAGCTGGAGTGCACCCTTACGACGAAGTGATGTGGGAGCGTCGAGATGTCGTTCAGACAAACTGGAAGAGCGGCGAAGTTGTTTTCGAACAACGCGGCGTTGAGTATCCTGACTTTTGGTCAGTGAACGCATCGATGATTGTCACCACGAAATATTTCCGTGGAGCAGTCGGTGCCGAAAACCGCGAATGGTCACTTAAGCAAGTTATCGATCGCGTTGTGTTGACTTACACCAAGGCCGGAAAAGAAAGTGGCTATTTTGCATCCGATGCCGATGCTGAGGTTTTCGAACACGAACTTACTCATATGTTGCTTCACCAGATCTTTTCATTTAACTCACCAGTCTGGTTTAACGTTGGTACGCAATCACCACAGCAAGTGAGCGCCTGTTTCATTTTGGCTGTTGATGACACGATGGATTCGATCCTTAATTGGTATCGCGAAGAAGGAATGATCTTCAAAGGTGGATCCGGTGCTGGACTAAACCTTTCACGCATCCGTTCATCCAAAGAGCTTCTCAAATCAGGCGGCACCGCATCAGGGCCTGTCTCCTTTATGCGGGGTGCTGATGCATCTGCCGGAACCATCAAGTCAGGTGGGGCTACACGCCGCGCTGCAAAGATGGTTGTTCTAGATGTTGATCATCCAGATATTGAAGAATTCATCGAGACCAAGGTCAACGAAGAAAACAAGATTCGCGCCTTGCGTGATGCTGGTTTCGATATGGACCTTGGCGGCAAAGACATTATTTCTGTGCAATATCAAAACGCCAACAACTCTGTGCGAGTGAGCGATGATTTCATGCGCGCTGTTGAGGGCGGAAGCGAATTTGGTTTGAAGGCTCGCTCAACTGGTGAAGTTATTGAGACAGTTGATGCACGCTCACTATTTCGCAAGATGTCACAGGCTGCTTGGGCATGTGCTGATCCTGGAATTCAATACGATGACACGATCAATGACTGGCACACCAACCCAGAGACTGGGCGCATCAATGCATCCAACCCTTGCTCTGAGTACATGTCGCTAGATAATTCATCTTGCAACCTTGCATCATTAAACTTGATGAAATTCCAAAAAGCTGACGGCTCCTTTGATGCTAAGACATTTTCTCGTGCAGCAGAGATGATCATCACTGCAATGGATATTTCGATCTGCTTTGCTGATTTCCCAACAGAGGCAATCGGCGATACAACTCGTGCCTATCGCCAACTGGGTATTGGTTATGCCAACCTAGGTGCGCTTTTGATGGCATCTGGACTTGCTTATGACTCAGATGGTGGACGAGCCCTTGCTGGTGCAATCACCTCGCTTATGAGCGGAATTACCTACAAGAGAAGTGCTGAGCTTGCAGGACTTGTCGGACCATACGATGGCTTTGCACGCAACGCAGCTCCTCATGCACGCGTGATGCGCAAACATGCATCTGCATCAATTTCTGCTAAGTCACAAACAACACTTGATCGTGATGTCTGGACTGAAGCAAATAAGGCCTGGGATGCTTGTTTAAGCATCGGCGAAAAGAACGGATGGCGCAATGCGCAAATCTCAGTTCTTGCCCCAACCGGCACCATTGGTTTGATGATGGATTGCGATACCACTGGTATCGAACCTGATTTCTCACTCGTGAAGTTCAAAAAACTTGTCGGTGGCGGATCGATGCAGATCGTTAATCAAACCGTTCCTGCAGCACTTCGCAAACTTGGATACACCGAAGAAACCATTGAAGCCATTGTCGAATATATCTCCACTCACGGCCACGTCATTGATGCTCCTGGCCTCAAGCCAGAGCACTACGACATCTTTGACTGCGCGCTAGGAACTCGTTCCATTGCCCCTATGGGCCATGTGCGCATGATGGCTGCCTGCCAGCCATTCCTATCAGGGGCTATTTCCAAGACCGTGAACTTGCCTGCTGAGGCAACAGTGGAGGAAGTAGAAGAGGTTTACTACGAAGGTTGGAAGCTTGGTCTTAAGGCACTTGCCGTTTATCGCGACAATTGCAAAGTTGGACAACCTTTGTCTGATGGCAAAGAAGCCAAGGGAAGCGCACCTGCATCAACTGCACCAGCAGTGGCTGTGCGCAAACGCCTTCCAAAGTCTCGTCCATCGATGACTACATCGTTCTCCGTTGGCGGTGCTGAGGGCTACATGACCTCTGGTGCCTATGCCGATGGCGCACTCGGTGAAGTCTTCTTAAAACTTGGTAAGCAGGGATCAACTCTTGCCGGCGTGATGGATGCATTCTCGATCGCTGTTTCAATCGGGTTGCAATACGGAGTTCCTCTACAAACTTTTGTTGAGAAATTCACCAACTTGCGTTTTGAGCCAAGTGGAATGACAGATGATGCAGATATTCGTATCGCACAATCCATGATGGATTACATCTTCCGTCGCTTGGCGCTGGATTACTTGCCCTTTGAGGCACGCTCTGGGATTGGCCTCTACACCGCTTCTGAGCGCGCACGTGCCCTGGAGACCGGTACATACACCCAAGATGTCAGCGATGATGTCGATGAGTTCGAACGCTCTGAAGCCCCTGTTGCGACACCAGTTTCGACACCCATTGCTAAAGCTCCAACCAAGGCTGTGGATGTGAAAATTGATGCGCCAATTACCTTCGGATCATCGACAGAATTACTTGAGGCGATCTCAGGTATTAAGTCTGATGCACCGTTATGTATGACCTGCGGCGTCAAGATGCGTGCATCTGGTGCCTGTTATGTCTGTGAAGGTTGCGGAAATACATCAGGCTGCAGTTAATCTGAATTACAAAAAATCCCTGGCTCAGAAATTGGGTCAGGGATTTTTTTAGCCCTAAACTAAAGTCATGATTATCGATGTTTGGTCAGATGTTGTCTGCCCCTGGTGTTATATCGGCAAGCGCCGATTGGAAAAGGCGCTATCAACTTTCGAGCATAAAGAAGAAATCACTATTCGCCATCGGGCCTTCCAACTACAACCAGATATTGAGACAACTGTTGCAACTCAAGAACTCTTAGCCACTAAATATAACTTGGCTCCATCTGCCGTGAAGGAAATGCAGGCTAATGTTTGCGCTATCGCCGACGGTGAAGGCCTTTGCTATGACCTCGATAACACGCTATCTGGCAATACTTTTGATGCCCATCGCCTGCTCTTGTGGGCAGCAACTATTGGAAAACAAGATCAGTTACTCGAGGCCATGTATTCGTCCTATTTTGAGAAATCAAAGCCACTGTTTTCTCATGCAGATTTAGTAAGTGTGTGTTTATCAATTGGCTTAGATGCAGACGTGGTCGAGGACATAGTGCTTTCTGGAAAATTTACCGAAGAAGTCAATGCTGACCGCACTCTTGCTAGCCAACTCGGGGCAACTGGGGTGCCATTTTTTGTGGTGGATATGAAGTACGGGATCTCAGGGGCTCAACCACTTGAGGCCTTCACACAGACACTTGAAAGTGCCTGGAAAGAACGCGCAGGGGTTTCCTAAATGTATATTCCTCATCATTTCAAAGAGGAACGAGACGAGCAGATTCTGAGTTTTGTTCGACACTTTCCGTTGGCGACATTGATTACTCATGACCAGACTGGAATTACGGCAAATCTTATTCCCTTCATAACCAAGCCGGGTAAGGACCCTCAATCACTTTCGCTCTCGGGACATTTAGCTCGCGGAAATAACCAACTTCGCGACCTCGCACTGGGCAATGAATGCCTTTTGGTATTCCAAGGACCGCAAGATTATGTAACCCCAGGGTGGTATGAGACAAAGAAAGAAAATGGAAAAGTGGTTCCGACCTGGAACTACACAACAGTGCACATTTGGGGGACACCTCTCGTCCATGATGACGCCACTTGGTTAAGAAATCATGTCGGAGAGTTAACCGACACCCATGAGGCTCAGCAATCGACTCCTTGGAAAGTAGAAGATGCCCCAGAGGAATTCATCTCTAAAAGTCTTTCTGCGATTGTCGGATTGTCTATTGAATCAGTGCGGATCGAAGGAAAAATGAAGATCAGTCAGAATCGTTCTGAAGATGACCGAAACGGAGTTATTGCAGGGATGGGCACAGCCAATCCAGAGCTCGCGACGTTCATGCAGAAATATTTTCGCAAAAATTAGATTTTTGGTAGTGTCGTAAGGTTAATAAAAGTTGAACTTTCAACTACATTAAGAGTCAGCTTTATCCGTGTAGATGTATAAGGTGAGCACGTGAGTGACCTTTCAGCCCAAGTGCGCAAAGCTTTAGATGCAGCTATTGAGGCCATTGGTGGCACCTCGCGCGAAGGACAAATTGAGATGGCAGAGGCAGTTGCCAATGCGCTGTCGGATCGACATCACTTAATGGTTCAAGCCGGCACTGGCACCGGTAAATCTCTTGCCTATTTGGTTCCGGCGCTAGTGCACGGCAAGCGAGTCCTTGTCGCAACTGCAACCTTGGCCCTGCAACGTCAATTGGTCGAACGCGACTTGCCACGAATTGTCCCCGCCCTTGAGAAAGTATTGGGACGAGATATTAGTTTTGGAATTTATAAGGGAGTCGGAAACTACATCTGCTTACAAAAAATGAATAGCGAAACCTCAGACCCAGATGGTGATGTATTACTAGAGGTATCTAGCCTGGGACAAGATGCCAAAAGATTGACGGCCTGGGCAAAGACACCCGGCGTTTCGGGGGATCGCGATGATGCCCCCGATGTCGATCGCCGAGTTTGGTATGCCAATTCTCTATCTGGTCGCGAATGTGTGGGAGCAGATGTTTGCGCCTACGGCCATCAATGTTTTGCAGCCATTGCCAAAGCTAAGGCGCAAACGTGCGATGTGGTTGTTACTAACCACACCTTGTTAGCCATAGAGATTGTGGACTCACATCCTATTTTGCCCGAGCGCGATGCCGTGATCTTGGATGAAGCCCATGAATTTATGGATCGGACTACGCAAGCAGTAACTGAAGAACTTACTGGGCCACGAGTTTCTCGCGCAGCTGCGATGGCCAGAAAACATATGCCTGGCAAGCTCGCAGATGCTTTTACCAAAGCTGCAGACGCTTTTGATGATGCGATGGATAGCTATGGGCAACGAGTGAAGTATGAGACCAATCTGCAAGGGCGCCTTGATCAGTTGCCATCAGAGTTAGAGGCACCCATCAGAAAGGTGCGCGAGAGCGCCCAAGGGATCACTCAATCCATTAGCGCCGATGAAGAGATTGTGGATTCTGACGCCATAGCAATGCGTGCTCGAGTTAAAGGCGCCGTCACTGAGGTTTCAACCACTGCTGGAAAGTTATTAAAACTCGGGGCTGGACAAGTGCTGTGGTATGAACCCACTTTTTCCACACTTCATTTAGCACCTCTTGCCGTCTCATCTGTACTTCGCGCAAATTTGCTCACGAAGACACCAGTCATAGCAACATCAGCAACCCTGACTGTGGGCAATGGCTTTGATGCGATGGCTCGCAACATTGGTTTTGTTGTTGGCGATGACGCCGATACGCAAGTAGAAGAAGGCGATGTAGACCCAGCAAATGTGAAGATGCTCGATGTTGGCTCCCCCTTTGATTTTGCTAATCAAGGAATGCTCTATATGCCCAAGCATTTGCCAGAGCCGGGCAGAGATGGACCCAGCATTGAAGCCCTTACCGAATTAGGTGAGCTCATCGACGCAGCGGGTGGGCGCACACTGGCGCTATTTTCTTCATGGCGTGGGGTAGAGGCAGCCGATGCGCATTTGCGAAAAGTGTTGGCCGAACTTCCGATCAAGGTGATTACTCAAAAGCGAGGCGACGCCGTCGGGCCGCTTGTAGAGCGATTTGTAAAAGATGAAACTTCTATTTTGCTCGGCACAATGAGTTTGTGGCAAGGTGTGGATGTACCTGGTGCCTCATGCATTCTGGTCGCGATTGATCGAATTCCCTTTCCTCGCCCCGATGATCCTGTGATGTCAGCCCGTGCTGCAGAGATTGATGCAGCTGGCGGAAGCGGCTTCATGCAAGTCTCATTGCCGAGGGCTGCATTGTTATTAGCGCAAGGCACTGGGCGCCTGATTAGATCAGAGGAGGATCGAGGAGTTGTCGCAATTCTAGATTCTCGCATTGTCACTAAACGATATGGATCAGTGTTGCTTAATTCGATGCCGCCGCTGTGGCGCACATCAGATGCCGCGATTGTAAAAGATTCCCTTAAGCGACTTTCAGAAGAGTTGATGCAAAAGTAGTTTTACTGCTGGCCACGATTTAGCAAAACTGGGATGTAAATCCATCGCATCTATGTCATCCCAAAGAACCCATCGTAATTCTTGGGATTCTTCATTCATTGCGTGAGGAACAAGTTGGGGATGTGCCGTTGCAATCACGGTGTCATAGCGCCAATCAACGTGATCATCGGTGTGGGTTATGTAAATGGTCAAGAGCGATGAATCAATTCCGGTTTCTTCCTCTGATTCGCGACAAGCAGCCTCTATCGAGCTTTCGTGCGAATCACGAGCGCCTCCTGGAACTCCCCATGTGCCTCCGTTGTGGACCCATTCTGCGCGATGTTGCAAAAGCAATGTGTTATCGCGGATGAGGAGCAAACCTGCTGCGCCATGTAAGCCCCAATGCTTGCCGCCACAACGACATTGCACCCAACCATCTCCATCGCGATGTGCCACGGATCCACTGTAGAACTACAAGTAGGGTCTTTGCACAGCTGCGTGCTTATTGCGCTCCACTTTTTAGTCCTCTTTTACGCTCGCGGTATGGAACATCACATTTTCATGACCAGACTTATTCCGATTGCACTTATCTGCCCATTTCTCATTACGCCATCACATCTCATATCCGAACCTGCTATTGCGCAGGACTGCAGCACAAAGGCATGTATTGACGTTTACACACAAAATGGAGAAGTCATTATTGTCGGCAAAAAAGGCAGCGGGATCAAAAACGCAACCGCGAAGCCAACACCCAAGCCAACGCATTCTGGGGCAGCTAGGCCCGTCATAAAACCGAAAGTAGGCGCGAAACCAAAAGTATTGCTTTCGCCTGCCTCGACCAAAAAAACTGTAGTCCGCAGAGTCCTTCCCCGAAAGAGCACTCCTGGAAAAACAGTCATTCGCAAATCTTCACCCAGTAATACATCTGGAGTATCGCTCAATGATCGATTAGTGAAGTTACTTCCTATAGCGAATATCTTTCATCAACCAACCCAAGGCGCCATAGTGAATGTGCCGATGATTTATTGGTGTGGACTTCCAGAACTCTTTAATGCAAGGGTTGCAATCGTGGGGGAAGTAGTTGACGTGGCGATGAGACCATCATTTGTCTGGAGTTTCGGTGATGGTTCGATTTATGCAACCACAAAGGCCGGAGCGGCTTACCCCAATCAAGAAATTTCACATTCCTACTCGCATGCTGGGACATTTATAGTGGCGATGGTAGCCACATGGGGAGGGACCTGGACCCACAATGGCGTAGCGCGAGCAATTACTGGCACCGTAAGAAAAGTTTCCATCAGCACGGTGAACGTTGCAAACGCTCCATTAAAACTAGCAAGCTAAGGACACAGAACTGTTCTTTCCACAACGCGACTCCTAGGGATGCGAATATGTGGGTGGGTGGGTGAAATCTTCGGCGTTATGACAACTCTTACTTCACCCCACGATCTCCTTGCTGCAATTCCTTTCCTCATTGGCTATCACCCTACGGATTCTTTGGTTCTGGTTTCCTTGAAAAATGAATCTGTTGGTATGGCTATGCGTATTGATTACCCTCCTGCTATTCAGAAAGATTCAAATTATGAGCCTTATGACAGGCTAATAGCGTATTTGGTGAATGAAGGTGCCGACGGAGCACTGGTAATTGCATACGCGCCCCATGACCGAAGTGACGGACCAGAGATACTCGATTCAATTGCAACGGCGTTGAATCGGGTGGAGATTCAAGTGCGCGAGGCTCTTGTTGTATGCGCTGGACGCTGGCGCTCACTCTTGTGTGGCGATATCAATTGCTGTCCGCCGAAAGGGCGGGCTCTGCCGGATATTCAATCATCCAGAGTCGCCGTAGAGCAGGTGGCACATGGACATCCCATGCCATTTATAGATCGCGAAGATCTTGCAGATTCTATTGCAGCACTCCCGCTTGCATCCGAGAAAAGTTTTATCGAACAAGTGACCAATCATTCAGTTGATCCAGATTCCGCAGGAATTCACTCAGCACAACGTGAAGGTGCGCTTTCTGTGATCGATCTAGCCTCACGATTTATTGCCGGGACCCTTGGGGCAGATATTGCTTCAGATCAGCGCGCATCGGCACGAGTGTTGGGGGCTCTTACCGATATTCAAGTACGCGATTTCGCATTGGGTTCTCATGATGAAGTAACAATCGAGCTGTATTTCTCGATGTGGCGCTACTTGATTCGCATTGCTCCTGAAGGTTTCATCGCGCCGGTTGCTTGTCTTCTGGGTGCAGTTGCATATGAAAAAGGTGCAGGGGCCATTGCTCAGCAAGCTTTGGATCGAGCGCTCATCGACCAACCTGGGTATTCATTGGCTACCTTGCTACGTAGAGTCTTTAGCGCTGGATGGCCGCCTGAGTCCTTTAGCGCTATGCGCAAAGATTTGCACCCCAAAGTATGTGCGGCAATTTTCGAGAACTGATTTTCACAAAACGGCCTTCATCACCTACCATTATCACTAGGTCACGAGTTCTAGGTTCCAGCCCCGGCTAACTAGACGGCAACCCTCCATCGCGGCGGGGTGCTCCGGGTGAAGACCAGGTTGGCGCTCTTGAGCGCCAGCAAGCGCGGAAGGTTTTGCAATGACTACACCTATACCTCCAACAGATTTCACATCTGTTACAGGTGCGTGGTTAGAAACTTATGATTCGGGAGAGCGCCAATTTATTTCTATTGGGTCTGTTGCTTTGGAAAGTGGCGACGTCCTTGAAGAGGTTGTGATTGCCTATCAAAGTTGGGGAACGCTAAATTCAGCAAAAGATAATGCGATTTTGGTCAATCATGCACTCACTGGGTGGTCTGATGTCCTCGGTTGGTGGCCTTCGATGGTGGGACCAGGACTACCTCTCGATACAGAAAAATATTTTGTTATATGTCCCAACGTTATCGGTGGATGCCAAGGAAGTACTGGACCATCAAGTATTGCCCCAGATGGAAAGCGCTACGGCTCACGATTTCCAACGTTGACTATTCGAGACATGGTTGCTGCCGAAGTTGCATTTAGCGATGCACTTGGAATAAAGAAATATCGACTTGCACTTGGACCATCCTTGGGTGGAATGCGCGCCCTTGAATGGGCAGTGCAGTGGCCAGAGCGAGTAGGCGTCATTTGCACCATTGGTTCATCCGCGGTTGCCACCGGTGATCAAATCGGGACAGCATCGATTCAAATTCGTGCAATTAAAAGTGATCCACACTTTTACGGTGGCGACTACTACGACAAAAAACAAGGCCCTATCGAAGGACTAGGAATAGCCCGGCGAATTGCTCACCTGACCTATCGCACCGAAGCCGAAATGGATGTTCGATTTGGGCGAGAACTTCAAGGCGATGACACGGGGCGATATGCCGTGGAGTCCTATTTAGATCATCAGGCAGTGAAGTTAGCCCACAGGTTTGATGCAAATACTTATATTGCCCTGACCGAAGCGATGAATTCGCACGATATTGGTCGAGATCGCGGGGGAGTGGCAGCGGCTTTGTCTGCCATCACCGTCCCTGTTGTGGTCTTATCGATCGATACTGACCGACTCTTCCCTCCCCGCTTGCAAAGTGAAATTGCTGAGTTGGTTCCCACGGCAGCTCCTCTTGCAACGCTGGCATCGCCCTTTGGACATGATGGCTTTTTGGTCGAAGTCGAAGCTGTGGGAGAGGTAATTCGTAGCGCCCTCAGGCTCGGGTAGAGAGTTTCGAGAGCAAAACTAGCTTTTCGATGTGCATTTAACCCTGTGGATAAATTATAATATAGCCATCGCTTCTTCGCGGTTAATCGTTAGAGATTAATCGGCGAAGTCAAAACAAAGGACTGATGTGGCTTCTCTTAGTGCGCTCAAAAACAAGGGCAAAGCATCTGGTAAAAAGAAAAGCGCTGCAAAAAAGCCTGTTGCGAAATCTGCAGCCAAGAAGCCAGCGAAAAAAGTAGCCAAGAAAGCCGCGGCCAAGAAAATAGTCGCTAAGAAAATTCCATTAAAGAAAGATCTCACTGTCAATGATGTGCGCTTGATTGTTAGCGCTAAAGAAGCAGTGCAACGCCACAAAGACTTGATGGAAGAACTGACAAGTCGTGGGGTAACGAGCCTCAATAGAATTCCTAAAAAACTGGATAAGCCACTGATCGATGAAGTAAAAGAATTAGCCATCTCTATCGCGACGATGACCGAGAAGATTCATAAGCAGGGGCTTGGTTCTCCAAGTCGCATTTTGAAAAAATCCGATTACGCAATGATCGCACCAGTGGCCCTAGCACCAACACCTGCAGCTAAAGGCGAGAAGACGACAACCGCCAAGATTGATGGCGAAGATGTTGAGTTAGAAGAAGTAGAACTAGAAGATCTCGAGGCTCTTGTTGCTGATACGCCAGGGGATGAACCAGCCGAAGACAAAGCCAATGCTCCTCGTGTGGTTAATCTGGCTGAAGAGAGCAATGGAAATGAAGAAGATGCCTTTACGCTAAAAGCTTCTGAAGAAGATGACGCTCCTGCACAGACGGTTATGACTGCCGGTGCAACAGCTGACCCTGTAAAGGACTACCTCAAGCAAATCGGCCGCGTAGCTCTGTTAAATGCAGAGCTCGAAGTTCAACTCGCTACACGTATTGAGGCTGGTCTCTTCGCCGAATTTAAACTCGCGACTGAGAAGAAGATTGAGAAGAAACTCAAGCGCGAACTCGAATGGATTGTTGAAGATGGCAAGCGCGCGAAGAATCACCTGCTGGAGGCGAACTTACGTTTAGTTGTTTCTCTCGCAAAGCGTTACACCGGTCGCGGCATGTTGTTCTTGGATCTCATTCAAGAAGGAAATCTTGGATTGATCCGCGCCGTTGAAAAGTTTGACTACACCAAAGGTTATAAGTTCTCGACATATGCAACGTGGTGGATTCGCCAGGCGATCACTCGCGCAATGGCCGACCAAGCACGCACCATCCGTATTCCAGTGCACATGGTTGAAGTCATTAATAAATTGGCACGTGTTCAGCGCCAGATGTTGCAAGATCTTGGGCGCGAACCAACTCCAGAAGAGCTTGCCAAAGAGCTAGATATGACCCCTGAAAAAGTTGTCGAAGTTCAAAAATATGGCCGTGAGCCAATTTCACTTCACACGCCATTGGGCGAAGAAGGCGATTCAGAGTTTGGTGATCTCATCGAAGATTCAGAGGCAGTTGTGCCTGCTGATGCAGTCTCGTTCACACTCCTCCAAGAGCAGTTGCACTCGGTGCTAGACACCTTGTCAGACCGCGAATCAGGCGTAGTACAAATGCGCTTTGGTCTCACCGATGGTCAGCCAAAAACTCTTGATGAAATCGGAAAGGTTTACGGAGTAACTCGTGAGCGTATTCGCCAGATTGAATCCAAAACAATGTCGAAGTTGCGCCACCCATCACGTAGCCAAGTGCTGCGCGATTACCTTGACTAAAGCAAGCCGGGCTTCATAGTCTGAAAAATAGGATCATTACAGCCAACCAAAGTAAGGGAAACTAAATGTCTGAAAACATCAAGATGCAGGTAAAAGCCAATGGGTCAATCAAAGTGACTGGCGCCGTAGATTTTGTAGATGCAGAAGGAAAAATCGTCACGACAAAAGAGAATTTTTCACTATGCCGATGTGGACACTCCAAAGAGAAACCAATGTGCGATGGCAGCCATCGCGATGCTGGATTTGAAGCTCCCGCGCTTTAGAAAATAAGGAATCTGTGTAGAAAGTCTGCAGATTAGTTAGCGGAAGTCTCGACTAACTTTTCAGTTTCATCTTGAATATGGGCAACGATTGGCTTGAGTCCGGCTGCATATTCTTTTGCATGGTGTGCACAGAACATGAGCTCTCCACCAGAAAGCAAAACTGCACGTACGTAAGCCTGAGCCCCGCAACGATCGCAACGATCGACGGCATTGAGGGGAGTGGTCTCCAGAATCATCTGATCAGTCATTTCGCTCTCCTCACATTCATAAGCCCACTGTGGGCCCTGTAGTAGAACATCATGACACGTACTGGTTATTCCCCGCTGGCTGAAGTAAATAAATTTTGCTGTGAATCTCGATTAAAATCGACTTTTCTGGGGGAATCACCTCAATTACTCACTATTTGAGATAGTTACGGCGCGCTTGCCGTTGCATCTGCGAATCAGTGGCTAACCTTTGCGCCCGTGGCTACCAAAGATAATGACTCAATTGAGGCGAGCTACACCGCTAAAGATTTAGCAGTACTCGAGGGCTTAGATGCTGTTCGAAAGCGCCCCGGAATGTATATCGGCTCCACCGACTCTCGGGGCCTTATGCATTGCCTCTGGGAAATCATCGATAACTCAGTAGATGAAGCCCTGGCTGGCCATTGTAAGAAGATTGAAATTAATCTTGAATCAGATGGATCGGTTGAAGTTCACGATGATGGACGCGGAATTCCCGTTGATAAGGAACCAAAAACTGGGCTAACTGGTGTCGAAGTTGTGTTAACGAAATTGCACGCGGGCGGAAAATTTGGCGGTGGCTCCTATGCTGCATCTGGCGGACTTCACGGAGTAGGTGCATCAGTTGTCAACGCGTTAGCTTCTCGATTAGACGCTGAAGTCGATCGCGATGGCAAAATCTATTGGATGTCTTTCCAACGCGGTGCTGCAGGAATTTTCGATGGAGATGGGCCCAAGGCTCCATTCACCCCTGCATCAGGCCTTCGAGTTGTCGGCAAAATTCCACAAAAGGTCACTGGCACACGTATTAAATGGTGGAGCGATAAGCAGATCTTCCTTAAAGAAGCCGAACTTGAATTAGAAGAGATTTACGCGCGCGCTCGCCAAACTTCCTACTTGGTGCCCGGATTAATGCTGATTGTTAATGACAATCGTACGAAAACTAAAACTACAGAATCTTTTTTTCATAAGGGTGGAATTTCAGAATATTGCACCTTCCTACAACCTGATGAGGCTGTAGGAGATGTCATCCGCCTGTCTGGCAGCGGGCACTATGCAGAGACGGTGCCGGTCTTAGATGACCAAGGCCATATGGTCTCGACTGAAGTCGAACGCGACATGGGCGTAGACATTGCCATGAAGTGGGGCAATGGTTTTGAAACCACAATGCGCTCCTTCGTTAATATCATCGCAACTCCTAAAGGTGGATCTCACATTCTTGGCTTCGAACGAGCGATTACAAAGGCATTTAATGAAGCACTTCGTGCGACTAAGACATTAAAGAATTCAGAAGCAGATGTCATTAAAGATGACATTATGGAAGGCCTCACCGCCGTTGTGACTGTACGAATGTCTGAGCCTCAGTTTGAAGGGCAAACTAAAGAGGTACTTGGTACAGCAGCTGCGACGAAAATTGTTTCTACCGTCGTTGCCGATGAGATGAAGGCTTTCTTCTCTACAACCAAGCGCATCGATAAAGCCAATGGACGACTAATTCTGGAGAAGGTTGCAGCAGCATCTCGCACACGCATATCTGCCAGAGCTCATAAAGATTTACAACGTCGAAAGAATGCTCTAGAAAGTTCTTCTTTACCTACCAAGCTTTCTGATTGCCGCTCAGAGGATGTATCTCGTACTGAGCTATTCATCGTAGAAGGTGAATCTGCCTTAGGAACGACCAAAGCTGCTCGAAACTCCGAATTCCAGGCAATCTTGCCAATCCGCGGGAAAATTCTAAATGTTCAAAAAGCGACGCTTTCGCAAATGCTTGAAAACACCGAATGCGCATCAATTATTCAAGTTATCGGTGCTGGGTCTGGACACTCCTTTGCACTGGATGAAGCACGGTACGGGCGAATCATCTTGATGTCTGATGCTGATGTTGATGGCGCCCATATTCGCTGCTTGCTTCTTACTTTGCTTTATCGATATATGCGCCCGCTCATTGATGCCGGTCGTGTATTTGCGGCAATCCCGCCGTTACATCGAATTGAAGTCATGGGCTCTGGAGGCAAAAAGGGCGAATTCTATTACACATACTCTGACGATGAAATGAAAAAAGTCTTGGCCGATCTCAAAAAAGCTGGCAAGAAATGGAAAGAGCCGCTACAGCGATATAAGGGCCTTGGCGAAATGGATGCAGATCAACTTCGCGAAACCACAATGGATCCCGATCATCGCACTTTGCGCCGCGTCACAGTCAATGATGCAAAAGCAGCAGATGCAATCTTTGATTTATTGATGGGTAATGACGTTGCCCCACGCAAAGAGTTTATTTCCACCGCTGAGATAGATCGTGATCGGATCGACGCTTAGACCTGTGGTGAATCCGACTCCGCACTTGGGGAGAAAATTGCTTGTAATGCCCTAATAAATGGCTTGTATTACCCGAATGAGGATTTCTCGCCCCGCATGAAGAGCTCTAGTCCGCCTCTTGTCAGTGCTACTCCCTCAAGCGAAGATATGCATCTGGACAACTGCGTCCATCTGTAAAGAAGAGATGAGGCAAGCCTATGCCATCGTATTTGCCGCGCATCATCTCTCAAGTAGACCAAGACGAGATTGACTTTTTGGCATTCCAAGCCGTGGCTAAGATTCAGATTCCCTTTGGCTTTAAGAAAGTTGTTCCCGTTGTCGAAGCACCACCACTGCCTCATGCGCAGTACGTTCCGGCAACTTTACTCTAGAGAGAAGTTATTTTAGTTTTCCTCGGAGTAGCGAAAGATTTTCCCACTTCAGTAAGTTCATCTGAAACCTGCTTTTTAATGTTCTCTTCGCTCTTGAGCAGAGTAACCAGCGCAGCGATAACCGCTTTCAATTCTTTCTGTTCTGATTCGAGCTCGAGTTTTGACATCTTCGTTAATCGACGAAGTGGCATGTCCAAGATGTAAGTGACTTGCTCGTCATTGAGCTTGAACCCCTTAATGAGAGCAGCCTTCGCCGTGGTTGCATCATCGCTTCCACGAATAATCTTGATCACCTTATCTATGTCGATGATTGCTTTGAGCAACCCATCGACAAGGGTCAAACGAGCGGTGGCTTTAGCTTTGCGAAATTCTGAGCGGCGGCGCACGACTTCAATGCGATGGCCGATGAACACTTGAAGGAGTTCCTTGAGACCAAGGGTCTGTGGCTTGCCTTTTACAAGGGCAACAGCATTGATCGCGAATGCATCCTCCATAGGGGTGAGCTTGTATAGCTGAGCAAGGACCTCTTCTGGTTCAAAGCCATTCTTCAATTCAATGACAACGTTAGTTCCAGTCTTTCCATCGGTGAGGTCGATGATGTCTGAGATGCCTTGAATCTTCTTCGCTTTGGCAAGATCGGCAATGCGTTCTACAACTTTTTCTGGTCCGATGGTAAATGGAAGTTCTTTGATCACGATTCCCATTTTGCGAGAAGTGACTTTAGTAATTTCGACAGTGGCACGAACTTTGAAGCTGCCTTTTCCCGTTGCATATGCTTCGCGAACGCCCTCGGCGCCAACCAATTCGCCACCCGTTGGAAAATCTGGCCCTGGGACAAACTTCATTAATTGCTTCAATGTTGCAGTGGGGTTTTCGATCAGGTGCTTCGTCGCTGCAATCACTTCGCCGAGATTGTGTGGGGCCATATTTGTGGCCATACCAACTGCAATTCCCGAGCCTCCGTTGACCAAAAGATTTGGGTATGCGGCAGGCAAGACCATTGGTTCTAACAGTTGGCCGTCATAATTGGAACCAAAATCAACAGTATCTTCATCTGCCTCTGCGACCATGGCCATGGCAGGAAGAGCTAGACGTGCTTCGGTATAACGCATTGCGGCAGGACCAGAATCTAAGGATCCGAAATTTCCGTGGCCATCAATGAGTGGCAAGCGCATAGAAAAAGATTGGGCCATGCGCACAAGTGCGTCATAAATTGCTCCGTCACCGTGAGGGTGCAACTTACCCATGACTTCACCAACGACTCGAGCGCTCTTGACGTGGCCTCGATCTGGACGAAGCCCCATATCGGCCATCTGGTGCAAGATTCGACGGTGTACTGGCTTTAATCCATCGCGAGCATCAGGTAGCGCACGTGAATAAATGACTGAATATGCGTATTCAAGAAAAGATTCTGACATTTCAGATGACACATCAATGTCAATAATCTTTCCAGGATATTCACCGGGCTTGGGGCCAACAGGTTTCTTCCCTTTGCCAGCAGATTTCGCTGAAGATTTCGCAGTAGCCATGGCGGTGATTATGCCAAGGTGTGAGGTTAAATCACGGTAGTGACCTGCAGGCGAGCCCCGACGATTGCACCACACTTGGCTCTTTGATCGATTCGTGCCCCTTGGAATGTTTTGAGATGAGCAATTGCCCGATTATCAGCCAGCACATTCATCGATGCTTGATTTGATGAGAGGATGACACCGTGCATTTGGCCGATATCGCACCATCAATTTTTGCAAGCTTGGGTTTACCCGATAGTCGTGGCCGCAATTCATTTGATTCAAGTCCTGCCGGTCGCGAATGTTTATTCATCATCGATGGACTTGGCGCTTCTGCTGCCAAAGAATATGCCGAACACATTCCAACGATTCGTAACTTTAAACAATTTGCATCAGCGCAGACTGCATTTCCTTCTACCACTGCCACAAGCCTTGCAACATTAATGACTGGAGAACTTCCTGGCGCCCACGGGATGTTGGGCTACACGGTGCGAGTGCCGCGATCGGGTGGTCGAATTCTCAATGCCCTCAAGTGGGACGAGCGAGTTGATCCAGAAGTGTGGCAACCAGTTCCTACACTTTTTGAACGAGGAAATGCAGCCGGTATTGAGGTATCGCACATTGCTGCCAATCGATATGAAAAATCTGGCTTTACACGAGCAGCTTTGAGGGGCGCTCATTATCGCGGAGCAAATGAATTGTCAGATCTGGTCAAGGAAACTAAGAATGCATTGAAGAAATCTCCTGCTTTTGCTTATGTGTATGCCAACGAGCTCGATGTTGCCGGACATAGCGATGGAGTGGGTTCGGCCAAATGGTTGGCCGCACTTTCTTATGTCGATCAAATTGCCGCGAGCCTTGTGGCTCACTTGCCTAAAGGAACTCGAATATGGATTAGCGCTGATCATGGGATGGTGAATGCCCAAGAAAAAATAATTATGGGTAATGGCAATCCACTTCTCACTGGGGTGTCAGAAGTTGCCGGCGAAACTCGCGCCCGCCATCTCTATCTCAGCGAGAGTCATGTACATGAGCCAGATGCTGTTGCACATTTAATGCGCGACTTCCTCGGCGATCGTGGTGATGTGATGACGCAGGCCGAGGCAATCGAGGCAGGACTATTCGGTGCCACAGTTACACAAGATGCACGCGATCGAATGGGCGACATAATCCTCATTGCACGCGATTCAGTAGTTTTTATAGATAAGGCTAGAGAGAAGCAAGAAACCTCGATGATTGGCCATCACGGGGGATTAACTGAAATTGAAAAGCTCGTACCTCTTGCCATGCACCAGATTAATTAAAAGTCTGACTCGTCTTGGCTCTTTTTTGAGGTTCCAAACATAATTTCATCCCACGATGGCACTTTGGCACGGGCAGTGACGCCATCTTTGACCGCTTCGGGTTCAGGTTCAACACGCAGTGAGACCAGACGAGGACCATCTCGTCCAATAGGAGGTTCTTGCGCACGCGATGCGGTCGGGTGAGTTCCATAGACCAAACCGTGATCGACACTTCGCGCAGGAGCAACTTCTTCGCCCACCATCCACTTTGCTCCTTCATCAAGTGCTGAAAGGCAACGGCGATGGAGATCGAAATTCCAATCTGCCGTTCCTAATCCCTCGCGGTTGGGATAGTGAATGCGAATAATCCACGTGCCATCATCGAGTCTCCACGTGAGCCACTCAACGGCGCTCATATCCACTTGGCGAGGAGCAAGGCGTGAAGTTACTACTTCTTTAAAATTAACTGGTTCGCGGCCGCTTTCTTTTCGCATGACAACTTCTTGAGCTAATCCAATGATGTAGGTGCGCTCTTGCAGAATCGGTCCAGAGAAGCGTTCAATTTTATCGAGCGAACAATTGGCATCACGAGCGATATTTTCCATGGGTTCGCCAGAGCGCAAGCGAGCTTGAATCTCTCGAACCGAAACGCCTTCGGCTTCTTCGGTACGAACAGCAGCTAGGCGAGGTTGATTGACCAGCGAACGCAAGGTGTCGCTAATGCGCAATGAATAGTCAACATCTTGACTGTCAGTCAAAAATAGATGCGTTCCATCTTCATTCTTGCCGATTACACGAAGCTCGCTCACGGAGTGAATCGTAATCTATTCCACGGGCCGAAGTAGGTAAGAAGGATCGTCAACGCGCAACAAAGTGCGCCGCAGAGAACCTCAAACCAGCATTTACTCTCCATGATCGCCAGTTTTGGGTTGTTCTGGTGGCCAGGGCGGGAGGCGATGGGCAGTTAGAGTATGCGTATGTCGAGCAATGATGGCTTATTGGCCCTGGCCCTTGAAGTAGCGCTCGATGCAGGTGAACTCTTAATGCATCGACCTGTTGCCTTTGAGATTTCATCTAAGACCAATGCGATAGATATTGCGACTCAAATGGATCATGCCAGTGAAAAATTAATCGTTTCCCAGATTCTCAAAGCGCGTCCAGATGATGGGTTTATTGGCGAGGAGGGAGTTTCGATTCCTTCTCGTTCCGGCATCACGTGGGTCATAGACCCCATTGATGGCACGGTGAATTATTTGTATGGCTTGCCTGGTTGGAATATCAGTATTGGCGCCAAAGATGAGCAGGGTTCCCTTGTCGGAGTTGTGCATGCACCCACAGTAAATTCAACATGGACAGCAATTCGTGGAGGCGGTTCGTATTTCAATGGAGTGCGCATCAGTTGCAATGATCCCGTTCCACTGAATCTGGCACTCATTGGTACGGGCTTTGCTTACAACCTGCATGATCGAATTCGACAAGGTGAGGTTGTCGCAGCGCTGCTTCCTCAAATTCGTGATTTGCGCCGGATGGGTTCGGCTGCAGTTGATATCTCCTATGTTGCTATGGGTGCATTTGATGGGTATTTTGAGTTTGGCCTCAAGGAATGGGATAGCGCTGCTGGGAGTTTGATCGCCACTGAGGCCGGGGCGATTTACACCACCGATGCCGCTGGAATCACGGTCTGTGCGGGTCCAACGCTCCATCCCGTGCTGGTGGCTGCGCTGGCGATCTAGCGCTCGGAGGAAGGATTTAGCGCTTGGGCTTGCGCTGTGGCAAGATAGGCGCCTTGCGCGGGTTATTTCTAGCCCGACTATTACCGATGATGAGGACACACAGATGAACGTGCTTGATGCTGTAGATGCTGTTTCACTTCGCTCGGATGTTCCAGTTTTCCGTGCCGGAGATGAGCTCAAGGTCCACGTCCGCGTTATTGAAGGTAGCAAGAGCCGTCTTCAGGTCTTCCAAGGAATTGTTATCCGTCGTCAAGGTGATGGCGTTCGCGAAACTTTCACAATTCGTAAAGTTTCATACGGTGTTGGCGTAGAGCGCACATTCCCAGTGCACACTCCAGTGATTGAAAAAATTGAAGTTGTCCGTAAGGGCGACGTACGTCGTGCCAAGTTGTATTACCTTCGCGATCTTCGCGGTAAGGCTGCAAAGATCCGCGAAAAGCGTGGAGTCGGCGATGACTTAACTTTCTCAACAACTCCGACACCTGTGGCAGTTGCGCCAGTTGCTGAAGCCGTCATCGAAGAGGTAGTTGTCGATGAAGTGAGCGTTGAAACGGTAGAAGCACCCGCCGAGCAGGCGTAACTCCTCTGATGGGGCGCAAGGGTTCTGTCCTTCGTGAGTTTCCAATACTCGTAGTAGTTGCGTTATTGGTTTCTCTCGTCATAAAAACTTTTCTGGTTCAATTCTTCTATATCCCATCTGGCTCCATGGAAAACACTCTGCTCATCAAAGATCGTGTTGCCGTCAACAAACTTCCCTTTGTTTCGCGCTCAATCCATCGCGGAGATATTGTCGTTTTTCACGATCCTGATAATTGGCTCTCAGAAGATAATACGAAGAGTGGCAACTTCATTATTGAAAAAACGCGTGAAGGGCTCATTCAAGTCGGCATCCTTCCAGATCCTGCAAAACAACATCTAGTGAAGCGGGTCATCGGGGTCGGCGGAGATCACGTTGTTTGTTGCGACAACAAAAAGTTGCTCACAATTAATGGAGTTGCCGTTAAGGAGCCCTACATATTTAAGGGTGACGTTCCCAGTGACTCAAGTTTCAATGTCACGGTCCCCAAAGGAATGTTGTGGGTAATGGGAGACCATCGCGCAGCAAGTGCTGATTCACGTTTCCATATGGAAGACATTAATAAGGGCATGGTTCCGGAAAAGATGGTTGTGGGCAGAGTTGTAGCTGTCATTTGGCCTTGGCGCGATGCAACGATCATTCATCGCATCAACGTTCTAAAGTAAATTAGTACATGAAAGTCATCGAGCGAATCTTGCTCGATGCTGGTATTTCACCTATCGCGGGCGTCGATGAAGCCGGACGCGGTGCCTGTGCTGGTCCTCTTGTGGTTGCATCCGTTGTCTTGAAGGATCCATTCGCTCCTGAGTTAGCACGAATTCGTGATTCAAAAGAAATTGGCGAAGAAGAGCGCGAAGAGTTGTTCGACCTTGTTACTGAAGAAGCATTAGCTATTTCAGTCATTGAAATTTCATCGCACGTAATCGATGAGCGAGGAGTGCACGCAGCAAATCTTGATGGAATGAGAAGGGCAGTCCAAGGATTATCAATGACTCCCTCATATGTCCTTACCGACGGATATGTGATTGAGGGCTTGGGGCTACCCACTCTTGCTGTCTGGAAAGGCGACCAAGTGGTGCATTCGATCAGCGCGGCCTCGATCATTGCGAAAGTTACGCGAGATCGAATTATGCGAAAAATGGATCTGGATTTTCCGATGTATGGATTTGCTCGCCACAAAGGTTACGGAACTCAAGCACACACGCAAGCTCTTGAAGAGTTTGGGCCATGTGAGTTCCATCGGCGTTCATTTGCGAATGTGGCCGCCATTATCAACACTGGGGCTTAGCCCACATCGCTTAATTGTTCTTGATTCTGCGCAAGTTTGAGGCTTTAGCGTGCCCTCACTATGGCAACGAAACATGACCCAGAAAAGACTAATACAAGTATCGGACTCTTCGGTGAACGAGTTATTGCTCAATTTCTTCGCTCGAATGGAGCAAAGATCCTCGACCGCAACTGGCGGATAAAAGATGGCGAGATTGACATTGTGGCGCGTCATGACAGCGGGACCATTGCTTTTGTTGAAGTCAAAACTCGTTCATCATTGGCATTCGGACATCCACTGGAGTCGATCTCGTCTGAAAAATCGCAAAGGCTCCAGCGATTGGCTTTAGGATGGCTTGCAGCACATCACTGCTTAGGCGTCGATTATCAAATAGATTGTGCTGCTGTATTGCTCGGTAAACCTGGTGAACACACGATCGAGTATCGAGCGAATGTCCTATGACGCTAGGTATGAGTCTTGGAGTTGCACTCGTTGGCCTCGAAGGTCATTTGGTGACGATAGATGTTGACATTGCTGATGGGTTACCGGGCTACACACTTTTAGGTTTACCCGATACCGCATTAACCGAATCAAGAGACAGAGTGAGGTCGGCCTTAGTCAATTGCTTGCAGAATTGGCCTAATCGCAAAGTAACTGTTTCTCTTTCGCCAGCTTGGCTTCCTAAGAGTGGTCCTAATTTCGATCTTCCAATTGCGATTGCACTTTTGGCCGCGCAGCAAAGCATTCCATCAGAACATACTGTCGACACCTTGTTTTTGGGAGAACTGGCCCTTGATGGTCGAATTCGCGCAGTGCGCGGAGTTCTTCCCTCGCTCATAGCTGCCTACAAGGCAGGGATTACAACTGCGGTTGTACCCCAGGCAAATTATCTTGAAGCACAATTGATGTCTGAGATGACGATTATTCCGATGACGAATCTCAATGAGCTCTTGCATTGGTTGAAAACAGGGCAACGGGATGAAGTTCAAGGCCTTGATGTGGTAATCGATATCGGTGATGAACTCTTTGATTTTAGCGATCTTGCTGGACAACAACGTGCTCGAACTGCGGCAGAGGTTTCTGCGGTGGGCGGTCATCATTTGCTTTTGATCGGGCCACCAGGGGCCGGAAAAACAATGATTGCTCAACGCTTTCCTGGGATCTTGCCTCCGCTTTCTCGAAACGAATCCTTAGAAGTTACCGCGATTCATTCCATTGCTGGGGGATTTAGTGTCAGATCTCCCTTGTCCAGTAGTGCGCCATTTATTGCACCTCATCACACAGCAACCCGAGTTGCGATGGTGGGGGGAGGGAGTCATCACATTCGTCCAGGTGCATGTTCTCTTGCGCATCGGGGCGTCCTATTTATTGATGAAGCACCAGAGTGCGGAGTTGGTGTTTTGGATTCTTTACGGCAACCCCTTGAATCTGGCTCAATCACCATTGCCAGAAGTGTCGGAAGCATTGCCTACCCTGCACAATTTCTATTAATCCTCGCAGCTAACCCTTGCCCATGCGGAAAATTTTCAGGGCGAGGTAGAAATTGCACATGTAGTTCGCAGCAAGTGAGGCGCTATCTCAGCAAACTTTCTGGCCCTTTGATGGATCGAATTGATTTGAGAGTTGAAGTCGAAGCGCTGAGCAGAGTCGAGATGATGCAACCCGAACTTGGTGAAGGTAGCTCAACTATCCGAGCCAGAGTTATTGCTGCCCGCGCCGTAGCAAGTGCACGATTTAGATTTGATCCCTGGTCACTCAACTCAGAAATTCCGAGTCGAGCTCTTCGTACTTCCTACCAACCGGAGAGAGCTGCCATGAATTTCTTGCACAATGAGCTTGACCAAGAACATATATCGGCGCGAGGGCTTCATAAAGTAATGAGAACCGCCTGGAGCGTTGCAGATCTCGCGGGGCACCTCATTCCCTCAGTTGAAGATACCAAGATTGCATATTCACTACGCGAAGGCATTGGGCTATGAATGTCATGGAAGCGAGAGCACTCCTTTTTTCTGTGATCGAAGGTGGGCATAGTTTCTGGGGGCAGGAGATTGGACTCCTTGGGCCAATCAATGTTGCCGAGAAGCTCGTTAACCTCGGCTATGAAGGAGTTAAGTTCGACAGGATTAACAGCGCCACACGCAAGTTAAATGTAGGTCAGGTACTTGAAAGTATTGCCATAGCGAATGCGCAGTTCATCACTCCTGAGCATGACCATTGGCCAGTGGGCCTCAAAGATCTGGCAGCACCACCAATCGGACTAGTAGTAAAGGGCAAATCTGAAGTTCTCTTGCATTCTTCTCTGGCAATTGTTGGGACTCGCAATCCAACGAACTATGGAGTGAGGGTGGCCGGAGATTTCGCCGCAGGGTTTGTTGACCGCGAGTGGGCGATAGTGAGCGGTGGCGCGTACGGAATCGACGGTGCTGCGCATAAAGGTGCGTTGATTGCAGAAGGCATAACTATTGCGGTGATTGCAACTGGGGTGGATGTTAATTATCCGGCAGGGCATGCACGGCTATTTGCAGAGATTGCAGATTCTGGTGCAATCGTGAGCGAAGTGGTGCCAGGTTCGCACGCTATTCCTGCGCGATTTCTTACGCGAAATAGATTGATAGCGGCAATCTCGAAGGCAACTCTTGTAGTGGAGGCCGCATTCCGCAGCGGATCATTGCGCACTGCGCGAGATGCCGCAGAACTACTACGACCAGTCATGGCAATTCCTGGCCCCATCACTTCTCCCACAAGCGAAGGGTGTCATCGGCTTATTGGGGAGCGATCGGCAGAAGTGGTCACATCCATAGTTGATGCAGTGGAGTTCATTGCCACCCACAGGTGAGAGACTTGCCCCATGAGTGAATTTCGTTCAGGCTTTGTTGCCATAGTTGGCCGGCCTAACACTGGAAAATCAACTCTCGTTAATGCATTGGTTGGAAGCAAGATTGCAATTACATCGCCACACCCCAATACAACCAGACATGCAATCCGCGGAATCGTGAATCGCCCTGATTTTCAGGCGATAGTGGTTGATACTCCCGGAATCCATAAGCCAAAGACACTTCTGGGACACCGCCTTAATGCTGTTGTTGGAGAAAGTTTAGATTCCGTCGATGTCATCATTATGTGCATTCCGGCAGATGAAGTCTCAGGCTCAGGAGACCAATTCATTATCGATGAAGTTAATAAGCATCCACGCAGCAAGAAGATTGCGGTGATTACTAAAACAGACCTTGTTAATAAAGCAGAACTAGCGCAGCGCCTCATGGGAATTGTGGAACTTGCGAAAGATTTCACGTGGGATGAAATTATTCCGGTTTCAGCAGTTATTCACGACCAGATAGATCTTCTCTCATCCCTTATCGGGGCATCCCTTAAGCCAGGTCCTGAGTTTTATCCCAAAGATATGGTGAGTGATCAACCCCAAGAAAAATGGATTTGTGAACTTATTCGGGAAGCGGCTTTGCGGGATGCTCGTCAAGAATTACCACACTCCATCACAGTAACAATTGATGAGATGTCTGAGCGAGAAGAACAAGGCAGCCGATCTTTTTATGACATTCACGCAACAATTCATATTGAAAGAGATTCGCAGCGCGGTATTTTATTAGGCCACCAAGGTGAGCGATTGAAAGATATCGGCACTCGTGCACGGGCTGATATTGAAAGAATTTTGTCAGCACGTGTATTTCTGGGACTACATATTAAAGTTTCGAAAGAATGGCAGAAGGATCCGAAATTGCTTGAGCGATTGGGTTTCGGAGAGAACTAAGAAGTTTTAGTTTTTCGACTGGCTAGGTATGAACCAAGTAAGACCAGCGGAAGTCCAATCGCAATTCCTAGGGTGAGCGGTTCCGAAAGAATGAGAACTCCAAGTACCACGGCAAAGGCGGTATTGAGGTATGTCACTAGGGATGCTCGGGCAGCGCCAATTTCGTCCATGACTGCAAAGAAGACGATAAATGCTGCTGCGGTGCAAAGAACGCCAAGCACCACGATCGCGAATATTGCGCTTGCGGAAATGTGATGACGGGGCCACTGGAGGATTCCAAAGGGCGTGTAGATAAGGGCGGCCATTCCCATTCCCACAGCATTGACAGCGACTCCGGAAACATTTGGAAGCTTTTGAGTAATCATGTTTACCGCATACCCATATCCAACTGAGGCAACGAGCACAAAAATAATTGCCCACAGCGCGCTGTGCCCGGAAAGACTTTCGATCCCAACAAGAAGAAAGACGCCTAGGAAACCGATCAGCATGCCAACAAGTCGCTTATGGTGCCAAACGGTTTTGTCGCCATGGAGTGAAGCAAAGATTGTTGACCATATGGGCACAGAAGCTATGAGAAGCGCTGTGAGTCCAGATGAAATCTCGGTTTCAGCCTTTGTAATTAGATACCAAGGGAAAACCATTTCTGTAATTGCGTAGAGAAGTACAAACTTCCACCCTTTCATTGCTGCAGCCAGGGTTCCCTGTTTTACAGAAATAGGGATAAGGATTGCTGCACCGATAACTAGGCGAGCAAAAACTATCCATCCTGGCTCAAATTCACGAACGGCTATGCGCAAGAATAGGTAAGGAATGCCCCATAGGAATCCAGCCAAGACAAAAAGTAGCCAATTCTTGCGTGTCATCTAGACAGTGCCCTGTGTCGAGGTTTAGATCGCATTGAGGATTTCTAGAATCCACTCTGAACATTCAGTGATCGCAATATCTGCTGTTTTCGTTACTGATCCCATGATCAAAAATCCATGAATCATTCCTGCGTAATCTTTGTAATAAGTCTTCACTTTAGCTTCGCGAAGTACCTTGTCATAGATAACCCCATCGTCTTTGAGCGGATCAAATTCAGCTGTAATGGTGATTGTTGGTGGCAAGTTGACAAAACTCTTCGCGCTCATTGGCACCGCATATGGATCTTGATCATGAGATGTGCCTTGCAAATATTGCTGCCAAAACCATTCCATGGAGTGACGAGATAAACCAAAACCAGTTTCAAAGGATTTATAGGTACTCGTATTCAGGTCGCGACCCACCCCTGGATAGATTAGGAATTGATATGCAATCGAGGGACCATTGGCATCACGCGCTTTGAGTGCAACCGCAGCAGCTAAATTGCCTCCAGCGCTATCTCCGCTCACTCCGATTTTTTTTGCATTAATTCCCAATTCCTTGGCGTTTTCGTGGGTCCACAAAAATGCTGCATAACAATCATCAAATGGAATCGGATAGGGATGCTCGGGCGCTTTTTGATAACTGACCGCAATAATTACTGAGCCCGTTCTATTTGCAAGTGCAGTTAAGCCTGCATCATAAATGTCGATGAAATTTACGACCCAGCCCCCTCCATGGAAATAGACTATTGCTGGTGCGTCCTGAGAATTAGTGGGACGATAAATTCGAATCGGTAGGTCTGAGGTAGGCCCTGGTATGAATCGGTTAGTGAGAGAAAAGATTTCTTCTGGAATTCCAGCAACGTCAACACGGCCGTAGGTGCCTGCTCGAGAGACGCGCACTGGGGCCTGCCACACTTCCGGCAAGGCAGCGGCAGCACGTATTTTTAGAAATTCAACAAATTCTGGGGCTAAAGGCATAGGTGTTTTTAGCAGGAAAAGCATAGAAAACACAATTCGTTGAATGCCGATGACTTAGTTAGACTAGGCCCTGTCAGTGTTGACTAATACTTTGAATGATGACTGCTCAATCGAGCGTTGGAGCTAAAGAAATGCGAATTGGTGTTTTAACTGGCGGGGGAGATTGCCCCGGGCTCAATGCAGTTATTCGCGCTGTAGTGCGCAAAGGTGTCAAAGAGTACGGACACGAATTTGTAGGTTTTCGCGATGGATGGAGAGGCACTCTCGAAGGTTTAACAATGCCTTTGGATATTGCCGCAACTAGAGGAATCTTGCCACGTGGTGGAACAATCCTAGGTTCTTCTCGGACAAATCCTTTTAAGATTGAAAACGGCGTTGAACGAATTAAAGAAAATCTTGCCACTTCTGGAATCGATGCGCTCATTGCCATCGGCGGAGAGGACACCCTCGGAGTTGCAACAAAACTAGATGGCCTGGGTGTCAAAGTCATTGGCGTTCCCAAGACCATTGATAATGACCTCAATAACACGGACTACACATTTGGTTTCGATACAGCGGTCAATATTGCTGTCGAGGCGATTGATCGCCTTCACACCACTGCAGAGTCTCATCATCGCGCTCTTATCGTTGAAGTCATGGGTCGCCATGCGGGTTGGATCGCACTTCATTCCGGGTTAGCCGGAGGCGCTGCCTGTATTTTGATTCCTGAGCAAAAGTTCTCTGTGGCAAAAGTATGCGAATGGGTTGAATCTCGTTTTAAAACTAATTACGCGCCAATCATTGTTGTTGCAGAGGGCGCGATTCCTCAAGACGGTGACATGGTTGTCAAAGATGAAACAAAAGATGCGTTTGGTCACGTCAAACTTTCAGGAATTGGAGAATGGTTGGCTCAAGAAATCGAAATCCGCACTGGCAAAGAAGCGCGGACAACAGTGCTTGGACATGTTCAGCGCGGTGGCTCTCCCACTGCATTTGATCGTGTACTTGCTACCCGGTTTGGCCTCCACGCCATCACTGCGGCCCATGAAGGCGATTGGGGCAAAATGGTTGCCTTACATGGCACAGACATAGTCCGAGTTCCACTTATTTCGGCTACCGAAAAACTTAAGACTGTGGATCTGGCTCGCTATCAGGAAGCAGAGATTTTCTTCGGTTAAGCGGGGTAATTACCTACGCGATCACCGATGAATTCTCTACTCTAAGCAACTATGGTCACTTTAGATTCCCTCTTTACTCCAGGACTTGTCGCTGCCCAGCAGCCTCAATGGCCGGGAGGAAATGATGGCGCACCTATTAAGGCCGCTGTTGCCGAGTTAAAGATTCTTCCTCCATTAGTTTTTGCTGGCGAGTGCGATAACTTGAAGGCACGGATCGCTGATGCAGCAGCAGGTAAAGCATTTTGGTTACAAGGTGGAGATTGCGCCGAAACATTTGCAGCGGCTACTGCAGATTCCATTCGGAATCGCATTAAGACGATTCTGCAGATGGCTGCAGTTTTGCAGTATCACTCCAGTTTGCCTGTCGTCAAAGTTGGCCGCATGGCTGGGCAATTTGCTAAGCCCAGGTCAAACGATTCTGAAACTCGAGGCAATGTCACTTTACCTGCATACCGGGGCGATGCAGTCAATGGTTTGGATTTCACAGAGGAGTCGCGTACCCCTGACCCGCAGCGCCTTGTTAAGGTTTACAACACTTCTGCATCAACACTGAATTTAGTTCGTGCCTTTACTCAAGGTGGTTTTGCAGACCTTCGTCAGGTACACGAATGGAACAAGGGATTCATTAGAGATTCATCCGTTGGAGTTCGCTATGAAGAGATGGCAAAGGAAATCGGCCGAGCCCTTGAGTTCATGAAATCTGCTGGCGTCGACCCAGAAGCATTCAAGACAGTTGATTTCTTTTCAAGCCATGAGGCTCTCATTCTTGAATACGAAAAGGCGCTCACTCGTATTGATTCAAGGACTCAATTGCCGTATGACGTTTCTGCACATTTTATTTGGATTGGTGAACGCACTCGGCAATTAGATGGGGCGCACGTAGATTTTGCTTCAAAGGTGCGAAATCCAATTGGCGTCAAGCTTGGGCCAAAATCCACCGTCGCTGATGCTTTGGCGCTAATAGACAAGCTCGACCCAAATCGTGAACCTGGACGACTCACATTCATTACTCGTATGGGCGCTAGCAAGATTCGCGAAGCACTGCCACCCCTTGTTGATGGAGTTACAAAATCTGGAGCTCAAGTGCTGTGGGTCTGTGATCCGATGCACGGCAATACATATGAGGCTCCAAGTGGTTATAAGACGCGTAGTTTTGAAGATGTTCTCGATGAGGTCAAGGGCTTTTTTGAAGTCCACAAGGCCCTCGGGACCCATCCAGGGGGTATTCATATTGAACTCACTGGCGATGATGTGACCGAATGTGTTGGTGGGGGAGAAAACATTTCACATGAGGATCTTTCTACCCGTTACGAGAGCGCCTGCGATCCGCGATTAAATCATGCTCAGTCATTAGAGCTCGCTTTTCTAGTGGCGGAGATGCTCCGCGATCGTTAATCTTGCGTAATGTCTCTTCTGTCGAGCGCAAAGAAAACACCAATAGGCACCCTGCAATTGATAGCAGATGAACACGTTCTACTAGCTGCAAGTTTTGGAGAACTTTCGTTTTCTGAAGTCTCACTCAGCGGAGTTCAGCAAGTAAAGAAGATTCCAATTATCTCCGATCTGATCGATGACTATTTTGATGGAGATATCGATGCGATAAATGCTATTTTGGTGCGACAACCAGGTCCTGCTTTCTCTCAAACAGCATGGAAAGCAATGCGAAAAATTAAGGCGGGGAAAGTTCTTTCCTACGCTGACTTAGCCCAACGTTCCGGGTCGTCCGCGGCTGTAAGAGCTGCAGGCACAGCCTGTGCAAAAAATGGAATTGTTTTAGTGGTTCCTTGCCATCGAGTTGTAAAAACTGGAGGAGCATTGGGAAATTATGCCTACGGTCTGCCTGCGAAAGAATGGTTACTTCGACATGAGGGTGCGCTTTAGAGCATCAGCGATCACATCTGCTGCATATTCCATTGCAGCATCATCGATGTCTAAGTGAGTGACTATTCGAGCGAAATTAGTTCCAAATGCTCCAATGAGAACTCCTTCAGGTGCAACCATCTCCACAAATTCTGCAGCGGTAACAGGAAGTTCGCGCAGATCTAGCGCGACAATATTTGTATCGACGAGTGCAGGATCAATTGTGGATGGCGCTACGGAGTGAGCGCGCTTGGCGAGGAATTGTGCACGTCGGTGATCGTGTGACAAAAGGGGAAGGTTGGTATCTAGGGCGTAGTGAGCGGCTGCGGCAAGAATGCCTACCTGGCGCATTCCGGAGCCGTAGCGCTTGCGCCATACACGGGCTCTTGTGACGTTGGCTTTCGTGGAGAGCATGGCGGAGCCAACTGGTGCTCCAAGGCCCTTGGAAAAGCAAATGCTGATCGTGTCGAAGTGCTTTCCATATTCTAAAAATGAAACTCCCGATGCAATATGAGCATTCCAAATGCGCGCACCATCAAGGTGCATCGAAAGGCCAAGGCCGAGAGATTCCTTGCGGAGTAATGCAATCTCTTCGATCGGTTGAATCGTTCCACCACCGAAGTTGTGAGTGTTCTCCACAGCGATAGCAGTTGTCGAAACCATGTATGGGCCAGAATTAGGGCGTGCAATTTCAAGAGCATCACTTGCACGTAGTAGCCCGCGGGCAGCTTGCCACGTACGAGTAGTGATGCCCCCAAAGACTGCGCTGCCGCCTAGTTCGGCTCTGACAATGTGTGAATTAGTTTCCGTTAAAAGTTCCTCGCCGGGAGCAACCAATATTCGCACTCCAAGTTGGTTAGCAAGAGAACCTGAGGGAGTGAATACGGCGGCTTCTTTCCCAAACATTGCCGCCACGCGTTCTTCTAGGGCATTTACCGTTGGATCTTCCCCATACACGTCATCGCCCACTGGTGCTTGAGCCATGAGCTCGCGCATTGACTGCGAAGGAGTTGTAACGGTGTCAGAACGAAGGTCAACGCGCATAGTCTGAGTATCTCACGCTTCTTGAAGCACGATTAGGAACATGGCGATGACAACCAGCGCGCCTCCTAAGGCAACTCGCAGTGTCAATATTTCGCCACCGAAAATTACGGCAAAAATTGCCGCGAATACTGTTTCCATCGTCAGGATCACTGCCACTTTAGTAGGTGCGATGTGAGCCTGTGACCACGTCTGAACAATGAAGGCAATCACAGTTGCAAAAATGGCGGTGAAAATTACAACAGCCCAGATGCCTTGATCGGGCGGAGCAAGATATCCATCCTTAATAGTTCCTAATCCAGAAAAAAGTGCACAGGTGCTTAATTGGATAATCGTGAGGGCGTAGGTGTCTCGCCCGCTGCTCCATCGAGCAAGGCAGATGATATGGCAGGCAAATGCAATGGCGCTGCCAAATACTAGGAATTCACCAGTGCCCATCGCCCACCCATGTAAAGAGAGTAAAGCGAGTCCGATTGTTGCGACAGCAACATAACCCCAAAGTTTGCCTGCTATGCGATGGCCCAAGACCACAGCTGCCAGTAATGGAGTTATGACGACATAAAGTCCTGTGACAAATCCGGTGACTGCGGCGCTCGAGCGTGCAAGGCCTAGAGTTTGCAAGATGTAACCCGACGCCAAGAATGTTCCCGCAATAAATCCACGTAAGAGTAAATCTTTGGAAAAATGTTTGATTACCTGTGGTCGCAAAATAAGCATCGCCAGAGCAGCGAATCCAAAGCGGGAAAATAAAAAGCTATAGACATCTTGCCGCTGGATGGCATCTTTCATTAAAAAAAATGTAGATCCCCACATTGCAGAAACGAGCAGGAGGGCAACTGGCGCAAGCCGTACGTGTTTGCTCATCCGCGCATTTTCTTCAAGAGTGCAACTTCTTTTCCGTGCTCAAGTTCTTGCCCAGGGGTTTCTAGTATTAGGGGAGCGTTAGAGACAGCAGGATGGGCTAGAAGTTCCTTAAATGGATCGACGCCAATTTTGCCATCACCGATATTCTCATGACGATCCTTCAGCGCCCCGCAAACATCCTTGGAATCATTTGCATGTATCAGTTGGATTCGTTCTGCTCCCGCAATTGAAACTAATAAGTCTAAAGTTTCCGTCATTCCACCCTTAATGGAAATATCGTGGCCAGCTGCAAAGACATGACATGTGTCAAGACAAATCCCTACTTTGGGATGAAATTCGAGGGCTTCTAAGTATTTAGTGAGATCGTCGAGTTTCTTTACCAGCGATTGGCCTTGCCCGGCGGTGGGCTCTAAGAGAAGTGTGGGAGCGTCATCACCGAGTGAGTTCAATACGGGCATCATGCCTTCGTGGATTTGCTTCCACGCTTGTGCGACATGGTTAACGTCAACAGCAGAGCCAGTATGAATAACAACTCCGAGTGCGCCGATTTCAGCGCCCCGCTTGAGTGAATAAGCAGTTGAAGCAAGGGAGTTTTCGTATGTTCCTACCGTTGGCGACCCGAGGTTAATGAGAAATGGAGCATGGACATAAGTTGCAATATCTAATTCACCAGCTTTAGTACGAAAGGCTTCATCTGCTTCAAAGTTTGCCTCTGGCATTGCCCATCCTCGTGGGTTCGAGGCAAATACTTGTATCGCTTCTGCTTTTACGTCAAGGGCGTAAGCAATAGATCGTTTTGCCATTCCACCCGATGTTGGAACGTGCGCTCCAATACGCGGGCGGGTAGCAGACATTTGCCTACCCTACTGTGATGGTGACCGTACTGCCACGTTTAACTTTGGTGCCAACCTTTGGGGAGATGTTGGTGACGGATTTGATCTTGGCTTTACCTATTTTCTTCACCATCACCTTCAAATCGAGGTCCTGCAATGCGCTGGTGGCTTTTGATTGGGTTAAAGAATAGATATTTGGAATAAAGACAGATTCAGATCCCTTTGATACGACGAGCACAACTTTCGTACCCTTACCAGCGGTCGCGACATCTGGTGTTTGCGATATGACGGCCCCCGTTGCGATTGTGTCGCTGAAGGCAAAGTCGGAAGTGACATCAAATCCTGCATCGGTGAGCTCGTTTAATGCTTGCTCTCCACTCTTTCCGACATATGAACTCATGACCACAAGTTCAATTCCTTTGCTCACTAAAATATCTATTGTGGAGTCTCGCGTGACCGAAGTCCCGACAGCAGGTGTGGTGCTGATGACAATTCCGTCAGGAACATCTGAGCTAAAACTTGTTGTTACATTTCCAATCTTCAGGGGACTTTTCATGATGAGCGCTGTAGCGGCATCCGGTGTAATGCCATGCACATCTGGAACTAGGTATCTTTCTGGACCTTTTGAGAGGGTAAATGAGACTGTTCCCGCCGCTTTTACCTTCCCGCCGCCACCTGGTTTTGAAGAAATAATCTTTCCCTTAGGAATATCTTCACTAAAAACTTCTTCGCCGACAACAGATTTCAATCCCAGTGGCTCAAGTGCCTGATTTGCTTCAGCAACGCTCATCCCAGCAACTGAAGGAACAACTATTCGTACTCCAGGACCGACAAGAAGGTACCAACCTCCTGCACATAGAGCGATCACTATAAGAAGAGCAACCCATCGATTCCTTTGAACTCGCGCACTTGCTCGCTTCTTTTTGGCGCGCACACTTTCTTTGGCCGCTGGCATAGTTAACACTGTGCCAGAGATTGGAGGTGTTTTGCCTGTCGAAACCCTCGAGCCTTTACGAGATTTATCTCGCACCGGCATCGCAGGTAGATCGAGTTCGAGGCTCATTTGGGTTCGCTTTGGGTCGAGTACGGCCAGCACATCTCTCATCTCATCGAGAAATTGACCAGCATCACGAGGTCGATCATCGGGGTTAAGGCTCGTGGCTCGCGCGACAAGGGCGTCTACTAAAGGATTAATTCCTTTGACTACCATCGAAGGCGTTGGAACTTTTTCGTTGACGTGTTTATAGGCAATTTCAATTGGAGTTTGGCCCTCAAAAGGTTTCTCTCCGGTGAGTAATTCGTAGGCAACAATGCCTACGGAATAGACATCACTTCGAGAATCCGTCACACCCCGTTGGACCTGCTCGGGGGGTAGATAGGAAACGCTGCCCAATATGACACTTGATTCGGTGGTCAAAGTTCTGCCTATGAGATCGCCAGTTGCTAATCCAAAATCAGCAATTTTAACGAAACCCGATGAAGAGATCAGAATGTTTTCGGGTTTTATATCACGATGGACGATCCCAACTTTATGCGCAGCAGCAAGAGCGCTAAGCACAGGAATGAGGTACCTAAGCGTTTCTTCCTGCGAAAGTTTGCCCCGTTCAAAAAGGTAATCACGAAGAGTGTGACCCTCGATCAATTCCATCACTAGAAATACAGCTGGAACGCCACTTTGATTCCACCCTTGATCTTGTACGGCGACAATATTGGGATGGGTGAGTGCCGCCGCAGCCTTTGCTTCTCGAATAAACCTATTCACAAACTCTTCGTCATTTGCCAGATGCGAGTGCATGATTTTTACAGCTACTTTACGATCTAGGCGAGTGTCTAGCCCTTCATAAATAGTGGCCATTCCTCCGGTTGCAATCTGACGCAGGAGCTCATACCTGCTGTCAATAAGTTCTCCAGAAAGATCGGCCACGGGAAAATCTTAGGCAATTCGACCCAAATTATTCTTTTCGGCGCGCTGCGAAACTACATTGTCGATAGAACAAAATCTGCATTCTCGCGAGTTTTGTCGTGAGAAAAATGGCGCACTTCCTCTTGCTGCCACCGCTGCATCTGTGAAGAAATCAATTCACCATCACGGTCTATCACTCGTTGAAGTCCAATCGATGGGTCAATGTCCAACCAAATAGTTGCGAGAGTGAATTCACGAACTATTTGTTGGGCGCTTCCAACGCCTTCGAGAATCAATAAGTCACACGGATTAATGATTCGTGCTGAATCAAGACAGGCTGAACTCCAGTTATATATGGGTACTTGGGAAGCGCTATTTTGACCTAGATCCTCAAGAAGGCTAGACAGAGTGTGCTTCAAGGAATTTCCCAACGCGTCGTCCCAGCCATGGTAAATCTCATCCATCCCAAGAACGCTGACCTGCATCTGAGTACTAAATGCAAGGAATAGTTCATGAGCAAGTGTTGTTTTCCCAGCCCCAGCCCGCCCATCAATGGCTATGACGCGAGTTGTCCCGCACCGTGGGGGCGATAAGAAGATTTCATTCAGGTCATCAATGAGATTCATACCTTATTTACGCGCACCAACCAGGATCGCCAGCCAATGAGCGCCATAAAAGTAAAGGCGAGATAAAGAGCTCCCGTAAACCAATAGCCCAGTGTGAAATACTCAATCGTTGCAACCGCATCGACGATAAACCACAAAGGCCAGTTTTCGAATTTTTCATAGACCATCAAAACTTGGGCAATGAAACTTCCAATGAAAATAAAAGAATCAGACCATGTGGCTGCTGCACCAATGCGGTGAAGGGCCGGCGCGAGGATAATCCAAGAAAGGAAAAGCCCAACGGCCCAATAGGAAATTGATTTTCTGCTTAACTTCCCAGGCACGGCCCCCGTGGGAGCCCAGCCAAACCAGCCCCACACTGCAGCGGCGATGAAAACAAATTGCAATGTAGCACTTGCCAAGAGATTCACTTTGTAGAAAAAAACTGCATATAGGAAGCTGCTGATGATCCACCACGGCCACGTAATTCGCTTTCCAGTAATTCCGTATGCCACGCCAATGAAGGAAGTCAGAGCGGCAACAAGTTCCAGGGCGGTAAGGTCGTATCCCCAAATTCGGAAAAGTATAAACATTCATGATCCTTCCGCGTCCGCATTATCGGACTGGTCAAACGGTCGATCTGAGTTTCAGATCCTCTCAGCCGTGTCGGCTCCCGTATTTGTTACTCTAGCAATGAATTCGGCACAATGGTGGCATGGGCAAATTCGGATACATGGCGATGCTTGCCTTTACAGTTGCGGGATCCTTTTGGTTGGAAATCGTTCTCAGAGTTGGAGTTTTGCGACGTATCAAGAGGGCGCTTGTCAGCATTGCACCAATCGCTTTTTGCTTTCTGATCTGGGACTCATATGCGATTTCGCGTCGACACTGGGCCTTTGACCCCAACCAGATACTCGGGGTTTATGGGCCGGGAGGCATCCCGCTTGAGGAATATCTTTTCTTTTTGGTAGTACCCCTTGCTGCGATTATGACAATCGAAGCGGTACGCCGAGTAAAAGGTAATTGGTCAATGGGGGATGAGCAATGAGCTATTCGCAAATTGCTCTGGTTGCCTTGATTCATGCGATAGTTATGGATGGATTCGTCACACAAACTTTTTTGCTCCGACGAAAAGGGTTTTGGGCTTCCTATGCGATTGTCTTGCCATTTCAACTTCTCACAAATTGGTGGTTGACCTCCCGTGAGATTGTCACTTACAACGCTCATGTGATCGTAGGAACTCGAATCGCGAGCGCTCCAATAGAAGATTTAATATTCGGTTTTGCCTTGATCCTCAGCGTGCTGTCTTTGTGGATCTACCAAGGAAGGCGCTGACGAGCAAGAACCGCTCTGACGTAAGCCTTGCCCGCCACCTGTAATCTGCGAACGTTTGATGTTGTCGCGCGTCTATTAAAAATATCGTAGTCAATCTTTTCGACTTCATCAACGATTCCACAGTAAAGATTACTAGCGGCTTCTATACATGGACGAGATTGCTTTGAGAGTAATTGGATTCCGGGTTGGGCTTCTCGTTGAAGTCGGCGCACACGCGCAATCTGTTCTTTGAGAACGGAAACTATTTGCGGCGTCAGAATTCTGCGCTCTAACATCTCGCGATCAACTCCGTGTGCACGAAGTTCTTCCATGGGCAAGTAAATTCTTCCGCGGTCAAGATCTTCGCCAACATCACGGATGAAATTGGCTAGTTGAAATGCGGTCCCTAGTTTTTCTGCGGGTATGAGCGCTTCAGGGGAGAGAGCGCCTAGAACTGGAACCATCTCTAAGCCAATGACGCTTGCTGACCCATAGACGTATTCCATCAGATCCGAATACGTTTCATAAGAAGTGACAGTTAAATCCATCTCCATGGATGATAAGAAAGCTTCGAAATACTGGTGTGGAATCGAGAATTTATTGACTGTGTCGATGAGTGCCATCCCAATGTAATCGGAACTTTCCCCAGTTTTTAAACTTTCAAGAATTGAATCCCCCCAAGTCCGTAATTGGTGAGCCTTTTGTTCGGGAGACAATTGCGAGTCGAGGTCATCTACAATTTCATCGGCAAATCGAGCAAAACCGTAGAGCGCATGCACGTAGGGCCGTTTATCTTTTGGGAGCAACAGCGTTGCTAGGTAGTAAGTTTTTCCATGCAAAGAATTTAAGCGCTTGCACTCTTGATAAGAAGCCTCTAGAGCGTCCATCTTTACTTTATGGGCCCGACGATTCGTTCAGCAGCCAAGCGCCCCGAAATCAAAACCATAGGGACACCAACCCCAGGTTGAGTACCCGATCCGGCAAAGACAACGTTTTCAAATCCTTGAGCTAAATTGCGTGGACGAAATGGTCCGGTTTGAAAAAAAGTATGTGCACTGGCAAAAGGGGCACCTCGCTCCATGCCTTGCATTTCCCAATCTAGCGGAGTGGTGATTGATTCAACTTCTATTGAATCTCCAAAGTTTGTATAACCGCGCGCCTCCAAAGTTTTTATCATCTGATTTCGATATGAGCCAGCCTGTTTCTTCCAATCAATGTCAGCATCGAGATTCGGAGTGGGAAATAGTACGTAATACGAATGCTTACCTTCAGGAGCCAAACTCGCATCATCTAATGACGGCACCGTTACTAAGATGCTCGGATCGGTCATGAGAATTTTCTTATTAATAAGTTCGTCGAAAACCCCATCCCAAGAATTGCCGAAGTGAATATTGTGATGAGCGATATGTGAATAACCCTGTCGAGATCCGACCAACATAGTGACGCACGATGGCGAATATTTCAGACGCTTGATTGAGGCTGGAGTACGTCCTAGAAGATCCCTCCAAGCCACCGGAAGGTCTGGGTTAAGAACAAGAACATCGCATTCAATACGTTCTCCGGTATGAGTGAGGACAGCATTGGCTCTTCCATTGCGATGCTCAATCTTTGTCGCCGTTGTGTTGTATTTGAATGTCACGCCATGTTTTTGCGCAGCGGCAGCAAGTGCGCGGGGGAGTGCGTGCATCCCGCCTTTTGGAAAGAAAACACCATTAACTGAATCCATGTAGGCGATTACCGCATAAATTGCTAGAGCCTGTTGTGGACTTACTCCCGCGTACATTGCTTGGAATGAATACACCTTTTGTAGGCGCGGATCTTTAAGAAACTGATTGACCTTCGGCGCAAGTCGACGGAAGCCCCCTAAGGCGATCAGGCGTGCGAGATTTGGAGTCAATAGATTGAGAGGCGAATCGATATTTCGATCGATGAAATCGTTCATCTCATATTTGTAGAGTTTTGTAACAAAATCTACGTAGCGGCGGTAGCCAGCTGCATCTTCGGCACTGACATTTTTAGCAATTTCTGCTTCCATCTCATCAGTATTGGCGTGTACATCTAATTGAGAGCCATCTGCATAGAATGCACGATAAAGGGGTGCGACGGGTTTGAGTTCTAGCCAATCTTTGAGCTCTTCGCCGACGCTATTGAAGGCATCGTTGATAAGACTTGGCATTGTCAATACTGATGGGCCAGTATCAAATGAGTAGCCATCTTTTTTTAATAAACCATTTCGCCCACCAGGAACTGATTCTCGCTCTATCACAGTGACTCGTCGCCCCGCACCGGCCAATCGAAGCGCTGCGCTGAGCCCGGCAAGTCCTGCTCCAACAATCACAACGTGATCAGTGGGTCCCTTTACTCTTGCGGGCATTTACAAACTCCTACGTATCGCAATCGAGGCAAGCTCACTTAGGAGAGCATGCGCAGAGGCATCAATTTCATCACGACCTAAGGCATCTAGCGCGGTGAGAGTGAGTTTTTCAATGAGATCTTCGACATGTTCTCGTGCGCCAGTATCAGATATCACAGTGCGAAGTGCATCCACTCCGTGCGAATCTAAGTCAGATTCACCAAAGTATCTTGCTATGACGCCCTCTTGGCGCGCATCGGCCCGATCATGTGTCATTGCCATCAACACTGTCCGTTTACCTTCTCGAAGATCATCTCCTGCGGGTTTGCCAGTAGTTGTGGGATCACCAAAAACGCCCAATAAGTCGTCACGAAGTTGAAAAGCTTCACCTAGCGGCAGGCCAAACTCGGAGAAAATATCAAGATATATTTTTCTTTTTTGGGGATCAGCTATCGCCAAGTGCACACCGAGATGCAATGGTCGCTCGATCGTGTATTTACCAGATTTGTATCGGGCTATTTTCAAAGACCGAGCAACGCTTGTACTTGTGAGTGCTTGTTCGTGGATGTCTAAGAATTGACCGGCCATGAGTTCGATACGCATTTCATCATGAAGAACGAGCGAACGCAGAAGCGCCGCATCTGAAATCCCAGAAGCATGCAGCATCTGATCAGACCAGACCAACGCCAAATCACCCAGCAAGATCGCAGTAGAAGCGCCATAGGTAGAAGCCGATCCCGAGAGATCATCTGTAGCGTGGATATTTTCAAAGTGACGATGCATAGAGGGCTTATTGCGTCGAGTGTCTGAAGCATCCATTAAATCATCGTGAATCAGAGCGCATGCCTGCAGAAGTTCTAAACTTGCAACAGCTCGAATCACGTGGTCATCATCGCTACCGCCTGCAGCTAAATATGCTGCGTAAGCAAATAATGGGCGCAGCCTCTTGCCTCCATCGAGCAAAAAGGAGTTTATTGCTTCGGCGACAGGAATTAGCTCACTGCCGATGTCACCGAGATATTGGGTTTGTTGTGCAAGGTAGTCGGTGAGGTGGCCCTGGATACGAATTCTAAAATCGGCTAAGGCGCGCTGCGGTTCTTGGCTCACGTGGTAACGGTACCCTCACTCTCGTTACTCGGCGAAAGGAAGATGATGGCTAGGTCTACTTTCTCCTTTGAGTTCTTCCCTCCTAAGGATGCCGAAGGGGAAGCCCGCTTGTGGTCGGCTATGGATTCGTTAAAATCCACCGCTCCTGACTTTATTTCCGTGACATATGGGGCTGGTGGATCCACTCGTGACAGAACTATTCGAATTACCAAAGAAATTACCGCCCGTACAAAAATTCCAACTGTTGCACATCTGACCTGCGTTGGTTCGACGAGGGATCAAATTTTAGAAATCTTGACACATTATCGCGATGCAGGAATCAAATCGATTATGGCCCTTCGCGGAGATCCAACTGGGGGACCGAGCACCCCTTGGGTTTCAACTCCTGGTGGACTCAACCACGCAGACGAACTTGTAGCCCTGGCAGCGGAGTTTGGAGATTTCACAATTGGAGTGGCTGCATTCCCTGATGGACATCCTGCATCTCACGGAGATTTTGACCTCGATGTCAATGTACTTGTTCGCAAGGAGGAACTTGGAGCAAGTTTCGCCACAACGCAATTTTTCTTTGACGCTTCACGCTGGAGCGCCCTGGTGGATCGACTCAGAGAGCGCGGGTCGAACCTTCCTATTATCCCCGGCATTTTGCCAGTTGGGAACGTGAAGCAGTTAGTCAGAATGTCTGAATTAACTGGCACTCCCATCCCAGCGAAAGTTCTACAAAGATTTCAAGCGGTCGAATCAGATGCCAATGCCGTAAGAGCGCTAGGAATTGAAATTGCAACACAATTGGGCCAAGACCTTCTTGCTGCTGGTGCACCTGGCTTGCATTTTTACACGATGAATTCTTCGAGTGCTACGCAAGAGATCTATGCAAATTTAGGAATTGCTCGATGACGTTGGAGTTAGAAGGATTCAAATTGCAATGGAGTTCAATGCACGGCAATGCTGACACATCAGGAATTGTCGGCCTATGGTTAGCAGTTTCTTTTAGGTGTGCCCGAGTGTGCACTTTCCTTAGGATTACTCCAAATTCTCTGACGCTGCTCGGCGTGGTGTCAGCAGTCGCAACTGCCATTGTCTCGCCACATTTGTGGTCTGTTCCCTTTTTGGCGTTGTCGTTGATTTTTGATGGAGTCGATGGAAGCGTCGCAATCATTCAAAAGAGAGTGAGTTCTAGAGGTGCAATCTGGGATGCAATTGCGGATCGAATCTCGGAAATATGTTGGGCGATTGCTTTTTACCGAATTGGAATTCCATTGCTGTGGATCTTGGCGGCAGCGACAGTGGCTGCAATTCAAGAGTATGCACGTGCACGACTTTCTGCTGCGGGGGTAAAGGAAGTAGGGGTAGTAACTCCAGCCGAACGCCCAGTCAGGGCAAGTTTTTTATTCTGTGCACTGATTGTTCCACATGCTTTTTCCTTACCGTTACTGATTGCCTTGGTGTTTTTACAGGGCTTGAGCTTTATTTTGGTTTTGCGTTTTGCTTTTTCGAAATTGCATTAGCCACAATCTCTGCGCTGATTCCAACCAGGGGAAGCCCGCCACCTGGATGAGCCGAACCACCGACACAAAATAATCCAGCCAGCGGTGAACTATTGCGGGCTCGCCGGAATGCGGCTCGGGGACCATTACTCGATGTGCCATAAATAGAACCACCAGGGGCTCGAACGGTTCGCTCTAAATCGGCGGGTGTACGAAGCTCTAATACTTCCAGACGATCACGGATGTTTATGCCTCGTGATTCGATCTGCGAAATTATTTTTGCACCGTAATCACGAACAAATTTCTCATCGTTCCAATCCCACCCGAATCCGCTTGTGGAGTGAGCTGGTGCATTGACAAGGACCGACCAACTTTCGTATCCGCTCTGTGCCACCATCGTTTCATCATGGGGTGCGCAGATATAGATAGTCGGGTTATCTACTGGTTTGCCTTCTTTGAAGATGGCATCAAATTCGGCATCATAATTTTCCGGAAATAAAACTGTGTGGTGTCTTAATCTTTGAGCCATTGGATCTGGCCTGAGCCCCAAGAGCAAAGTGAAGCCGGCAACGGATGCATCCGAATGAGAAATCGATTTCCGCGCCGACCCTGTGACCGGCAACGTAGG